>CAZAKP010000029.1:0-22904 GCA_964485845.1 uncultured bacterium | reverse complement strand
CGTCGTAGTCGAAGTAGTAGCCGCGGTCGGTCACGGTGCGGGTCTTGTCGAGCGCACGCTGCGAAACGATGGAGACGGCCAGGCCGGGCGGCAGCGCGACGGCCTTCTGGCTGGAGGCGACCACGATGTCGAGGCCAAGGCCGTCGATATCGAACCAGTCGCCCATCAGCGACGACACGGCGTCGACGAGGATGAGCACGTCGGGGTACTTGGTGCGCACCAGCTTGGCGATGGCCTCGATCGGGTTACGAACGCCGGTCGAGGTTTCGTTCTGGGTGATGGCGATTGCCTGGTACCCGCCCTTGGCGAGCTCCGCGTCCACCAGTTCCGGCTTGATGGCCTTGCCCCACTCCACGGCGACGGAGCTGGCCTGTTTGCCGCAGGCTTTGGAGATCTTGAACCAGCGGTCCGAGAAAGCGCCGTTCACCGTGTGGAGAATCTTGCCGGTCACCACGTTCCGGAGCGCGCCTTCCATGCAGCCCGTGCCCGACGACGTGAACCAGAACACGTAGTTCTTGGTATTGAGTATCTGCTTCGTCTTCTCGACGCAGCGCTTGTTCATCTCGCCGAAATCCTTCGAGCGGTGGCCGATCATCCACTGGGCCTGCGCCTTCAGGATTTCCTCCCGGACCTCGGTCGGGCCGGGGATAAACAGCTTCTTATGTGCCAACGGACCTCCTTTGTACGGAACCGGATAATTCAGAACTCAGAACGCAGAGACCAGAATGCAGCGAGTACCGACCTGCTGAATTCTGACTTCTGGTTTCTGAATTCCGAACTGTCCGGTTGCTCATTTGTTCATCACTTGTACGTTGACCCGCCGTGTGCGCGGGCCGTCGAATTCACACAGGAAAACTCCCTGCCACTGGCCGAGGACCGGCTGGCCGTCTTCGACCGGAATCGGCTGGCAGCACCCGACCATCACCGCCTTGATGTGCGCGTCGGAATTACCTTCGGAGTGGGCGTAGCCGGCGCGATGGGGGACAAGCTTCGATAGAGCTTCCGTGATGTCACGGGCCACGTCGGGGTCGTAGCTCTCATTCACCGTTACCGCCGCGGTCGTGTGCGGCACATAGACAAAGCACATGCCGAAACCGACCTTTGACTGCGCGACCGCGTCCCTCACCTTGTCGGTGATATCGAGCAGCTCGGTTCGGACATGCGTTGTCACGTCGAAACTCATCATTTCGCCCTCGCAATCTTACCCACGGCCGCAATCGGTGTCAACCGCGTGGCGGTGAGGACATGCCCGGAAAACCGGGACTGCACCGCGCGTCCTCGCGCTCCGAGGGACTGTCCCGGCTTTCCGGAATGGTGTCCCGAAGACGTTGCGCTAGCGGGCCACGACCAGCCGCGTGGAGTGTCATGTTGTCCGGATTCTAGTCACAGGCGTCAGTGCACCAGAGGCTGCCGGCGTCTCCGCAGGCAGCCTCTGAGACGGAGTCCTTCACTCCCCAGTACTTCAGGAATCCGCCTCTACGCATGTCTCGCGAGACAAACTTGCAGCAGTTGCCACCTTCACGAAAGTGGTCGGTACCGCCGTCGTGCTGGAATTTCTTGAAGTTCTGCCATGCTTGCGCGTAAGCTACCGCTCCGGACCTGTTGTACGGCAATGAAGAGGCAAACGAGATGCACAGACAAACAAGCAGCGCGAGTCGTTGCCGCATCTCTCACCTCCCCTGATATTTCGTGACAAGGATACTGCGGTGCTGCCCGGCGTCGAGGAACGGAGCCACAGTCCCTATGTCGTACAACTCACCGGCACGGCCGAGAACGGCTATCGCTCCATGCAAGCCTTCGTCCGGCGATGGGAATCTCTTACCAACCCAGACCAGACTTCCCAAAGAGTCGTACTTTAGCAGCACTTTAACCGGGCCTATGGTATCATAACTCTCGGTTCCGGCGATATAGACATTCCCCGATTCGTCGATGCAAATGGAGCGGTACTGGGGCTCGGCGTACAGATTATCGTATCCAGGGTCATCAGTCGTATCCCCGCCTCCATGCCGACTGACCCAAAGCTGATTGCCGAGGGAATCATACTTGATCAGCGTAATCGCGTGGTTTTCCCCCATCGCCTTATACATGCTCCAGCCAGCTACGTACACGCTTCCCTGATCTAGCATCAAGCAGGAGGGTTCGTCGCGCAGATTCTCGGGACCGTTGTACGTCCTCGTCCACAGCGTATCACCCAAGGAATCTCTCTTCATGGTGCAGACTGAGGTCTGCGCCTCCGAAGCGCGCGATGCGACTATCCCGGTGACATAGGTGTTCCCCTTTCTGTCCAGCTGACTCCAGACCGGCTGCTCCCAAGTGCTATCTGTGTCCTTGAAGTGACGCTCCCACAGCACTTGGCCGCCGCTCGACAACCTCACGGTCAGCCAGTCCTCCCATCTGGCAGGATGCTCAACATTCAGCACGAGATACACGTCGCCGTTGTTCAAGACGTGAAATTCGCCGCTGCTCAGAGTGTATCCGCTTAACGTATAGCTCAACACGCCTGCCAACAGGCCGTTCCGATACTTAAGGATCCGCACCTCAGAATCCGCCGCACCACAGGCATATACACTTCCGCTATCGTCGATGGCGATCGACCCGAGAGCCCAGAAGTCCTTGCCTGCCTCGCCATAGGACCTGACCCAAGCTGTGTCGCCATCGGGCTCGCACTTGAGAAGACAAATACTGCCGTTGGCGGTCGAGCCGCTCGTTGCCCCGGAGATGTAGACATTGCCGCTATCATCCATCGCAGCACCAGCGGCCGTCATGTTATCGAAGGTCTTGGCCCACGACAGCACCCCAAGAGAGCTGATCTTCAACAGGAAAGCGTTCATGTGGTCGTTGTCGGGCTGCGCCCAGCCAGCTACGTAAATGCCACCATTCTCATCGACAAAGGCAGCTAACGGCTGGTAGTCGCCAGCCGCAACCGGGTGATACCTGTAAGTCCAGGCGGTGTCCGGTTGCGCTAAAGTCACGCCGGCAAGCAGCAGAGTCAGCGAGATGATTCCTGTCCGAGCGCTGCGTTGTAAGGACGATGAGTTGCGGCAGCCCGAGCTCACGTTGGCGCTGCCAACTATACGGTTTCTTGCCATTCAGTTCTCCTCTCTGTAGCGGACCCTAACTGACTGGCGTCGGGGACTGCGGCAAGGTCCTCTGTCTTGCCGCTCTCGGCACCCTTGTGTGCTGATGCTAGCTGACGGACCAATGAAGTCAACTGGCGGCGTCGAGCATGAACGACGGGAATGGCTGGCTCAGGGCGAGTGAGCCGGGGATGAGCAGGCAGACAAGGCAAGCGAGCAAGGACAGCACCTTCACATTCCTTCCGTTTCTCTACCGGGCAACTACCAGTCGGGTTGAGTGTTTTGTCGCTCCTGCCTCCAGTCGCAGGAAATAGACGCCATTGGCCAGGCGCCGCGTATCCAGCGGCAGCGTCTGCCTGCCGGCCTTCACCCGGCCCGAGAACAGACTCGCGCACCTGCGTCCGGCTGCGTCGAACGCGGTCACGCTAATCGGTCCAGCCTGAGTCAGGTTGAAGGACAGCGTGACCAGCCGTGACGCCGGGTTCGGCAGGACGCTGAACGCTGTCGCAGGCGTTGCGTCTCGCTGCGAGCCGATGCCGAGGATTGGGAATGTGACGCCGCGGGTTCGATAGGCGAGCCACGGTGCTTGCTCGTTGCAGTGAAAGACGAGTCCGCTGAAGCTGGCCCCGTTCGCTGCCAGCGAAGCGGAATACGCTGCGGCATAGAAACTGTGAGTGCTGACTATCGGTATGGGCGTCGAGTCGAGCAATAGTCCGTCCGGAGTAACACGCACGGCGCCGAGGTCTGCGCTGCCGGTGTTACAGACGAGCACGAAGTTGGAGCCATCGAAGCCGGCCTGGTAAGCGCCGTACCGGTACAGCGAGTCGAGTACCTCGCCGGTCGTTGAGATGCGCCAGGACACGTACCTGTCGGTGCTGGTCATGAGGTAGACTCCGCCGCCGAATGCCAGCTCAGGTTCATCGCGTATGGTGTTGGGGGACCCTATGCTGATGTCATCGGTGTCGACAATCTGTCCCGCGGTGTTGACCCTGACTCCGCGAAACGTCCTGGGGGCGGGTAGGCCGTCGTTGCGCACAACCAGGAAGTTGAGCCCGTCGAACGCGATCCGCGGATAGCGGGAGAGACACGATTCGTTCCTCTGCAGCAGGCGCGGCGTGCTGTCGAGCAGGTTACCTGACGGCGACAATCGGATGCCGTGAATGTGGCTGTCGGATGCCGCTTCCCACGCCACCAGAAAGACCGAATCGCCATAGGCAGCCACTGGTCGCCGCGCCACTCGCTCCGGGCCGCTGAGCATGATGGGCAGACTGTCGAGCAGCGCCCCGGCGGGCGAGAGCCGTGCCGCAAGTGCGCTGCTGTCGTGATTCCACACTACCAGATAGCACCCGCCACCATACGTCACATCGTGGGCAGTTCCGGGCCCCAGGTAGATGGGCGTCTGGGGCGAGCCGCCCACCGTGAAGCGCGCGGCGTAGACCGACCGGACCAGGCCGGCGGAGTCGAAACGGGTGTCTTCCCAGGCGGCGAGGAAGCCGTCTCCGTCGGATGCCATTCTGGGGTCCCGCTGCACGTTCGCCCCGAGGTTGGCGAGCATGGGGGTGGTATCAACGAACTGGCCCTGACGGTTCAACCGCCGATAGAGCGCGGCCGGGTTAGTCGTCAGGGAGCCAACCCGGAAGGGCTGATGCCATGAAACGAAGTAGTTACTTCCGCTCAGGCAGACCGACGGATTCCTCGGTGCGTAGCTATTGTGTCCGTCGCTCGGCCAGGATAGGGGAATCGGCATGCTATCGAGCAGCCGGAGGGCCGTGTCAACGCGCACCACTGTTGGCGTGAGGCTGTCCCAGCCGAAAACCGAATCGCGCATGTCGACCAAAATGGTCGCGTCGCCGGTGGAGAAGACGGCGTTGTCCCACGACGAAGCGCTGTCGATGAGTACGCCGCCCGAGTCCAAAACCGTCCCGTCATCGGTAACCCGGGCCAGTCTCGTCTTGCGGTCGTCCTCGTACCAGCCGACGATGAAGTTCTGCCGGTCATGCGTGACCGAGGGATAATCACTGCGGATGCCACGCTTGATCGGGAAGCCGGCCGAGTCGGGCGTTGACCCGTCGGGCAGTACGAAACTGCCCCACACCCCGCTGGTGTCCCAGACCGTCCACACTGCGAGATACCGGTCACCGTGAAAGCACAGAGCGAGTTCGTTCTGTTCTATAGTTGCTCCCGGCGCGACGCGCCGGGGCGGGCTATCGAGCATGACGGCTTCGGGCGAAATCCGCGCGAAGAACGCCGCGGGCATGTAGACGTTGTAGTCGTACCCCAGCCACGCCGCCAGGAAGTTCTCGCCGTCAAAGGCGGCCACCGCGCGGTTGCCCTGCGGCGCGTTCACGTTCTCCTGCAGCACGTGGCGTGCGACCACGCTCCCGTCCTCAGCCACGAGCGCGTACTCCGCGCAGTCGTCGGCTCCGGTGGTCTCCGTGTTCCAGACCACGAGGAAGAGGTGTCCACCCCATGCTACGCCCGGCCTCATGTTCACGATCTCCGTGGGTCGCGGTCCGTTCACGTCGATTGGCGTGGAATCAAGCAGAGTGCCGTTCGTATCCACCCTGACCGCCATCAGGGTGCTGTTCTCGACCCACACAACAAGGCCCACAGTGGGGCCGAACGCCGCGCACGTGTAGGCAATTGCATTGGATGACGGTCCGCGGACGATGGTGCTGTCGAGCATGAACGACGGGAAGGGCTGGCTCAGGGCAGATGAGCCGGGGATGAGCAGGCAGACGATGCAGGCCAATGCTGTGGGCATTGTTGCCTGTACGGAGTGGAGCGGACGACGATTCTTCATTTCTACCTCCCGCGCCGGGCTTGACCGGTGCCCTTTGGCGGATGCCTTCGCCAACAAATATAACCCGCCGTTGGCATCTGTCAATAGGGTTTGTCGAAACACGAGGAAGCACCGACGGGTCCCGGCGCTTGACCGAACGGGCCGAGGCTGCTACATTCAGGCGTGGCCGAGAACGCCCTGGCAGATGTGCTCACGAAAGAGGCGCTTGAACGTGCCGCGTACGGCCAGTCGTTTGAGCGGGGGAGGCGGTATTTCGAACAGGGCCGGGTGAAGGCGCTCAAGGAGAGTGGGGGAGTCGTCAGCGCCCGCGTGCGCGGGTCGGACTGGTATGACGTGGAGCTGCGGGTGGAGGACGGGGAGTTGGCCGGGACGTGCTCGTGTCCGGTCGGCGAGGATGGGCTTTTCTGCAAGCACTGCGTGGCGACCGGCGCCGCCTGGATCGTCAGCGAAGCCCTTTCCACGGACGAACGCAAGGGTGCGGGGAGTCCGGAGGCAGTCAGGCAGTACCTGGACGAGCTGCCCAAGAAGAAGCTTGTCGACATGTTGGTGGCGCAGGCAAGGACGGACGGCGCGCTCCGTCAGCGTCTGACCCTGGCGGTGGCGAGGTCGCGGCCGTCCGGGCCGGACCTGGTGTCAATCGAGGCGGCCATCCGCGGCGCTACCGCTGCCGGCGAGCCGTGGTCGAGAATCAGGCACAGGGACCGCGGCAGGAGGCTGGAAGCCGTCGTCGAAGCGCTGTCGGAGATTCTGGCTGCGGGCGATGCCACCTCGGCCATGAGACTCGCGGCACTTGGGTTTGAGCGTTCCGTACCGGCGGCCGGTCCGTCGTACTATCCCGATGCTGAGATGGCCGTGGTCGCCGGTCGGTTCCTGTCTCTGCACGTGCGCGCCTGCGCTGCGGTCAAACCCGACCCGGCCGAACTGGCGCGCTGGTTGTTCGAGTTCGAGACGACCTGCTTCAGCTACATGCTCGACGGTCTGGTGTTCAAGTACGCTGAACTGCTGGGGGAGAAGGGGCTGGCGGTCTATCGAGAGCTGGCAGAGAAAGCTTGGCGGGAGGCGCAGACGAGAAAGCGACGCGCTACGCCGGGCGAGCCGGTGCGGCTCGATGCCGTTGCCAAGAACGCGGCGCTCTTGACCCTCGACCCGATGCTGATGGCCGAGGTGAGCCAGCTTGGGCTGGACTCGCCGTGGGCCTACTACAATTGCGCGAACCGGTGCCTGGAAGGGAAGCAGCCGGACAAGGCGTTGGCCTGGGCCGAACTCGGGGTGAAGGCTTTTCCCAACCAGCCGTATGAGGCGCTGCATCGACTGCTGGCCAACGAGTATGCTCGGCGCGGACAGTTGACCGACGCGCTGAACCAGGTCTGGGCGATGTTCACCTGCGAACCGGGAATCAAGAACTATGTGGAACTGCGGACCCTCGCGAAGAAGGCGGGACAGCCGTCGGTCTTTCGGGACGAGGCCCTGGAGTATCTCAAAGAGCGGGCAGCCCGCGCTCCAAAACCGGCGCCCGGATTTGAGTTCGCCGATGAGCGACTGCGCTGCGGGTCATTGATAGTCGAGATACTGCTGAAGGAGAAGAATGTTGACGCCGCCTGGCGAGAGGCACAGGCCGGCGGATGCCACGAGGAGACGTGGCTCAAGCTGGCGCGCGCGAGAGAGGCAGGGCACCCGGCCGACGCGATAGGTGTCTACCAGCGGCTCGCCGAAGATGTCGTGCAGGGGGCGGACAACGAGGCGTACAAGGCGGCGGTGCGGTGTCTGCGCCGCGCCGAGAGCGTCATCGCCGGGCTCGGGCAGAGCCGGAAGTTCCGCGAGTACCTGGCCGGCTTCCGCGAACGGCACAGGCGGAAGAAGAACCTGCTCTGGCTGCTCGACCGCGAGTTCGGGCCGGGCAGCGGCTGAGACAGCGTACAGAGCAGTTCCTGAGGTAGTTCGGGAAACGACCCTCCGAGCTGTCTGCCGGGCTGCTCTCCGGGTTGCTTCCCGAGCGATTCTCTGGACAGTCTCGGGAGCGCTCACCGAAGTACTTTTCCCGGCAGCTTCCCGGATGGCTCTCCGAACCGCCGGGAGGACAGCCTTCCGGACAGCCTCCCGACAGACCCTCCAGATAACTCTTCGGATCGTGTGACGAGGAGCTTTCCGAGTAGTCCCCGGAACAGCTCAGCGGACAGCTCGGGAGAGAATCTCCAGAATAGCCCAGGAGGCGGGGTAGGTGAGATTCGCGGACGGCCAATAACTAATTGCCAACGAACAAGTTATGGCATTCTCGGGTCTGATTCGGTGAGGACTTATACTAAACTGGGTTGACGCGCACCGCCTCAAGAGGGCCGCGAAATTGCGGCCCGCTTCCGAGCGGGGCGAGCCGTCACCGCCCCTGTCGCCGAGCTGGAACGCATGGGCGAACTCGACTGAATGCGGTTCGGGCCGGTCCACTCGGACCGGAACGGACCGAGGCAGAACCTAACGGTTGGTAATGACGAGCTTGCGGGTGAGGGATTGGGTTCCGGCTTCGAGCGTGGCCAGGTAGACGCCGGGTGGCAAGCCACGTAGGTCAAGCCGGGTGCGGCCGGATGGGCCCAGATGAAACGAATTCACGGTCCTGCCAACGACATCGCGAAGGGTCAGACGAGCCGAGGCCGCGGTGTTGTGGTCGGCCGTAACAAACGCACTTCTTGTTGGGTTCGGTGCCAGGCTAAACCGAGCTTGCTCAGTCGGCGCTCTTTGGTTCTCCTGTATTGCAGATGACGAGTACTCGACATGTATGAATGGCGCCAGGCTGTCGGTGTATCCGAATGCGAAAGCGTTGGTCCCCTGGCCCACGTGATCAATGGCCATGGAAACCCACCCGGTCGCACGACATGAGTCGATTAGTGTCAGCGCGGATGAGTCAATAGAGCACTCCACCCAGCCATCCTGGCTCTGAATGGTTGGTGAGATCACGCGCGCACCGACGATCTCAAAGAAGAGTTCTTCCGCACCGAGTGGGGCCGGGTCTTGGATCAGCTTCAGGTTGACTGAAGGGAGGCCGTTATTCGCGTATTGGTAGTAGCTGACATGAGCCGACATGATGGCACACGTATCAGGCACTGAATCGAGGCCGAACTTTAGATATGAGCGGTAGTCAAAGGGTACTCCATGGGGCGACATCAAGCCATAGGAGAGGCCGCCATCGATCTTGTAGTATACCCTGTAGTTGTCACAATCCGCTGTTCCGGAGTAGGTCGCAAGCACGTCAACCTCTCCAGCCATCGCTGCAGTTGCCAGGCAGGCAAGCGCCAGCAGGACTGGGACGGGCGGTACGCGGTGCTTGAAGACTAAGCTAATACTTCATCCTCCGGTCGGTGACCGAGTATAGGTCCGGCCCCGCCGCCTGTCAATTTGTGTCGCGGAGCGGGCCTTGAGTTGACTTGGAGGCCCGGGATTCTATGATTCGCCTGCAAGATGAATTACAGCACAGACGGGCAAAGACGGACACGACGAGCACGGACCTGATTGCCGGCGAACCCTTGATTCCACCGCATGGTGGATACCGGAAGCTCCGCAGCTTCCGCGTGGCCCAGCTCGCGTACGACGTGACGGTTAGGTTCTGCGACCGGTACATCGAGAAGCGATCCCGCACGCACGACCAGATGGTGCAGGCCGCAAGGTCAGGCGTGCAGACTGGGAGCGAAGCGGACACTGCCATCCGATGGCAGAATCTCGCAGAGGGAAGTCTCGCTTCGGAAAATGGGGACAGTCCCTCGGAGCGCTCGGCGCGCGGTGCAGTCCCCATTTTCCTCAAGCTGACGAACGTGGCGCGGGCGAGCCTCGAAGAGCTGCGCCTCGACTACGGGGACTTCCTGCGACAACGGGGACTCGCCCAATGGCCCGCCGACCACGCCCGCGCTGTTGCGATTCAAGGCGAGGCGGGTTGCGACGATGGACGAGTTCGCGGAGTGGATTCGGGAGGAGCTAACACGGACGGACAGGACGGACACGGACAAAGGACAAGTCCGTGAGGGTCCGTGGTAGTCGGTGGCGGTCGGCTGAGCTGGCCGCCAATGGTGCGCTGTCGCTCTTGAACGTCTGCTGCTATCTGCTGGACCGGCAGCTTGCCGCGCAGGCATCCGCATTTGAGCGCGAGGGCGGTTTCACGGAACGGCTCTACCGCGTCCGTTCCGACAGAAGGAGAGGACACTAGATGATGCTTCTTACCAATTGCGAGGGAGGGGTCGGGATGCAGGCGGCGCGGGAGGTGCTGGATAGAGGCGGCGCGGCGCTTGACGCGGTCGAGGCGGGAATCCGCGTGGTCGAAGCCGACACGGGAATCGATTCCGTGGGTCGAGGCGGAGCGCCGAACCTTTTGGGCGTGGTAAGTTGCGATGCGGCGGTGATGGACGGTGCAACCGGGCGGACCGGCGCGGTCGGGAACCTGCGGTACTACCTGCACGCCGTCTCGGTCGCGCGGCAGGTGATGGAGCGGCTGCCGCACGTCTTCCTTGTCAGTGAGGGCGCGGAGCGGTTCGCCAGGGAGATAGGCGCCGAGAAGGCAGAGATGCTGACCGAGGAGGCGCGAGCCCGCTACGAGCGCTGGATGATCGAACATGCTCCTGCCTCGGTGCGGTCCGATCTGTCTCATGCTGATCTGGTGCAACTTGCCTGGGAGTCGAGCCGGGAGAAGACGGCGGGCGGCACCGTCGTGTTCCTGTGCCTGGATAGGAATGGTGACATCGCGGCCGGTACTAGTACGTCGGGCTGGGCACAGTGCTATCCGGGCAGGCTGGGTGATTCCCCGGTCATCGGCGCCGGGCTGTACGCGGACAACCGCTACGGGGCGTGCGGGTGTACACACGTGGGCGAGATGACGATTCGGGCATGCACTGCGCGGTCGGTGGTGCTCTACATGAAGGCCGGGGCTTCGGCGCAAGAGGCATGTCTCGAGGCCGTGCGCGACCTGCGTTCGCTCAAAGGCGGTTATCTAGGTCCCGTTATCATTCACGCCGTGGACCGACGCGGTGAGTCGTTCGTTATCAGCACCGGCCCGGTCGTCAAGGGTCTGGATTACTTCCGTTGGTGCGGTACTGGAGAGGTGAAGTCGTGCAGGGCGGACATCGCCGGCCCTGAGATACAGCCATAGGAGGTAGTGTGAAGATAGGCGTGTGCGGGATTGCCTGTGAGAAGTGCCCGAGGATGGTGAAGGGGACGTGCCCCAGCGGCAACACTGGCTGTGCCCCAAAGGAGAACAAGTTCTGTAGGATAGCTACGTGCGCCTTCAAGAAGGGTGTGCGACTATGCTTCGAGTGCGCCCAATTCCCATGCGAGACCACGAAGGAAGGGCCGGTTGCGTATGGCTACTGCCAGTACATCAGCGGCAAGTGACTTCCACACGCTGAACCGGCCTTGACTTGTTGTAGGCCGCTAATATCCTAAGTTCGTGATTTGCGTCTACGAAGGCGACGGCCTTGACCGGCTGTCGCCGCTCTGCGACCTCAGGCCCGCGTTCGACCTGCGCTGCGGCAGGTTCACGCTGCTGGAGAAGTACCGACGTCTGTACCCCGATGAGCCCTTCTTTCTCTGGGTCCGGAACGAGGTGGCCGGCATCACCGCCGAAGCGCACCCGGACTGCCGAGTCAATGTGAATCCCAGACAAGGGAGACTATTCCTTTCAGCAACCGCCATCTTCGACGAGCCGGTGTCGGCGAAAGGGCCGGAGTCGGTTCTGCTTGCCGGCGACGAGGTCGTCGGCTTTCGTGTGTGCGCCGAGTGCGTGGAGGAGCTGGGTTCGGTACGCGGGTTGCGGGCCAACCTGGCCGAGGAACAGGTGAAGGCGCGAGTCATCAGATGGCCATGGGATATCATCGAGTGCAATTCAGAGCAGATACGGAGAGAGGTCGAAGCTAGAAGCGAGAAGCTAGAGGCTAGAGGGGAGAAGCCCAGGACGAGGACGGGCAGGATTGAACGAGGGGCGGAGGTGGTGGGAGACAGGCGGGAGTTGCATCTTGAGCCGGGCAGTAGGGTGTGGCCCGGAACGGTTATCAGCACGGAGACCGGACCGGTCTTCATCGAGCGGGATGCAGCTATCAGGCCGGGGAGTTTCGTAGAGGGGCCGTGCTACATCGGGCCGGGTACGGTCATTGACGGCGCCAAGGTGCGGCCGGGGTGCAGTTTCGGGCCGCAGTGCCGCATCGGCGGCGAGGTCGAAGCGAGCGTGTTCCAAGGGTATGCAAACAAGCACCACGAGGGATTCATCGGTCACGCCTTTGTGGGTGAGTGGGCGAACCTGGGAGCATTGACGACCAACTCCGACCTGAAGAATGCCTACCAACCGGTGCAGGTGCCCTGGCAAGGGAAGACCATCGATACCAGCCTGCTCAAGGTCGGCTGTTTCATCGGCGACCATGTCAAGACCGCCATCGGTACACTCATTAATACCGGCACGCGGGTCGGCACTTTCGCCAACTGGTTCGAGCCGGGGCTCTCGCCGAAGGAGATTGCGGCATTCGCCTGGGGGCGCGAAGCACACTGGCCGCTCGGCCACGTTCTGTCGAATGCCCGCAAGGTGATGTCCCGGCGCGGGGTGACGATGAGTGCGGCCTACGAGCAGGCGCTGCGCACGCTCTACGCCGGACGTCTCTAGTTTGTGGTTTCCAGTTTCAGCTCCGTGAGCCAGAAACCATGAACCACAAACCGCGAACTCACTTCGACATCGGCATCGACCTCGGCGGCACAAATACGAAAATCGGGCTGGTTGACGGCGCGGGCAAAGTCAGGGCTCGCCGCGTGCTTCTTACCCGGGCGGCCGCCGGGCCGGCCCAGGCTTTGAAGCGCGTCGCCAGCGTCATCGGCGAACTCCGCAAGCGCCGGCGCGTCGCCTCGGTGGGCATCGGGATTGCCGGCCTCGTCGACCACACGGCCGGCATCGTACGCGTTCCGCCGAACCTGCCGGGATGGAACGGCACACCGGTGAAACGGACCCTGGAGGGTTTGACCGGCCTGCCGGTGTACTGCGCCAACGATGCGAACGTGGTGGCGTTGGGTGAGTGGCTCTATGGGGCGGGGCGCGGCTGCAGGCACATGCTGTGCGTGACGCTTGGTACCGGCGTCGGCAGCGGGATTATCGCCGACGGGCGGTTGCTCGTCGGCGCCAATGACGCGGCCGGAGAAATCGGGCACACCGCCATTTTCGCGGACGGGCTGCCGTGCGAGTGCGGCCACAGCGGCTGCGTGGAGCGCTATATCGGAGCGCACTACGTTGAGGACCGGGCCCGGAAGCGGGTGCGGGCGCAGATGAAGCGGCTTAAGAACCACAAGAATCAGACGTCGCTCTTTCCCGGCATGAGAGCGGAAGGTCCGAGCCTGATGCTGGAACTCGCCAAAGGCGATGCTTCAGAGATTACGACGCGGGAGATTGGCCGGGCCGCACGGGCCGGTGACCGGCTGGCCCTGGTGCTGGTTGAGGAGGTCGGTGACTACCTCGGCACGGCGCTGGCGAACGCGGTGGAGCTGCTCGACCCGGAGCGGATAGTCATCGGCGGCGGCGTAAGCGGTATCGGCCCGCCATTGCTCAAGGCAGTCCGCAAGTCCGTATTTCACCGGACCCAGGTCCTGCCGGGCCGCAATCTCGACATAGTATTCTCCGAGCTGGGGATCGAGGCCGGCATCATCGGGGCCAGCCGGCTCAGAAAGCTGGCTGCCGGGCGTCGGTCTGCCGGCTGCTAGCGGCTGACTGCTAGCTTAGCTGGTTCAGACCTTCTCCATCAGGAAATCCCAGATGCCGCGCGTGGTGCATGGTTTCTCCATGATGAAGCTGCCGTCCTGGATGAACGGCCGGAATTCCTGCGCGTAGTACAGGCGCCGCTGGGTGGTGTTGGTGCCGTACCAGTGCCTGCCCTGCTTCAGGATGCGGTGGAGCGTCGCGTCGTAGTTGCCTTCCATCGTGCGATAGCCCAGGTTCAGCAGCGTGACCAGCATGGCGACATGGCGCGGATAGGCGACCACCGACCGGGCATGATTCTTCCGGGCGAGCGCCATCACCATCTCGGCCATGAACAGCGAGTAGTTCTGGCCGCGGTACTTGGGGTGCATGTAGGCGCGCGCCAGTTCCCAGCGTTTCATGTCCCGGCCCTCGGCGTCGTGCCACTTCGGGTCAATCCGGTCGTAGCCCATGTACTCGTCGCCGGACTCGTTGTTGCCGATGAAAATCTCGAGATTGTCCTCGCCGCTGACCGCGTCGTTGTGGCGCCGGATGCTGAACCAGTGGTCGTCGATCCTGATCTCGGGCTTGGGCGCGACAATCTTGCCCTCGGGCTTGCACTTGATGAAGTGAATCACCTGTTCGTACGTCTGGCAGGGTATCAACGCCGCAATCTCGTCAACCCACTTCAGGACGGTTTTGCGGTCGATCATGAAGGTTGGACTCTCTCGCCGGCCAGGAGTTTCTGCAGGTCGGCCTCGTTGTCGACGAGTACCTTGCGTGATTTCGACCCGACATAGGGGCCGACCACGCCGACCTGTTCGAGTTGGTCGATTATCCGGCCGGCTCGGGCCCAGCCGATGTCCAGACGTCGCTGCAGCATTGAAACTGATGCCTCTCTGTGTCGGACCACGATTTGCGCGGCCTCGACAAACTTCTCGTCACGCTCGCGGTCCTGTTCCTGTGCCCGGTTCCGCTCGGCTTGAACCTGCGGGCTCTCTTCGGGCAGGGTTTCATAGTATTTGCGGGACATCAGATTGTCAACAACTTCCTCGGGCAGAATCGTCCGCATGTCGTCGAGTTTGCGGCGGACTCCGGACTTCTCTTTGTCGTAGAGCACGTCGACGACTTCGCTCTCGACCATCTTGCGGGCGCACTCGGCCGGGTTCTCGACGAGGCCGGTTAAGAGCTCGGTGAGGTAGGTCCGCGCCCAGAGGTCCACGATCCGCCGGGCCGCGCGGTCGGAGACGAACGAGCCGTGAAGCCGGGTCGGCTCGCCTTTGCCCGGGGGCAAAAACAGCATGTCACCACGGCCGAGCAGCGACTCGGCACCGTTCATGTCGAGAATCGTACGCGAGTCGGTCTTGGATGCGACCTGGAACGCGGTGCGGCAGGGGAAGTTGGCCTTGATGAGTCCGGTGACGACATCGACCGAAGGCCGCTGGGTTGCGAGCACGAGATGGATGCCGACCGCGCGCGACATCTGGGCCAGCCTCGTGATGCGCATCTCGATTTCGTTGGGCGCGCGGAGCATCAGGTCCGCGAGTTCATCGATAATGACGACAATATAGGGCTTGCGTTCGAAGCCCTCCTGCTCGGCCCGCTCGTTGTAGCCGACGATGTCGCGTACGCCGAGGTTGGCGAACTCGCCGTAGCGCGCCTCCATTATCTCTACAACCCGACCGAGTTCGCGCACGGCCTTATCCGGGTCAATGGTAGTGGTGCCGAGCAGGTGCGGAATCGGATTGTAAACGGGCAGCTCGAGTTGCTTGGGGTCGATGGTCAGGAAGCGGACGTAGTCCGGCCCGGAACGGTAGATGATTGAGGCGATGAGCGAGTTGATGCAGACCGACTTGCCCGAACCAGTGGTGCCGGCGATGAGAATGTGGGGCATCGAGCGCAGGTCGGCGGAGTAGGGCTCGCCGGTGATGGTTGTGCCGAGCGCAAACCCGAGCGGCGACTTCTGGTTGCGGAACGGCTCGCTGGTCAGGACCTCGCGCAGGAAGACGGTGCGGCGTTCCTTGTTGGGGACTTCGATGCCGACCGCGTTCTTGCCGGGAATCGGGGCGAGGATGCGGATGCGCTCGGCGGCCAGTGCCAGCGAGATGTCGTCCTGCCGGCTGGATATGGATTGAATCTTCACGCCGGGCGCGGGCTCCAGCTCGAACCGGGTAATCATGGGCCCGGACTGGATGTCGGATATCCTGCCTTCGATGCCGAACTGCTTTAGTTTGTCAATCAGGACCAAGGCTTCGGCCTCGGACTCCTTCCGGTCCTTGAACACGTGGTCTTTCTCGCCCGGCTGGTCGAGCGCTTCGAGGAACTGCTTCTGGAACTCGCTCAGGTTGAACTTCAGCGGGTGGCGCCGCTGCACCGGTTCTTCGCGGACCGGCGGCTGGCGAATGACGATTGGCGCCGGGCCCTCTTCGGGTTCCGGCTCCGATTCTTCCGGCCGGTCGGGCGTGTCCGACTCGACCGGCGCCGGCGGGCCAGGGTTTGCGCGCAGGGCTTCGGGCTGCGACCGGGAACTCGCTGCCTCGGCGGCCGCGGCTGCCTGGCGGTCGAGGCTCGGCGCCGCGATCAGTGGTTTGGGTTCAGGTTCGGTCTTGTCCCCGGCAGACGAGAACAGCGCGGCGAAGATGGCCCGCAGCCAGCCCAGTTCCGGCACCCGCAGTTTCGTGAACAGGGCGAGCAGCATCAGGGAGGTGCCGATGAGGAGAATGAGAGTTCCGGCCGGCCCGATGAGTCGCTCGAGGCCGTGGACGATGCCAAGCCCTGCCTTGCCGCTAATCGGATAGAGCACGGATTCAGGCGGCGGGCCGAAGAGGGACCAGCGGCCGCCGAAGAAGGCGAGGAAGAGGTCGAGGTAGAGGCCGAACAGGAGTACGAAACCGGACTGGGTCAGGTCCGGTACGGCCCGGCGCTTCCGCCAGATGTTCTGGCCCCAAAGCATGGCCAGCGCCACGACCGTATAGGCGCCGAACCCGAATCCCAGCAGCAGCATACCGGCAAGCCAGCCGCCGAACACACCGGCAAGGTTAGGCTGCAGCCGGACCTGGTAGGACACAAGCGCGGCCAGCAAGGACAGGCAGACAGCCCAGACCAGCGCTCCGGTGAACGCTCGCCACGATTTGCCGCGGCGCAGGTAGAGAATTCCCAGCATCGCCAGCAGCACCGGCCCGAACAGGCTGGACCAGCCGAAGAGCACGTCGAGGCCGTGCGCCAGCCAGTAGCCGAGCGGGCCGCAGTAGTTGGCGCTCTGCGGCCGGTTCACGAAGTAGTGAAAGGCGAGGCTGGCGAACGCGAAAAGAACCACGATGGCTGCGGCGATGGCGAGCGCGGCGCGCGTCCCGCGGCTTTGTTTCCCTTTGCCGGAAGCTCGCTTCGCCGCCACGCTAGACTATCGGCTGCCCGACGAAGAGGTGGCTGAACAGCCGCAGCAGCGGGTTCATGTACAGCCAGAGGATATTGACGCTGGTGAGTTGTCCCAGCAGGATGACGGCGATGAGGATGATGAAGCCATAGCGTTCCAGGCGGGCATAGCCGGCGGCCAGGTTCGGCGGCAGCAGATGGTAGACCAGGCGCGAACCGTCGAGCGGTGGTATCGGTATCAGGTTGAAGAAACAGAGTATGAGGTTAAACAGCACGAAGTAGGTGGTCAGCATCGCGACGAAGCCGCCGACATGAAACAGCAGCAGTCCGCGCAGGACGAGACCCGCGACCGCCGCCGTAACCAGGTTCGCGCCCGGGCCGGCCAGCGAAGATATGGCCATGTCGCGGGTCGGGTGGCGGAAGTTGCGCGGGTCGATCGGCACCGGCTTTGCCCAGCCGAAGCGGAAGAGAAAAAGAGCGATGGTGCCGATTGGGTCAAGGTGCTTGAGCGGATTCAGCGTGAGGCGGCCCATCATTTTCGCAGTCGGGTCGCCGAGCCGCCAGGCGACGAGGCCATGGCTGAATTCGTGAATTGTCAGCCCGAAGAGAATCGCCGGCGCGGAGAGGATGAGGCCCTGGACATCAAACATCAGCTACGCCTCTTCCGAGCGCGGGGCAGGACCGGGATGACCTCCGCGACCGGTGCCTCATTGCGCTCGGGCAATCGGCCGCGACGGCTGCTGTTCGACAGTCCGGCTCTTATCCCAAGCTTGTCAACGAGATTCCTGAGCAGCGCGCGCTCTTCGGTCACAGTGCGGATTCTACCGTCGAGACGCGCGAAAAGCAACTCATCCAGCAGCTCCCGATACGCCGGGCCCGGCGTGAGACCGGCTCCGCGCAGGTCTGCGCCGGTCGTGGCGATGCGTATCTTGCGGTAGACGTCCAGGTAGGCCCGGATGTTCCTGCTCACTGTCTTCTTTTCGAGGACGGCCAGAATCTCAAGCGCCGGCTCCGGCACAGAGCGAAGCGTCCTCACGACCTCGCCTGGTTTGAGTCCGGGCCCAAGCCTGGGCCTGAGCTTGGCAAATCCCGCCACTGCCTCGGCCGCGTCGCGTTCCTCCTTACGGATCGGGAATCGGTCAGTCACCGGCAGCACACTCAGCCAGTGGATGAACAGCAGGGATGAAGATGGCAAGGATGAAGGCTGACGCGCGGCCAACCGGGCGAACGCCGGGAGAAACCCGGCCGGTGGAGTCCAGCGCCAGGTTGCCAGAAGGACCCGCTCGCGGATGAGCGCCCGGATGATGGACACTACGCGCGGCTCGGCACAGATGAGGCGGAGTTCGTAGAGAACCCTTTCCGGTGTGAGGAAAGCAGGCAGCCGCTCTTCCAGCGCGGAGCGCGTGAGTTCGCGGGTCTGCGGCTCGATGGCGAATCCCAGCCGGGTGGCGAACCGGATGCAGCGGAAAATGCGGGTCGGGTCGTCGATAAAGCTGCGAGCATGCAGCACTCGCAGCCGGCGTCCAGCCACGTCGGTCCGGCCGTCAAACGGGTCGATGAACGTACCGAACGAGCCGGGCGTCATCTCCAGCGCCATCGCATTGATGGTGAAGTCGCGCCGGCCGAGGTCGCCGACGATGCTGGCGGGCCGGACTGCGGGCAGGACAGCGGGCCGCTCGTAGGTTTCGGCGCGGGTCTGGGTGATGTCGATGTGGGAAAGGGGCGAGGGGCGGCGGGTGAGGGATTCCGAGGCTTGTGGCTCGGGGAACGACACGGTTCCGGTCAGGAAGCGGCTGTGGAAGACGAAGCGGCCGCCGAACTCCTTCGCGACCGCTGCCCCGTATTCCCGCGAATTGTCTTCAACCGCGATGTCAATGTCCGGCAGGTCGGCCGGGTTCGACGACTTCTGCTTTCTGCCTTCGTCTGCCTTCAGCAGGAGGTCCCGGACCGGGCCGCCGACGAGGAACGACCGCGTGCCGAGGTGGTGCGCTATCTCACCCAGCCGCTCAAGCAACTCGCGGTTGGGCAGCGGCAATGAAGCTTCGCCGGCGCTTGCCGGTTTACCGGGCTTCGTCATTCGTGCGTCGGATTTCGGAATTCCCGCGCTCGCGCGGTCAGAACCCCATGTTGCGGGCTATGTCTTCTTCTTTGCCGTGGAGTTTTATCTTCCCGAAACGGTCCTCGTACTTCTTGATATTGTCAGCCAGCGCGTTGTGGAGCAGCAGCGAGTGCTGCGGCGTCATGACGATCCGCGAGAAGACTTTGGCCTTGGGCAGGCCGGGCAGAATCCGTGCAAAGTCGATGATGAACTCCGACGCGGAGTGGGCGATTAGCACGAAATTGGAATAGACGCCCTCGGATTCCTTCTCGCCGATTTCAATCTGGACCGGCGGGCCCTGGGGCGCTGGACGGTTTTCTTCCTGAGGCATTATTGGCTCCTTTGAGGGAGATTTTAGAGGCGGGAATGCGAGAGTCAAGGTAGAAGCCGCAGAACCAGATGAAGACCGGCCTGGCGGCGAGAGTCGCTGAATGCGGAATCACTTACCTCCAGTTTCCGGGGTCCAGCTTCTCGGTTCGAGCTTCGTCCGCTCGACGGCGCCGTTGCATCTTGACAATGCGGCGTGAGATTGTATAACTCAAGTGCGGTCGGGGAAAGCGGGGACGGCACCGCGCCAGGTCCGGCGTCCCGCCGGACTGCCCCCGGTTTCCCTCGCAATGGCCCTCAAATCCAAAGGAGGCAAGGGATGAACAAGTTCGTGGTACTGCTCGCGTGTGTCGGATTGGCCGGGATCGCTCTCGGCCAGGACTGGGAGAACGGACCCCAGTCGTCTTTCGCCTACTGCCGGTTCGACGGTGAGTATTTCCCCGGCACGGCCAAGGTCTACTTCCTCGGCGGTCGCTTCGGCACGTCGACCACCCTTCCCGACATCTACAGCTACACGCCGAGCACCGACTCCTACGCCGACGTCGGGACCAACATGCCCATCGCCGTGTCCAACTACGACGTCTGCCTGCTGCTCGATAACTACAACCTGCCCGGCGGCGACACGTTCGGGCTATACATCATCGGCGGCCGCATCGACGCCGCGCCGAACTACATCGACTCGGTGCAGGTCTACTACCCAGTCAGCGACACGGCCGTGGTTCTGCACAGCGATGCCTTCCCGGGCCGTGCCGGCGACTCGGTAACTGTCGCCCAGTCGAGCATCGTCTACGACAACATCATCTACTCGATGGGAGGGTTCAGCCAGACCACCAACGTTACCTCCGGTCAAGTCTGGTCGTTCAACCCGCTGGCGACGGCCGGTTCCCGCTGGTCCCAACTCGCGGATATGCCGCTTGCCCGGGCCTATCCGATCCTGGCGGTTGTCGACTCGTTCCTCTATGCCTGCGGCGGCGATAGCTGGAACGTCGACTCGGCCGCGCTCCTGGGTCGGGCCCAGGTCCAGCGCCTGAACCTTAGTGATACCGCAGCCGGCTGGACTCTGATGGCGAACATGATGGCCACGAATTCGCAGTCACGCGCATTCGGGTTCGATTCCGACAAACCGGGCGACTTTGCCGGGGACATCATCATCGCCGGCCGCGGCGTCTGGCCGTACGAATCAACCAACTGCTACATCTACTTCACGGCGAGTGACTCCTGGGACTCCTTCCCGCGCCTGGCCCAGGCGCGCCGCAATCACGCCGGTGTGTTCATCCCGGCCGAGGCCGGCGGCACCGGCGTTCCCGGTCTCTGGGTGTTTGGCGGCCGCCAGACCCAGGACACGCTCTGCCTGCAGGTGAGCGAGTACTTCGCCATCGACATTCCCAGCCACGACGTGGGAGCGACGCTGATACTCGCGCCCCGGGATACGGTTGACTCCGGCGCAACGGTCACGCCGCAGGCCCTGATTCACAACTACGGCTCATCGGAAGAGACGTTTGACGTCCGTTTCGCCATCGGCGTCGACTATGCCGACACCGTGTCGCTCACGCTCGCGCCCGGCGCGACCGATACGGCCGGCTTTGAAGACTGGGACGCGCTGGAACTCGGCACGTTTGCGGTGACCTGTTCCACGATGCTCGCAAGCGACACCAATGCGGCAAACGACGCGGCCCACGGCTCAGTTATTGTCAGCCCATTCACCGGAATCGCCGGAGAGCGCGGACTGCCCGGAGACTTCTCGCTGGACCGGGTCGCGCCCAGCCCGTCCGTGGGCAGGGCCGTCATCCGTTTCGGCATCCCCCGCAAGACGTCGGCAACCGTCAGAATCTACTCCGCGGCCGGGATGGTAGTGCAGACGCTCTGCAACTCTTCGCTCGACCCAGCCTACTGCTCACTTGTCTGGGATGGTCGCGACGCGAATGGTCGCCTGGCCGGAGCTGGAGTCTACCTGGTCAGGTTCGAGGCCGACGGCTTCGCCGCCACCCGCAAGCTCGTGCTGCAGAGGTAGGGCAAGATGTCACCACCCACACTCCGCAAGCTCGCTAGAAGGAGGATTGAGATGAAACCCATCATAGCAGTGGCTATGGTGCTCTCAACGAGCATCGCCTCGGCCGCATGGATACAGGTCGGCAAGGGCACAGGACCTGCAAAGGTATCTATCGGTGCAGCAAGCGCATCCGGCGCGACCGTCACGGTCGAGATCCCGGGCGTTCAGACCGAATCGGTGGCTATCGACGGCGTACAATACCTGAAGCTGACCATTCCCGGGGCGGTGTCAGCCGTATTGGACGTCGGTAAGCCGGAGGTGCCTGCCGTACCCGTGCTCCTGGCAAGACCAACCGGTTCGACCGTCATGCTCAGGATACTCAGCATCGAGACTGAGACGCTCGACGTAGCGAGGGTTTACCCCATGCAGCGCCTGCAGAAGTATGGCGAGCAGGCGGAACCTCTGACGGTCGACAACTCGTTCTACGCCAGCGACGTCGAATATCCGTCCGACCGGCTGAGCAGTCCCCGGACTGCCACGTGGCGTGACCTGGATGTGGTCAACGTGCATGTCTATCCGGTGACAGTCCGGCCCGCACAGCACCAGGTCATCGTCACGTCCCGCATCAAGTTCAGGGCCGACTTCAGTGGCGGGCATTACCCGGCGAGGGTCACAAACTGGATGGTGCCGATGTACCGGCGCCTGGTTCAGAACTACGACAAGCTCAGGCTGACAACCACCGCTCAAGAACCGCCCGGCACAAAGTGCCTGGTGTTCTGCGATACTGCCTATACAGCTACTCCAGCCTTGGATAGCCTTCTCAGTCTGATGACCGTGCTCGGGGATAGCGCTGAGACCATCCACGTGTCATCTAGCTGGCAACCTGAGGACATAAAGAGCGCGATAATCGACCGATACGACACCACCCAGGTCATTCATGCTCTGCATTGGGTTTTCCTCGTCGGGAGATACGACCAAATCCAACCGAAACCCAACTACAGGGGGTCCCCGTATAGCGACTACTGGTATTCCGACCTGTCCGGGGATTCACAGGGTCCACTCGGGTGCGACAACTACCCCGAGGTGGGGATTGCACGGCTGGCGCCGGACGACGGCGCTGATCTCTCACGCCAGATTGCGAAGACAAGAGACTACATGCTGGGAAAGGACTCAGCCGACTGGCCGAACAGGATGACCCTCGTTGCTCACCAATGTGACGACGCAGATACTACTGTTAGAGCAGTCGTGCAGGTGGCAGAGACGATGCACTTCTACCACTTCACGATTGACCCGATATTTGGTAAACCTGCGCCAGGGGAGTCCCTCCAGAATAACGACTCCGTATCGAACAGTATCAATGCGGGCACCGGAGTCCTGATCTATCTCGGCCACGGCGGGCTCGACCGGTGGGACGATTGGTACAGCTACCCGGATAGTTTCTTACACCACTGGACGAAAGCGGAAGTGGATGGCCTCCATAATTCGCACCCGCCAGTGGTGTTCAACCTGGCCTGCGAGTGCGGCAAAGTTGACCCAGAAACAACCTGCTTGTCTCAGAA
>CAZAKP010000028.1:10650-23072 GCA_964485845.1 uncultured bacterium | reverse complement strand
TCGCGGATGTCGTCTATATGTAGTGGTCAGGCCGTTTCTGACCACAATTCTGCCGTGGAGTGGACGGCCCACAGGCTGCCTGGGGGGTAGCAGCGGCGGACCCAAGAAGTCAAAGACCAAAAGCCAAAAGTCAAAAGCCAACGCGGGGAACAGCGAGCCAAACAACGCCGCGAACAACTGCTGGAACAACGACGGGTACGACTTCGCGAAGAGCGCATGGTCCAGCTAAGGGTTGAGGTTAAGGTTGAGGTTAAGGTTGAGGTCGAGATAGAGCGAAAGACGCAACGCTCGACGCAAGCGAGTATCCGGCGAACGATACGACCGGCTGTACTTCGTAGAGAACAACGCGGCGTACCTCGCGCGACCCAACCCCGCGCGGAATGAAGAGTCGAGGCGAACGCAAAGCCAGAGGCAAAGGTCGAGGTAGACGTAGAGGTTGAGAACGATGTTCGGTGCGTTGTGCGCCCGCCTTGACCTATACTCCTTTTGCGGATATAAGTTACGCGTGCCAGACCCGGTCACGTACAACCAGATTGGCGGACGGCCCTGCCGGTGACCCAGAATAACGCATTAGCGCCGCGATGGCAGGAGTGTCCTGCGCGGCCCACGGCTGTCGAGAGGCGCGACCCCGGAGTATGATAGAATACCTGGACGGGCTGACGAGCGCCGAGCCGGTTGTCCGCGCACCGTTCGAGCTGGGGCGGGCGGCGATGAAGGCCTACAAGTGGGACAAGGCCGTCGAGTTTTTCCGGGTGGCGTCGCGAGAGGCAGTCGGGTCTGAGCTCGTCGCACTGGCGAGTCTGGCCGGGCTCTGCAATGAGATGTCCGGGCGATGGCGGGACGCCATCGAGAGACACGAGCGGTCGGCCCGGCTGGCAGACCAGTACTCGGACAAGCACGGTAAAGCTATCGCCCTCGCCAACCTCGGTCCGGCCTATCTCGCCGTCGGCGAGCCGGAGAAGGCTCTTCAGTACCACGAGCAGGCCCTGGCGCTGGCGGACGAGGCCGCCAATCCGCGCCTCCAGGCCGATAATCGCTGCGGCATCGGACTCATATCCCTCGCGACCGGCGAACCCGACCGGGCCCTCAAGTTGTTCGAGCACGCGCTGGCGACGTACCGGGAACTCAACCATCGGCCCGGGGAAGCGGCGGCCATCGGCGACATCGGTCAGGTGTACCTGGCCACGGGCGAGCTGGACAAGGCGCTCGCGCAGTTCGAGCAGGCGCTGGCGATTCACCGCGAGGTCGGAAATCCGCCGGGCGCGGCGGCGATCCTCGTCAATATCGGTACCGCCCACCTGGACTCGGGCAGGCCGGACCAGGCGGTAAAGTATTTCGAGGAGGCGCAGGCAATGGCGCGCGAGGTCGCGAACATCCAGGTCCAGGCCGACAGCCTGAACGGCATCGGGTTCGTGCACCTCGTCCGGCTTGACAACGCCAAAGCCCAGGTGCCCCTTGAGCAGGCGCTCACGCTCGAGCGCCGGATCGGCAATAAGGCGGGCATGGCGGCAGCCCTGAACGGCCTCGGGATGCTGCAACTGGCTGCCGGTGATACAGACCATGCCCTGCAGTCACATGAAGAGGCGCTGGCAATCGGACGGGCGGTCGCAAGCCCGCAGCTGCAGGCGTCAAGCCTGAGCGGCATCGGGTCGGTCCACCAGTCACGCGGCAAGCCGGATGAGGCCCTCAAGTATCTCGCACAGGCATTAGTAATGTTCACGAGCATGGGCGCCAGGCTCGGCGTTGAGCAGGCCGGCCGGAACATGGCATCGCTGCCCCGGCAGATGGGCATTGAGCGATTCGTCGCCGGATGCGTCGAGGCCGGCATGTCGAAACCCGAGGCCGAGAAGCTGGCCAAACAACTGGCGCAGGCGGCACCGGCCAAGCCGGCGGTAGACCGCGCGGCACAGGAACGGCGCGCGCGGGAAGAGGCCGAGGCCAGGAATCGGGCCGAGGCCGAACGCAGGCGCAAGGAAGAAGAGCAGCGCCTCGCTGCCCAGCGCGCCAGGGACGAGGTCGAGGCCAAGGCGCGTACCGAGGCGGAACGCGTCAGGAAAACCGAGGAAGACCGCCGGCTCGCGGCCCGGCGTACGAAGGAAGAAGCCGAGGCCAGGCTGCGCGCTGACGCCGAACGGAAGCGCCGCGATGAAGAGCAGCGAATCGCCGCCCAGCGCGCCAAAGAAGAGGCCGAGCGCAGGCGCAAAGAAGAAGAGCGAAACGCCGCTGAGCAACGCGCCCGCCAGGAAGCCGAGGCGAGGGCCCGGGCTCTTGCCGAAATCGCCCGGCTCGAGGAGCAGGAACGCCGGCTTGCCCAGGCACGCGCGAAGGACGAGGCCAAGGTTGCGGCCCGCTTCGAGGCAGAACGCCGTAAGATCGAGGAAGAGGACCGGCGGCACAAGGAAGAAGAACGGCGGCTCGCGGAACGGCGGGGGAGGCTCGAGGCCGAAGCCAAGGCTCACGCCGAGGAAGACCGGAAGCGGAAGGACGAGGAACGCAAGCTCGCGGAACGCCGGGGACAGATCGAGGCCGAGGTGAAAGCCTATGCCGAGGCAGAGCGCCGGCGCCGAGAAGAGGAACAGCGTGCGCGGGAGGAAGCTGAGGCCGGCGTGCGAGAAGCGGCTGAGCGCAAGCGGCTCGAAGAAGAAACCCGCGCGCTGGCAGAGAAGCGCGCCCGGCTGGCGGCCGAGGCGAAGGCCCACGCCGAAGAGGAGCGCGGGCTGGCCGAGCAGCGTGCCAGGGAAGAGGCCGAGGCCGCGGCCCGGGCAGAAGAAGAACGCCGCAAGCTCGAAGAGACGGAGCGGAAGCTTGCCGAGATTCGCACCAGGGAAGAGGCCGAGGCCAGGTCACGCGCCGAGGAAGAACGCCGGAAGCTCGAGGAGGCCGAGCGCCGACTCGCCGAGATCCGGGCCCGCGAGCAGGCCGAGGCGAAAGCCCGGGCCGAGGCGGAGCGGAAGCTGGCCGAGCTGCGTGCCAAAGAAGAGGCCGAGGCCAAGGCACGCGCCGAGGAGAAGCGCAGGATTGCCGAACACCGGGCCAAGATCGAGGCCGCGGCCAAGGCCCGGGCCGAAGCGGAACGCAAGCGATTACAGGAACAGGCTGCGGAGAAGGCTCGGCTCGAGGCCGAGGCAAAGCGGGTCGAAGAGGAAGAACGAAAACTGGCCGAGCGGCGCGCCCGGCTCGACGCCGAAGCCAAGTCCCGCGCCGAAAGACAACACAAGCGATAGCGTCCCTCCCGGCGCGGCCCCGCGCCGGAGCCACAACTGACTTTTCTTTCCGCGTCCGACGGCTGCCGGTCAATTGAGCACAATCAAAGGACGCTGCCCGGCGGGTCCGCTGAGGCAATCTGCAATCGGCAATTTCGCCGCGTCTTCGTCGTCGCCGCCTGCCTCGACGTGCCGGCCAGCCAGGATTCGGACCGCGGCCACGGCCGGCGCCGCCGCCACCAACCCTTACACCGACCGTTCTCGCCCTGACCCTTGCCGCGGTCGCCGGACTGATGGTCTTCATCTCCTTCGATGAGCTGATTCCGGGCTCATATGCGTATGGGTTCGAACACCTGAGTGTCATCGGCATCACATCCGGCATGGCCCTGATGGCCCTGTCAATCTGGCTGCTCCGGTAGTAGAACTGCCGCACCCGCCGGTCTGCGCGATAGGTCGGTTTCGGCGGCTGCGCTCCGGCGAGGTTGTATGTTCCGCCGGCGGCAAAGCCTCAGCGGTTCAGGTGGAGTTGCGAACCGGGGTTAGCGGGGGGACTTGGTTTTCTTCTTGGCGCTGGGACGGGCCTGTGACTTGAGCGCCTCGGCCTCGGTGATGAACTCGACCCTCTCTTCAAGCGTCTCGGGCGCGACATCGGCGCCGTTGGGCCAGGTGATTGTGCCGCCCGAGAGGCGGGCCTGCCGGAAGTAGGAGATGTCCTTGAGCGGGGCAAAGATCGGGCCAAGCTCAAGGTAGTCGGTGAAATCTACCTCGCCGGTGGCACCGCCGTCGAAGTTGACCCGATAGACATAATCCCGGCGGTAGGAGATGCTGATGATGTGCGCTACGCGAGTCATGGTGCGCTACTTCAAGGGGTCGATGGGGTGCAGCTTCCGCCCGGCGCGCACCGCTGTCCAGTTCTGTTCGAGGTCGTTGAAGTGGAGGTCGATCCAATCGCGGGCGAGCCCGAGAGCCGTGCGCGACCCAAGGTCACCGCGGATCACGTTGCCCTGGAAATCAAGTAATGCCCGGTCGTTCTGATACTCGACGTGGATGTGAGGGGGGTTGCGGTCCCAGTAGTGCATGCGGACCACGATCCCGAAGAACCTGGCGAGTTCAGACATGCGCGAGCATTTTGCGACGGAATCGCTGCAAAGTCAAGCAATGCCGCGTGTCTCCAAATCCGCATTTTCAGCGCCGGACCGGGGTCAGGACAGTGACCGTTTTCAAGTACTTGGGTCACCCCGGTTCAGAAGCGAGGGCCGCGGCGAGAGGCCGCGGCCACAATAGACTTGGGACACGATCCGGAATCCCGCCAGGCTTCCGGTCATCTCCCGCGTCGAGCCTAGCCGAGAATCGTCTTCAGGTCTTCGTCGACGGCCCTGACAGGGGTGATGCTGAACTTGTCTACGAGTATGTTCACGAGGTTCGGAGTGAGGAAGGCAGGGAGCGTGGGGCCGATGCGCATGTTCTTGATGCCGAGGGAGAGGAGGGTGAGGAGGACGGCGACCGCTTTCTGTTCGTACCAGGAGAGGATGATGGAGAGGGGCAGCTTGTTGACATCGGTGTCGAAGGCCTTGGCGAGGGCGAGCGCGATCTGGATGGCCGAGTAGGAGTCGTTGCACTGGCCGATGTCGAGGAGGCGCGGGATGCCCTCGATGTCACCGAGTTCGAGGTGGTTGATCTTGAACTTGCCGCAGGCGAGGGTGAGGATGACCGAGTCCTTGGGCACCTTCTGAGCGAACTCGGTGTAGTAGTTGCGGCTGGCTCTGACTCCGTCGCAGCCGCCGATGAGGAAGAAGTGCTTGATCTTGCCGGCCTTCACGAGGTCAATCACTTTGCCGGCGACCGACATCACCGCTTCGTGGCCGAAGCCCACCGTTATGGTTTTTTCCGGCCCGTCGGCGGCGAAGCCCGGGGAATTGAGCGCGGCGTTGATGACCGGGGAGAAGTCCTTGCGGGTGACGTGGGTGACGCCGGGCCAGGCAACGAGCCCGGTCGTGAAGATGCGATCGTAGTAGCTCTGCTGGGGCTTCTGGATGCAGTTCGTGGTCATCAAGATCGCGCCGGGGAAGTTGGGGAACTCTTTCTGCTGATTCTGCCAGGCGGTGCCGTAGTGGCCGGCGAGGTGCTTGTACTTGTTGAGTCCGGGGTAGCCGTGGCAGGGGAGCATTTCGCCGTGGGTGTAGACGTTGATGCCCTTGCCTTCGGTCTGCTTCAGTATCTCCTCCAGGTCCTTGAGGTCGTGACCGGATACAAGGATGGCCTTGCCGGCGACCGGGGTCACGCGGACTTGAGTCGGGGCCGGATGGCCATATGTTCCCGTGTTGGCTGCGTCGAGCAGTTCCATTACGCGGTAGTTCAGCTTGCCGGTATTCATCGACTCGCCGAGCAACTGGTCGGCGGTGAAACTGCCCGAGGCAAGCAGGTCGAGTTGGCGGTGGAACTCGGCGTAGATGGCGTCATCCTCTTTGCCGAGGACGTGCGCGTGGTCGGTGTAGGCGGCCGCGCCCTTAAGCCCGAAGAGAATCAGGTCGTGGAGGTCGGCGATGTCGTCACCCCAGTCCTGGTGTCGTTTCTGGATACCTTTATCGCGGCCCTGTTCCACCAGCGACTTTATGTCATTGGCAGGCACAAAGGCGGCAGGGCCGGACAGCTCTTCCGGGTTCTTGCCGGCTTTCTTTGCCGCTGTCTCATACAGGGCCCGAGCCCGGTCACGCATCTGCGCGGCCTTCTCGACCCAGCCCTGCAGCCGCGCCGGGTCGAAGTCGACGTTGGTGATGGTCGTGAACAGCGCCTCGGTCGTGAAGGCGTTGATCTCGGGGTCGGTTGAACCGAGCTCGCGGGCGCGGTGAGCGTACTGGGCCACGCCCTTGGTCGCGTAGACCAGAAGGTCCTGCAGGACGGCGCAGGTTTCGTCTTTGCCGCAGACGCCCTGGACCGTACAGCCGGTGCCTCTGGCGGTTTGCTCGCACTGGTAGCAGAACATGCTCATTCAATAACTCCTTTGAGGTTAGAGATAATCTTCATTCGGCCATCCGCGGGGGCCGGTCCGGCCTCGGTGTTTTGACTACGAGGAACTCGAGCCGGGTGCCGGTTTCATTCAGCACGCGATGGAAGGTCTCCTTCGGATGGGGCACGAGCGTGCCGGCCTCGGCCCGCACGCGCCCGGCATCGGACTCGATGGTCGCGGTGCCGGTAACAATGTAGAAGAGAGTGTCCACCGGCGAGGCGTGGCGCACGAGCGCGTGGCCGGCCGGCAGGTGGATGTGGACCACTTCGACGAGGGGAGAGGCGAAGAGGCGGTGGGCATCGAGGCCGTTCGGGTTGGGAACGACCGGCGACTCGTTGACCTTGATGGGCTTCATCTTACCTGCTTTCCGTCGACGTCGATGGTTACTTCTGCGAATGGTATGGTCCTGCCCGAGTCGGCAATCGCCTGCTTCGTGATGCGCACGAGCCCGGAGCAGCACGGCACGGTCATGTGCGCGACCAGCACCGACCTGGGCGAGTTCTGGCGGAAGATGGTCGTGAGTTTCTCCTGGTAGGCCTCGGCGTCGTCGAGCTTGGGGCAGGCGATGATGAGGATGCGGCCGGCGACGAGGTCCTCGTGGAAGTTGGGGTGGGATGAGCCGACGCAATCCGCGGAGATGAGGAGGTCGGCGTTCTTCAGGTAGGGTGCGCTCGGCGGTATCAGCGTCAGTTGTATCGGCCAGTTGCGAAGAGCAGAAGGGGATCGAGAAATCGAGGCATCAAGGGATCGAGTGGAGGAGCCGGACAGGTCGCGGACAGCGGAACCGGGGCAACCGGTAGGGATTTCGGATTGCAGATTGGAGATTGCGGATTGCGGGTTCAGCTCGCGGACGTGAGTGCCGGAGCAACCGCAGGCCAATGGCGATTGGCGATTGGCGACTGGCGATTGGTCGGCATCCGGAAGCGGAATGTCGTGCTGCTTGAGATAGGTGATGGCCGCGTTGTAGTAGTCGCAGGCGTTGTGGTCTTTCAGGTGCTTGAGGTGGGCGGCAATGGTATTGGGCCCTGCCTTCACAATGTTCTTCATCACCTTGGCCTCGTCATAGGGCTCGGCAAACCGTTCCTCCACGGTCATCGCACCGGTCGGGCAGTGACCGACACAGGCGCCGAGGCCGTCGCAGAACAGGTCGGAGACCAGACGAGCCTTCCCGTCTATCACCTGCAGCGCCCCTTCCGGGCAGTTGGGAATGCATTCCCCGCAGCCCGTGCATGTTTCCTCGTCTACCTTGATGATCTTGCGCTTACTTCCCATCCTTACCTCCGAATTCCCTGACCAGGTCGGTCAGATGTGTGCGTCCCAGGGTGCGAATCACGTCGCGGTTCAATCTACCGAAGTAACTGCTCAGCGCGCAGCCGCCCGCATCGCAGACCGGCTCGCCGAACAGGCAGGCGCGGGGCTGCATCGGTCCCTCGACTGCCTCGTAGATCTCGCGGAGCGATATCTGCCGGGCCGGACGGTTGAGCCGATAGCCGCCGGTCGGGCCGCGCGTGCCGGTGACGAGCCCCGCGTGCTCGAGCGCTACCATCACTTTGGCGAGATGAGCAGCCGATGCCTTGAGCCGGGCCGCTATTTCGCGGGTGCGGGTCATGGGTTCGGCTGCGGCCGCGATGACGGCCAGCGCGTGCAGGCCGAGGTTCGCCGCCTCCGAGACCCGGAACGGACCGGAACCGTTCTGACGTGGCGTATTAGTCATTTCGGTATCATAATACCGAAATACACCCGGGCTGTCAAGCGTTTTCCCTCGGGGGCAGGCAGCAGGAGGGGTTGGGATGTCCGGACGATGCAGAGTCCGGAATCCGGTGACCGGAATTCAGGAGAGGACGACGAACGTTGACGGTCCTAAGGGGCTACTGTCAGACCGAGCGGCTACTTCCCGGTGTAGAGGCCGGACTGGTCGACGTCTTTGGGCAGGTCGGGAGAGAATGCTGCCAGATTACGGACCAGCTCCGCGGTCGCTGAGGAGTCGACCGCGCAAATGGATACTTCGGCATGGGCGCAGGCCACGTTGCCCCGTATCCGCCACTGCCCGACTTCGGTCCAAGCCGGCGACGAGAACCACTCACGATAGACGATGGCGACCGCCGCGCGTTCCTGCCGGGCGCGGGTGAGCGCCGACTCATCGGTGTACCGGTGCTGCAGTTTGAGGCTGGCGAGTTCCTGGTCGGCAAGGCCCCAGAGGTCGACCAGCTTCACGTCGGCCAGGAATGATACCGCGCCGATATCGTTGACCGCGACGGCCCGGCCCGGGTAGAACCGGTTGAGAAACCGGCCCATCTGGTACTGCTGTTCGTAGATGTTCTTCGTCGCCTGGGGCAGGGTGAACAGGAACCTCGCCGCCCGGATTGCGATGGGACTCGCGACCAGCACGAGCAGCAGCGCCACGGCCACGCGGCGCGGCGATAACGGCGGTCGGGTGCGGAGTTCAGGCCGGAGTTCCCATGCCGCCACCAAGATGGCGGTCAGGCCGATGAGCACGAGATAGGCATCGTAGCGGTAAAGCCAGCCGGCCTGCGCGAAGTTCAGGTGCAGGAGCGCTGTGCCGATGAAGAGCGCCAGGGCATAGCTGCTCGCGCTCCGGGTGGGACTGGCGCGTGTCCGGAGTGCCAGCAGGACCGCGGCGATGATCAGTAGCAGGAGGAGATGCGGGCTCTTTCCGGCGTTGGCCCAGCCGTTGTATCCGACCAATGTCTGAACCATTCCCTTGAGGCCGAGGCCGGGCAGCGAACCCTTGAGCAGCACGCTGTTCGGCAGGAACAACCCGCCCTTGGATATCGACCATATGCCGTAGGCGACCGGTGGAATGGCGGCTGCGGCTGCGACCGTCGACGCGGCAAGGAACCGGCGGTTCAGCAGGAACAGCAGGCCGAGCACGAATGCGAGGAACAGACCTTCATACCTGACCGCGGTCACGAGTGCGGACAGAGCCGCCAGCAGAAGCCCGGTGCCGAGCGACAGCCGCCGTTCGGAACTGAGAATGCGGGCCGCGAACCAGACCAGGCCGATGGAAAGGGCAGCTTGCAGAGCATGCTCCATTCCCATGAACGCGAGAGGCGGCAGCGGAGCCAGGAGGATGGCCAGGAGGCATCCGGCGAAGACCCGGCGCCGGCCGGCAGTGCGGTTTAGAACGGAGTACACGACTATCACTGCGAGTGTGCCGCAGATGAGGCTCAGGATGAACGGCGTCACCGCGTTGACCCCGAACAGCAGATAGGTGCCGGCGATGAGCAGGGTCCACAGCGGCGAGGAGGATGAACCCGAAAATCCATAGCGTGTCACACCCCAGGTACGGTGCAGCGCGAGGTTCTTCGCCATTGCCATCTGGATGTAGGTGTCGTCGAGCGGGTAGGTCAGATGTCCGGAGGTGAGGATGAGGGACAGGACCAGGAACAGTGCCAGGCTCAATCCGAAGAGCGCGAGGGTCGCGAAGAGCGGCCAGTGACGCGTACCGGATGGCCCGCTCACGTACGTGTCTCCGCTGCGGCAAGGAGACTGCGGGCGATGGTTTCGGCGCCGTTGATGGTGTGTTTGCCCCAGCCGTTCCGAGCCATCGCGACGAGGCGGCCCTCACGGCGCAGCTTGTCGATCTTTTCACCGAGGCCGGCGGCGTCGGCCGTGGTCGCGAGCGGCAGGCACGTGCCTTGCTCCGAGGCAAACGCGAAGTTGGCGGCGGCAAATGGGCCGATGTTGGGCAGCAGCGCAAACATCGGCAACCCAAGGCCGACCGTCCAATTCGTCCGTTCGTGCGCGGCGGTGACGATCAGGTCGATATCCGGCAGGACCTTCGCGACGGCTGAGGTCGAGGCCTGGCGGGTGCGGGCCCAGATTACCCGGGTTGAGCCCTCAACCGCCCCCTGTCGGCGGAGCGCCATTTGAACCTTGGCTGCCTTCAGCATACCGGTGCCCCAGGCGATGATTGCTTTGTGGCCGGCGAGGGTGACCGAGGCGGCAGCAGTCGTGATGCTGACGGCGTGAGGCCTGGGTTCGGCGCCCGAGGCGAAGAAACCGGCTGTCAGCGGCTGGTCGGAATCGAACCGGGCGAGCCGGGCCGCGAATGCAGACTCGGCCTTGTCGGCGAGTTCCGGTTCAACCACGAGTCCCGTGACATGGACGGCTGACGGCCGGCAACCGGCGGCCAGGAGCTTCCGACGTGTCGATTCCAGTGGGACAAACGTGCGCCACGCTGCCGGGACCGCGGAGAGCCCGGGCGCGGCGATCTCGCAGTGGAGATAGGCCACGCGGCAGACCGGGGCGAGAATCTGGGCGAGCAGCGGATGGTCGACCAGGCAGATTCCCTCGTAGCCGGCAAAGGTCTTGCGCAGGCTTGAGCCGAGCAGGCTGAGTTGGAGTCCGGACGGCCGTGCGTCGGGAGAGCGGAGATGGTTGTACAGCCAGGTTGCGACACCGCCGCGAGAGCCGAGCTTGTAGCCGAGGCGGGCAAGTCGCCAGGCGAGTCCGGAAGTGCCGGCGCAGAGCTCCGGCACCGCCAAGTGCGGGACATGACCGGAGTCCTTCGATGATTCCGGATCGTGTCCCAAGCCCGATGTCGCGGCGGACTGCAATCGAGCAATCGCCAGCAGGACCGAATCGAGGTACGACGGGTGGCCGCGGCCGACTTCGGAGCAGACCGAAACGAGCGGCGGCCGGCCATTGGCGAGCAGCGAGGGCCGGATGGGCGGGGTCATTTGTGCTCCATTTGCACGCCCAACGCCGCGTTGATGGCCGGGTCGGTCAGCCATGGGAGGTAGCGCTCGTCGCCGGCGAGGTAGACCTTGAGGAAAGCAGCCATGAGGGCTCTTACTGCCTTCAGTTGTACGATACGGTCGAACGGCTCGAATCGGTCCTCGATCCAGGATGTGTAGTCGAGAAAGCCGTTGTGGCCGCCGGCGCGCACAAGCGCATAGTAGCTGGGCGACGGGCACGGCTCAAAGAACTCGCGGCGAACGGCAGCAGGAGGGGCCGAGCGGTCGTTCGCGCCGGCGATGGCCAATGACGGCACGCGAAGGCTTTCCGGGTGCACCTGTCGGGAGATTCGGTAGGGCGCGAGGCCGACAACCGCCTTGACATTGCCGGTCTTGTCGAGCTGAGCGGCGAGGAATGCGGCACCTCCGCCCATCGAATGGCCGGCGAGCGCAATCCGGTGCGGGTCGATGTGCATTTCCGGCATGCGGGCAAGGCTGACGACGAAGTCGGTTGCCGCCCGCATGTCATCGGCCGCCGGCGCCAGCGACCGGAACAGGCCCGGGTCGCGGTTTGCCGGAACCAGCACGCAGAAGCCGTGAGACGCAAGGCGCCGGCAGATGCTGTCGTAGCGGCCCGCCCCGGCAAGATAGCCGTGGCCGAAGACGACCATTGGCATCCGGTCTGCTGGTACACCGTCGGAAATGGGACGATAAAGTATGCCCTTCATCGTCCCGCGCCCGCGCGGTATGTCGACGTCGAGCATTGCCACGGCGAAGGGTCCGGCCGAGTCAGGCGGAGCGAAGTCAGCGGAAGCAGAAGCGCAAATAGCAGTGGCCAGCAGCAGAGCCGAGGTCATTTGAGGAACTTGGAGAAGCGCCGGTCGGCGAGTTCGCGGCCCGGGGTCTGACAGGTCGGGCAGTAGTATAGAGTAGATTCGCTGTAGCTAACACGCTTGACCGGAGTTGAGCAGGCCGGGCACGGCTGGTCGAGCCGGCTGTGCACCCGCAGGAATGTGCGGTCCTTCCGTTCAGGCAGGCGGTCCAGCGCGCGCAGGTGCACGATAGCGTCCTGCAGCACCCTCTTCGTGGCCGTGTACAGGCGAATGGTCTCCTCAGGCTTGATGGCGGTTGAGAGCGCGAACGGGGAGAGTCGCGACTCGAACAGAATCTCATCGGAGAAGCAGTTGCCAATGCCGGCGATAGCCGACTGGTCGGTCAGGAATCGCTTGAGTGTGCGGGAGCGGCGCTCAAGGGACCGTTTGAGTTGCGCAAGTGTGAAGTCAGGGCTGAGTGGGTCAGGTCCGAGCCGGGCAACGATGTCTATTTTGCGCGGGTCGGTGACGAGGTAAATGCTCAGACGGTGATGAGTCGTGTCTTCGATGACGCGCAGGTCTTCGTCGCGGTCGAGGCGCAGGACAAATGCGTGCAGGCGATTGAGCGGCGCGCGGGCGGGACCGAACGCGAACCGACCCGAGAGCATGAGGTGGATGCAGAGATGAAGGGGAGAAGGGG
>CAZAKP010000028.1:0-10550 GCA_964485845.1 uncultured bacterium | reverse complement strand
AGTGGTGGGAGGAGCAGGCGAGGCTGGCGCACAACGTTCGAAGGAGATGCAGATGACCTTGCCGAGGCGTGAGACCGAGCGCACGTGCCTGCCCGCGATGGATTCGACCGGCGGTGACACCGTCTTCAACGCCACCGGCGAACGGACCATGGCCGAGCTGACAACCCTCCCGGCCAGCGCGAGCCGCAACCGGTCCTTGGTCACCTCGAGTTCGGGCAGTTCAGGCACATCTGAAGATAGGCGATGCCGCGCCGGGCGTCAAATCCTGCTACAGGTCTGCAGCGAGGTGCGTCCGAGCTTTACACGCGCCCTTTTGCGCGCGATAATACGCGTTCATGCACTGGCACGACCTGGACTTTGATCTCGACGAAGCCAAGCCTACCGGCAAGGCCGGGACGTACGTCCGGCGGCTGTGGCCGTTCTTCCGGCCCTACCTCAGGCTCCTGGCCGCGGCCGGCGCACTGATACTCGTCACGACCGGGCTTGGGTTGTTGGGGCCGGTGCTGCTCAAGCGGGCGATCGACGTGAACATCGGGCACGGCGACCTCCGCGGCCTCGCCGTGACATCGCTCTTGTACCTCGGTATCCAACTGGTCAGTCTGAGCGCGGGCTACTTTCAGCAGGTCTGGCTTGCACTCGTCGGCGAGCGCGGGGCGGCCGACCTGAAGCAGGCGCTGTTCCAGCACGTGCTCGACCTGCCGATGTCCTTCTTCGATAAGACTCCGGCCGGCAAGCTCATCTCGAGGGTGGAGAGCGATACCGAGGCGCTGAAGATGCTGTTCACCCGGACGTCGGTCGTGCTCTTGCAGAGCATCTTGATGCTCGTCGGGATGAGCATCATTATGGGCGTGACAAGCCTGAAGCTGTTTCTTTTGGTGCTGGTGCTGCTGCCGCCGTTCGTGGTTGCCTTCTGGCTGTTCCAGAAGAAGGTGCGGCCGGTCTACATCAAGGTGCGCCGGACCGTGGCCGAGACGAACAACCTCGTGAGTGAGACGCTCAAGGGTCTGCCGGTGGTCCAGGTCTTCTGCCAGCAGCGGCGCTTCGCCGAGCGGATGGATGACCTGAACCGACTGAAGTACAGGGGCGAGTTGAAAGCCTCGATACTGTGGTCTTCGGTCTGGATGCTCGTCGACCTCGGCGAGTTATTGGGAACCGGGCTGGTGCTGGGCATCGGCGGAGCTTGGGCGCTTGAAGGGCAATTGACCATCGGTACGCTGTTCCTGTTCGTTTCGTACATCTCCCGGCTGTTCGGACCCCTGCGGGCCATCTCCGACCAGATTAACGTGATGCAGCGCGCCTTCGCGTCGGCCGAGCGGACATTCCAGGTACTGGACCAGGGGCCGGAACCGGCCGGCACACCGACGCGGGAACCGTTCCGGCTGACCGAGGCGATTCGCTGCGAGAACCTGAACTTTGCGTACGACGGAGAGAATCTGGTTTTGAGGGACGTAAGCCTGGTCGTGCACAAAGGGGAGAAAGTCGCGCTGGTCGGCGAGACCGGCGGCGGCAAGACGTCGATTGTCAACCTGCTGATGAAATTCTACCTGGCCCAGTCGGGCCGGATTCGCTGCGACGGCGAGGACCTGACGGCGATGGACAAGCATCGGATCCGCTCAGCGGTGGGTTTCGTGCCGCAGGAAGTGGTGATGTTCCCGGGGTCGGTCCTCGACAACCTGCGGCTCTTCGACGAATCGATTCCGCGCGAACAGGTGGTCGAGGCGGCGCGCCGAACGCGGATTCATGAGTCAATCTCGAGATTCGCGCAGGGCTACGATACCGTGCTGACCGAGGGCGGGGCCAACTTCTCGCTGGGTGAGCGGCAGCTACTCGCTTTTGCCCGGGCGCTGGTAAGGGATCCGGAAATCCTGATCCTCGACGAGGCGACCTCGTCGGTCGACCCGCATACCGAGCACCTGATTCAGGAGGGGCTGGAGGAGCTGCTGAAAGGCCGGACGGCGATCATCGTCGCCCACCGGCTGGCCACGATCCGGATGGTGGACCGGGTGCTTGTGGTCCACAAGGGCCGGATTGCGGAGCAGGGCACGCACGAGGAGCTGCTCGCGCGCGAGGGCATCTACTCGCGGCTGTACCGGCTGCAGTACGTAGGAGTAGGTCAAGGTTAAGGTCAAGATGGGCAGAATCGACTCCTCCGTTTCTCAACCTCAGCCTCAAGCTGAACCTAAGTCCGTCGGGAGCCTCAGGATCGTGTTCGACTTCTGGCGCGAACGGCCGGGCTGGGCAATCGGGCTCGTCGTCGGCACCATCGCGGCCACGGCGACCGCCATGGTGTTCCCGTACCTCCTGCGCATGATCATCGACGGGATCCGGCGCGGCATCACGCAGCGTGAACTCATCAGGTACGTGCTGTTCCTGGTCGGTTTCGGGCTACTGCGCGTGGTCGGCGATGTGCTGTTGCCGTTCTCCCGCGGCCGGATCAACGAGCTGTATGCGTGGAAGGTGAGGAGCAAGGTCTTCCGCCGGGTGCTCGACATGGGGCACACCTTCAGCGCCCGGTATCCGACCGGCGACGTGATGGAACGCCTCGACCACGACATGGGCGAGCTTTCCTGGTTCGCCTGCTCCGGGATGTTCCGGTTCGTGTCGGCCGGGTTCACGGTGCTGTTCGCGCTCATCATCATGCTGCGGATGAACCCGTCGCTGACGCTCGTCACCGTCGTGCCCATCGGTCTCGGCGTCTTCGTCTGGACGCGGCTCGGGCCGCTGGTCTACTCGTGGTTCATGAAATGGCGGCAGAAGATATCGGAGATCAACAATCAGTTGGAGTCGGCATTCACCGGCATCCGGCTGGTGAAATCCTACAGCATGGAGGAGAAGCTCGGGCGGAAGTTCCGCGGCACGCTCAACGACCGCGTTGCGGTGGCCATGGGCGAGGCGCGGACCGAGGCGAAGATCGGAATCCTGTACAACGCCATCGGCGAGCTCGCGACGCTGCTCGTGCTCTGGATCGGCGGCGTACTGGTGGTGCAAGCCCACCTGACGCTCGGCGAGTTCGTCGCCTTCAATGCCTACATCATGATGCTGCTCGGCCCGATGTACGACATCGGCAATCTGTTCGTGTCCGGGCGCAGGGCACAGGGCGCAGCCGAGCGCGTCGGTTCGCTCCGAACGCACCCGACCGAGGTCGCGCCGCCGCCGCACCCAAAGCAACCACAGGCGGGGGAACTCCGGCTGAACCACGTGTCATTCGCATACGGGTCAAGGACTGTGCTGCAGGACGCGGACCTGGTCTTTGCTCCGGGACGGAAGGTGGGTATCGCCGGAACCGTCGGCTCGGGCAAGAGTACGATTTTCTGGCTGCTCTTCCGCGGCGCTGACCCGCAGCAAGGCGGTGTGACTCTTTCCGGGCAGGATATCCGCGAACTGGAACTCGATGCATACCGAACGCTGTTCGGCTACGCACCGCAGGAGGCGACGCTCTTTTCGGATACGGTGCGGGGCAACATCGCATTCGGCCGCAAGAACGTTACCGAGGAGCAGTTGCAGGCGGTCGTTGCCGGCGCGGAGTTGTCGGTTGACGTCGCCGGATTCCCGAAGGGGCTCGACGAAATGCTCGGCGAACGCGGCACGCGGCTCTCCGGCGGACAGAAGGAGCGCGTTGCCATCGCCCGGGCGCTGCTCGGCCGTCCGCCGGTGATGGTCTTCGACGATGCCACCTCCGCGCTCGACGCCGAGACCGAGCGGGAACTGGTCAACCGGCTGATGAACCAGCTACCCGGTGTCACCGTTATCATCGTCTCGCACCGGCTCTCGGTACTGAGCGTCTGCGACTGGGTCTACGTGCTCGACGCAGGCAAGGTGAAGGAACAGGGAACGCACGAAGACCTGCTTACAAAGCAGGGGCTTTACTGGAAGCTCTACCAGCGGCAGTTGATCAGCGAAGAGCTTGAGAAGCTATAGGTCCTATAGGGCCTATAGGTCCTGTTCCGCTAGAAGTGCGAGTGGGCGAAGAACTCGCGCGTGAGATCCTCAACCAGCCGGGCGCGCCGGTCGTAGAGCCGGCGCAGCCGGCGCCGCTGATGCGTGCCGAGCGCGTAGTGCGTAAGCAGCGGCAGCGCGATAGTCACGTCGGTGTAGCACACCAGTGCATCCGGCAGCTTCTCCGGGTCAACCTTGCCCCATGACACAGCCTCGTGCGGCGTTGCGCCGGACAGGCCGCCGGTGTCGGGCCGGGCGTCGGTGATCTGGAAGAAGTAGTCCTGCCCCAGTTCCTTTATCATCAGCACTTCCTGGATCTGCGGCTCGGTCTGGAGCATGAAGTTCTTCGGGCTGCCGCCGCCGACGAGCAGGACGGCTGACTTGCCGCCGGACCGTTTGGCGTGGAGCACGTAGGACGTGGTCTCGTTGACGTCGATTGACGGATTGATGCGCAGCTTGAGGCCTTTGAGTTCGAGGCCCGCGATGTTCATGCCAATCGTGGAGTCGCCCGGCGAACTCGTGTGGACGGGAACGCCCGCCCGATAGGCCGCGGCCAGCACCGATACGTCCTTGTTCCCGGTTTTCCGTTCCCACTCAGCGGCATAACGGCCGAGCAGGTGATAGAACTCGGCCGTGCCCATTTCCTTCTGGAATTCGGGCTGAACGAGGATGGAGCGCAGAATTCTGTCAGTCGCCATCAGACAATCGGTGTAGCCCAGGAACACGTCGTAGATGCGGACTACGTCGTTGCGGCGAAGGTCGGTGTCGTCCACCACGTGCGAGCCGACGTGCAGCGGCAGGTTGAACGCGAAGTGGAGGTCGTGGTACATGTTGGCCCCGGTGGCCACAATCCAGTCTACAAACCCGGCTTTGATAAGGGGGACCACCGCTGAGCAGCCGAGGCCGGCGGGGGTGAGCGCGCCGGCGAGGCTCATGCCGACAACCGTGTCCGGCGCGAGCATCTTGTTGGTGAAGAGTTCGCAGCCCTGGCGCAGGCGCGCCGCATTGTAGGCGAGGAACGTGCGGTCCATCAGGCTGGCGAGCTTTTCCTGACCGGTGATGCCGGCCGGCATGATGCGCCGGCCGCTCATGTACTTCTCTTTGTGCGGGCACTCGCGCTTGCGCAGCCAGTCCGGTATCTCGGTCAGGTCCTTGCGGACCCGAGGTGACCGAGCGGTCGAATGGTCTGGCGGTCTGGTGCAGGATGCCTTCGCTTGACCACTGGGTCTCTTGATCACTGGGTCACTTCTTCTTCTCATGGCACCAGTATCGGTTTGGCCGGCGGGATACCGTTGAAGGTCGTCGCACTGGCCAGAGAGTAGGCGCCGATGCGGCGGGCATAGACGAGGTCGCCGAAATCGAGCTCGGGCAACTCTTCGGAGCCGGAGATGATGTCGAGCGAGTCACAGGTCGGGCCGGCCAGGGTCGTGAGCTGAGTCGGTCCCTTCTTCAGGACCTCGAACTGGTACTTACAGTGGTCGAAGATGATGCCGGAGAGAGCCCCATACACGCCGTCGTCGAGGAAGTACCAGTGCTTGTTGTTGCGGATTGACTTGCCGACGACGCTCGTCAGGAGCATGCAGGCGGGGCCAACCATCGCTCGCCCCGGTTCGGCGATAATTCGGATGCCCGGGTCGAACAGCCGGCAAAGCTCCATGTTGATCGCCGGTGCCATGTTCGCGAACCAGTCCTCGTCGGTGTCGAAGTGCCGGATCGGGAATCCGCCGCCGATGTCGATCATCTCCAGCGGCAGTTGCTTCAAGAGCGCGTCGTTGACGATTATCTTGCAGAGCTCGAAGGCCTCGAGGTAGTTGTCGCCGTGAGTACATTGCGACCCGACGTGAAAGCTGACACCAACCGGCTTCAGGCCGAGCCGGCCGGCCTTGAGTAGCAGCGGGATCGCGTCCGCGGGGTCGGCGCCGAACTTCAAGGAGAGCTCGATTATCGAGCCGACGTTGGGAACCTTGATGCGGACCAATACCCTCGCGCCCGGGGCATGGCAGGCGATCTTAGTCAACTCGTATTCCGAGTCGAACGTCATCAGGTTCACCTTCCGTTTGCAGGCGAACTCGATCGACTCGTTGCGCTTCATCGTGTTGGCGTAGACCAGCCGGTCCGGAGTTGCCCCGGCAGCGAGGACCCAGTCGATCTCCTGCGGGGATGCGACGTCGAACCCGAGCCCGGCCTGCGCGAGGACCTTCAGTACGTCCGGGTTAGGGTTGGCTTTGACCGCGTAGAACGGCTCGACGCGGGGGAGAAGCTTGCGGAACCGCGCGACCTGTTCGAGCAAGAGCGTCTTGCTCACGATGAACAGGGGAGTCCCGTATTTCTTCGCCAACTTCGGGAACGTCTTGCGCAGCTCGCGCATGTAGGCCGCGGTGGTCATCTTCGACTGCCCTTTCATCTCGTCTGAGCGGCAAATGTGCCTGTATGCATGGCCCCATTCAATCAAGAATCAGGCGGCAAGTCAAGCGATTCCGGCTGCGGAAGGTCCCGGTAGGAGTTGGCCTCAAAGCCCGGCGTCGGACGCTGCACCCCGCACTGGCCGCCTGAGGTCTCGGTTACGACCCGATGGAACGATGAACGGCCGAGGTCGTTAGCTGTCAGCCGTAAGTCGTCAGCGGCCCCGGCAATCCAAAATCGTAAACCCAGAATCACCTGAACCGTGTCAAGAATCGCTTGGGGTCCCCCAATCCCAACGCCCTATCGGGGAAAAGCGTAGAATACTCCGTGTAGCTTGTCCCTCTCGGGCGATTGCGCAAGCGACTCAGCTACGACTGGATCGTAGACTCCCCGGCCGGCCGCGTCAAACCCGTAAGCCCCAGCTTGACTTGAGCCGGCCGCGAGGCATAATTAGGCGAGGCTAACAATGTTAAATAAAACAAATATGAAGGCCGGACCGGCGCTGGGCCAGAGCGGCGAGGACTACCTTGAGGCGGTGCTGGTGCTGGGTCAGGAGAAGCGGGCCGTCCGAGTGAAGGACGTGGCGGAGAATCTTGGCGTGAGTTGGCCGTCGGTTGTAGCCGCGCTGTCGCAGTTGGAACGGCTGGGGCTGGTGCGTCACGAGCATTACGGTGATATTGAGCTGACCCCGAGCGGCCGGGCGTGTGCCGGGGCAGTGTACCGTCGGCACCGTTTGCTCTTGCGATTTCTCGGCGAAATACTGGGCGTGGACGAGGCAGTGGCGGCCCGGGACGCATGTCTCATAGAGCACGCGGTCTCGGCCCAGACCACGGAGCGGCTGATGGCGTTCATTCAAGCGAAGACAGAAGATAGAGGACTGAAGAGAGAAGAAAGGAATGGAGGGGGAAGGCGGAAGGGCAGGAAGGCTGCACGGTGAAGCGGCTGAGCGAGGTCCCGGTCGGTGGCAGGGCAACGGTTGAGCGGCTGGAATGCGAGCGGGACATGCGCATGCGGTTATTGGCGATGGGTTTGGTACCGGGCACGGAAGTGCAGGTGAAGAGCCGCGCGCCGATGGGCGACCCGACGAACTACGAGGTGAAGTGCTACAACCTGAGCCTGCGCCGCGAGGAGGCGGACTGCGTGCTAATCGAGCCGGTGGCCGTGTACGCGCTGACCGCGGCACCGGCGGGCGCGCTCCGGGTCGTCGAGATTGCCGGCGGCAGAGGGATGCGGCGGGACCTTGCCCGGGTGGGCATCTGGGAGGACGTGGAGCTGCGCAAGGTGCAGGGCGGCATTGCCGGACCGGTCGCGGTCGTGGTCGGAGGGAAGATGCATGCTGTCGGCCGGGGAATGGCACAGCGGATACGGGTGGTGGTTACTGCCAACGAGGCCGGTTCCTGCCCGGACGCGGGCACCGGGCGATGACGGCCAAACGCCAGATACGGATTGCCCTGGCCGGCAATCCGAATTCGGGCAAGACCAGCATCTTCAACGCGCTGACGGGCAGCCATCAGTACGTTGGCAACTGGCCCGGCGTCACGGTCGAAAAGAAGGAGGGCGGGCTCACGTACCAGGGACACGACGTCCTGCTGGTCGACCTGCCCGGCACCTACACGCTGACTGCCTACTCGCTGGACGAGAAGGTCGCGCGCGACTTTCTGGTCAACGAACAACCTGACGGCGTCGTCGCCGTCGTGGACGCATCGAACCTCGAACGGAACCTCTATCTCGTGGCCCAACTGTTGGAGCTGGGCCTGCGGGTGGTGATTGCCCTGAACATGGTCGACGTGGCCCGGGGCCGGGGAATGATGCTCGATGCGCCAAAACTCGCGCAGGCCCTCGGCGTCCGCGTCGTTGCGACCAACGGCGTGAAGGGCGAGGGCGTCGAGGAACTGAAGCAGGCGGCGCATGACCTGGGCCGGAGCGGGCCGGCAAAGCCGCTGCACCTGCCCTACGGGCACGACCTGGAGTCGGCAATCGAACAGGTCTCGACGCTGCTGCGGGAGCGCGGATGCACGCCGGACGTGCCGCTGCGCTGGCTGGCCGTGAAGCTGCTCGAAGGCGACGAAGCGGAGAAGGGGCGCTGCGCCGGCGTCACGGGTCTGGCCGAACTGCTGGCCCGGCTCAGACAGGCCCTCGAACGCCACTTCGGGTACGACATCGAAACCGCGATCGTCGAGCAGCGCTACGGGTTCCTGAACGGCGTCGTGCGCGAGTGCATGAAGCGGCGGCCGGACCTGGCGGGGCGGCTCTCCATGTCCGACGGTGTCGATGCGGTCGTCACCAACCGCTGGCTCGGCGTACCGGTGTTTCTCCTCGTCATGTGGCTCGTCTTCCAACTCGTCTTCGCGGTCGGCACGCCGCTCGCGAGCCTGCTCGGCAAAGCGTTCCACCTGCTCGGGCTGGCAGTGGCCGCCGGCCTCGCCGCGCTGCACGCGCCGGCATGGCTCGGCTCATTTGTCTCCGACGGCCTGATCGACGGGATCGGCTCGGTACTCGTGTTCGTGCCGAACATCGTCATTCTCTTCCTCGTCATCTCGCTCTTGGAGGACTCGGGCTACATGGCGCGGGCCGCGTTCGTGATGGACCGGTTCATGCACCTGCTCGGCCTCCACGGCAAATCCTTCATCCCGATGATCGTCGGGTTCGGGTGCAACGTGCCCGCCATCATGGCCACGCGCACGCTCGAGTCGCGCAAGGACCGGATTCTCACCATTCTCGTGAACCCGCTGATGTCCTGCTCCGCCCGCCTGCCCATCTACATCCTCTTCACCGGCGCGTTCTTCAGCCGCCAGCGCGGGCTCGTTGTGTTCTCGCTCTACCTGCTGGGCATCGTGCTCGCGGTGCTCACTGCGCGCGTCTTCAAATGGCTCTTCTTCAAGACCGAGAACGCGCCGCTCATCATGGAACTACCGCCGTATCACCGTCCGCTCCTGCGCGCGACTCTCCAGCACGTCTGGGACCGCACGTGGATGTTTGTGCGCAAGGCCGGGACGGTAATTGCCGCGGCCGTCACCGTCATCTGGCTGCTCGGCAACCTGCCCTGGGGCGTGCCCTACGCCTCAGCCGGAAGCCTGCTTGGGAGAATCGGCGCGCTCATCGCCCCGCTGCTCGCGCCGGCCGGGTTCGGCTACTGGTGGACCGGGGCCGCGCTGCTCGCCGGAGTCGTGGCCAAAGAAATCGTCGTCGGCACGATGGGTACGGTGTTCGGCGTCCACGCCGACGGCCTGGCCGGTGTGCTGCACCAGTACTTCACTCCGCTGTCCGCGTACTCATTCATGGTCATGTGCCTCATCTACATCCCCTGTATCTCCACAGTCGCGGCCATCCGGCGCGAGACCAACTGGCGCTGGGCCTCGCTTGCGGTCGGATACACCCTCGTGCTGGGCTGGGCGGTCTCGACCGGCGTCTACCAACTCGGGAGACTGATGTCATGATCAACCGCATCCTGGGGACTGGCACGGCTTTCATCCGATGAAAACCGTGCCTGTACCCAGTCCTCATGATAAATCGCATTCTCGAAGAACTGAAGAAGGGGCCGATCACGTTCCAGGAACTCGCCCGCAAGCTGGAACTGGAGCCCGCCATCCTAAAAGAGTTGCTCGAACTGATGGCATGCAAAGGGCTGGTGCGACCGGTTCGACCCGAATGCACGCCCAAAGCCTGCGCCGGTTGCCCGGAGGCCGGCAAATGCCACGGCCCGACCTACACGGGCTATGAGGCAGCGCCCGGCGGCACCAAACCGACCGGTGCATAGTGCCGGCGTCTTCGCGCCCTGACGCCGCCATCAAGAACTCCGACGGAAGCTGTCAGCCGTAAGCCATGAGCGGTCTCGGCAATCCAGAATCGTAAATCCAAAAGGCCTTGGGCCGTGCCAATGATCATCTGCTGTGTCCCCCGAATTGCCCTGTTTTCCCCGTGGCAGAAAGCCCGAAAATGATTACCGTCTCCGACATGCTAGATGTCTGCCGTCCCCGGCATCCCGCTACTCAGAGCCAGAGGTGAGCGTGGTTGACATCGCGCGACCACCAATTCTAGAGAGCCCGCCTTCCTTCCTCAGGAGCTCGAGTATCTCGTCGATGGAGAGCTTTCGTTCGGTGAGTGAGGTGTAGTCCGTCAGGTCAGGCCCTGGGATCGTCTGCGTAGTCTCTCATTATGCGAAAGCAGTCCGCATCGGTTCGTGCATACATCTTCTCCTCTGCCGATACTAG
>CAZAKP010000027.1:3108-23105 GCA_964485845.1 uncultured bacterium | reverse complement strand
GCGGCTGGAAAGCGGGCCTCGACAGAGGGGTTTTCACACCGCGCGCTGGGACGGCAACGACGGCCGCGGCCGGGTCGTGCCTGCCGGCGTGTACTTCGTCCGCTTCTCTGCAGGCGGCAAAGTCTCCACTGGACGCGTGACGTTGGTAAGGTAGAATAGCAGGGCGGGGAGGCGGACACCGCCTCCCCGCCCTCGCCTATGACGCGCCAACTTCTCATCGTCCTGTCCGTGTGGGTGGCGGGACTTGGCGCCACCAGTATGAGGAGAATCGCGCAAATCCCCGCTGGTCCGTATCATGGGAGTCATGGCCGCGTTGTGTGCTGCGACAGCGACCACGATTCGCTACCGGAGATGTACTTCTTCGACAACGACAGCGCATGTCATCAGATTTGGGAGTTTCAAGGCTGGAACCAATTCGATTTCGTGTTCGAGGATACGGCCCTACAGCTTCCCTTTATCAGGGCACGAACCGCCATTCCTTTTGCGGCCGGGGACATTGACGGAGACGGTCTGACTGACGTGGTCTGCGTCACGGTTGAGTACGACTCCACCAATCCCAACGTAGTCTATGACGACGTCATAACCATCGAGAGCCGGGACAGTCTCAGCTACCCATGCTCGCTTTCCTGGTACTACCGGTGCGGGAACAACTTCGCGATACCCTTTCTCACCCGCTATCTGCCAGACATGGACGAAGACGGTCGCAAGGAGATATTCAGCGCCACGCCCGGTCTTGGGACTTGCATCTGGGAGAACACAGGCAACGACCAGAATCAACTCGTTTGGCGCGATGTCACGCATGCATTCAGTTGCATGACCGTCGGCGACTTCGACGAGGATGGCAAGATGGACTTCGCCTCTGCCTCGGCTGGTAGTGCCGGAATTACGTCAGTCTGGGAATGCACGGGCGATGACCAGTATGAGGTCGTGTACCAGGATACAGTCGGACAGCCGAACGGAACCGACGCGTTCATGACCAATGACATCGACGGAGACAGCCTGCCCGAGTTCTACGTTGCGTACGAGAACGTCCCGCGCGGCAAGATTTACCTCTACATGTGGGAAATGACTGGTGATGATGAGTACGCCCGCGTGTTGGTGGATTCGGTCGGGTTCTCGGGGACCGACTGGGGCAGAGTCAGCGAATGCGGCGACATCGACGGCGACGGGGTCGACGAGTGCATCTGGACCACGCCCGACATCATCAAGATGTACAAGTCAGTTGGCAACGACGACCTGCAGGAGGTCTGGCACTGGAACAACGACCACGGCGGGCTCCGGTCGCTCGTCAGCACGGTGCATGACGTGAACAATGACGGGTACAACGAGCTGATTACCGCCGGCAACGCGAAGGTGTCGATATTCGAGGTCGATGCAGTAGACCTGCTCGCGCCAAACGGCGGGTCGTGCGGCGTCGGCGACACGGTTTCGATACGCTGGGTCACGAACACGCCGCCGCGCTGCGACTCGCTGTCGCTATTCCTCAGGCGCGACTCATTGTGGAATCTGGATACCATTGCGACCGGCCTGCCGGGAACCGACACCATCTATCGCTGGGTCGTGCCCGAAGACGTGCCCGACACCGGCCGTGTCGTGGTGATGGCATATGGTCCCGGTCAACAGTGGGACATGTCCGACAGCGCCATCGCCTTCACCAGCGGCGGAGTGGCTGAGGGAACTCACAGGGTGCCGCAGCAATGGGCTCTCTCGGTCAGCCCGAATCCGGCGCGCGGAGCGTTCACGGTGAGGTACGATGTGCCGGGAAAATGGGGACAGTCCCAGCCGCTTCGCGGCCAAACTGAGGTACAGTCCCCATTCTCCATGTCCATCGGAATCTACAATGTCGGCGGCAGGTTGGTGCGGTCGCTGACCGAGGGTGAAGTCTCACCGGGCCGTCACGAGGTCAGGTTCCCTTCAGGCGCGCTCCCGGCCGGAATCTACTTCATCCGTCTCGACACGCCGGGATTCAGGTCGGTGAAGAAGGCGGTGGTCGCGCGCTAGGCAGAAGAGGCCAAGGTTGAGGTAGAGGTAGAGACAGAGAAAGCAGAACATGCGAGAGGGGGCGGGCGCAAGCCCGCCCCTTGGGCTGGACCTTCACTCGGCGACGTGCCCCTGAGTTAGGGCGTCGGGGCAGAGGCGTCGAAGACTCCACGCGGGAAACAGCGACAGTCACCTATTAGACGACGGCGCTGAGGCATTTCAGACTGCAGATTGCAGTGTGCAGATTGGTGCGGAAGAGCGTGGGCGTCGAATCGCCTAGCTGCGCTTGAAGAACTGATCGAGACCAGCCAAGGCGAGGGCGGCGAGCTTGCGGGCGAGGTCTTTGTTCTTGCACTTCTCCAAGGCATCGGCCAGGACCTTCTCTCGTTCGGGCGTGCCGGGCAGGGTATCGTAGGCGTCGCTGGCGAGCGAGGTGAGCCAGTTGTCCCAGGCAACCCACTCTTCGGTTGTCCGGTCCGGAGTCTGAACTGCCGCGGTCGCCGCGGAGAGCGCCGTCGTGATGTACGCTTGTCGCTTGAGCATCTCCGGGGTCAGCATTCGCTTCTGACGGTCAAGCCAGGTGGGCTTGCGGCGCGGCCTGGGTGCCGGCTCGGCCCCGAACGCGCCGGTCGTTTCCATCCGGCTGAAGAGCTCGACCACGCGGTCGCGGACGAGCCTGACGTCTTTCTCGGAGAGGACGTGCGCGGCCACTCCTTCGCCGACGACCCGCGCCATCCGCGTGAGCCGCACGTGCGCCAGCCTTCCCCGCGTCGAGCTGAGCGCACCCCAGAACTTTCGCGCGAGAAGGTGAAGGTACTGCCGTTCGGTGGTGACAAGGCCATGACCGACTTCCGTCTCAAGGTGCTTCACGAGGATGTCGAGCCGTTTGCGCCGGCTGGCTGCCGCTGCCAGGTTCACGACCCGCATCATCCGCTCTTCCGACGAAAGGGGCGGCTTCTTCTCGAACCGCCGTGCCACGGTTGTCTTGATGTCGTAGTTGCGCACCTGTTTCCCAATCTGCTCGGGCAGTGCTTCGGTCACTCTGGCGACCGCCTCACTACCACGCTTCTCGACCGGCAGGGGCTGCGAGGTGTATGCGTCCAGCAGGTCGGCAATCTCACTGAAGCTCGCCCGGCAGGCACGCAGGTAGTGGGCAACCAACGAGAGAGTGGGATTCGAGTGACGGCCAGACTCCAGCCGCGATACGAGCGCCTGGTCGAGACTGGCGCCGGCAAGCCTGGCCAGCTCAGCCTGGGTGAGCGAGGCTCTCTTGCGAAGCGACCGCAGCCTCAAGCCAAGCTCTTTGGTCATCGGCAGGTCGTCTGTTTTCGGGTTCAATCGCTACCTCTGAAATGTAGTATACTACATTCCCTCCGTCCCGCCAGTTTTTGTCCTAACTTCCCTATTCTCAATTCACTATTCACCATTGCCGCCGTGACCCCTCCTATGCCTCCCCCGCAGCTTTCGCCCGGGCAATGCGAGACGCATTGGAGCATACAATGATCGGTGCCTTTTCTCGTACCATGCGCCTAACAATGAAGCGAACAATGACGGGTACGTTTTCGTGTACAATGCGGCGAACATTTCGTCGTACAATGATGGATTCAGGTTGAGATTCAGGTTGAGGTTGAGTGCAGGATTCAGTTGATGACACCGTTCGCGACACAGCTTAAGACACCGTTGACGATACGTCTGACGGTACTTTGTGACGAACAACGGCAGGTACAATGAGCGACCGAACTGGAAAGAGAGGCTAAGGTCAAGGTCGAGGCCGAGGCGAAGGTTGGGGCTGAGGTCAGGTTGAGGATTGAGTCTGGGGTTCTTCACCGTCGTCGATGGAGGGTACTGCTTGAATGAGTTGGGGTTTCCGCTAGATTGGGGCGTGGCGCTTGCCAGCATCAGCCTGCGCGGTTTTCGGAATCTCGAACCGACAATCATCGCGTTCGACAGCGGCGTCAACTATCTGTTCGGGCCCAACGGCGCCGGGAAGACGAACCTGCTCGAAGCCATTCACTATCTCGCCGTCGGGCGGTCGTTCCGGCGGTGCCCGGACACGGAGCTGCTGGGCTTCGGCCGGAACGTGCTTGTGGTAGCCGGGACCGACGACTCGGGCGAGCGCGCCGAGATAAGGTTCGACGGCCGCGAGAAACGGCTTTTGAGAAATGACATACCGGTGGAGAAGCTGTCCGAATACTTCGGCTGGCTGCCGGTGGTGGTTTTGCTGCTCGAGGATATCGAGCTGGTTCGGGGAGCGCCGGGAGTCAGGCGGAATTTCCTCGACGTGGCGATGGCGAAGGCGGAGGGAGACGCGGGAGGTCGGGCGAAGTTAGGAGGTAGAGGCGAGAAGCTAGAAGCTAGAGTCGCTGAAGCGGATAGGTCAGAAGCCAAAAGCCAAGAGTCAAAAGCTAAAAGTGAGGATGGGGCGGGGCGGAGCTACATCGCGCTGACGTCGGAGTATCGTCGTGCGGTCAGCCAATACAATCGTCTGCTGGAGCGGTCAGCGGTCAGCCGTGAGCCGTTAGCCGAGTTGGCGGCGTGGGAAGAGGAGGTTGTGAGGACCGGAGTGCCGGTGTATGAGGCGCGACTGACCATGTTGGGCGGGTTGCTTGACAGCGCGGCGGCACACTACGAGCGACTGGCCGGCCACGATGCAGAGTTCGCGTACTGGTCGAGCATCAGAGCGGGCGGCATGCAGCCAGGGCAGGACGGAAAACTGGGAAGTGTCCCTGATTATGAGGTGTTTAAGAAGCGGCTGACGGAGACGCGTGGGCGGGCGATGGCGCTGGGACACGCGCTGGTCGGGCCGCACCGCGATGACATCCGGATTACGCGGGGAGACCGCGAGCTGCGGAAGTTCGGTTCGGTCGGAGAGCAGCGGCTGGCCGGCATCGCGCTGCGGCTGGCCGAGGCGGACATGATTCTCTCCGCCGGGAGGCAGCGTCCGGTGTTTCTCTTGGATGAGGTCGCGTCGGAACTGGATGAGCAGCGGAGCCGGATGGTGCTTGAGATGGTGGCGGAACGGGGACAGATGGTGTATGCAGCGGCGCGCAGAATGCAGGATTCAAGGGGTCGAGGATGCCAGGATTCAAGTGTCGGAGACTCCGTTCGTGACCGGTCCGCGTCACTGGATTCCTTGATTCCTGGACCCCTTGATTCCTTTGTCGGAAAGGAATTCCATGTCGAGGCAGGGAAGGTATCGGAAGTTTCGTAGCGTCGGCAGCGTGCTGCCGCGCGTGCTGAAGCAGTGGAAGCTCGACAAGGTGCTGGCTGCGCAGCCGGCCGTGGACTTGTGGCCGCAGATAGCCGGGCCGAAGACCGTCGAGCACGCCCGCGCAATTGAAGTTGATGGCAAGACGTTGGTCATCGTGGTTGACAGCCCGGCGTGGAGTGTCCAGCTTCGATTTCTGAAGCCGCAATTGCTGAAGAGGATTGACGCGCGTGTGGGCAAAGGGCTGATTACCGACCTGAGGTTCGTGCTGGGGCGGGGAAGCAGGATGAAGGGCGAAGGATGAGGGATGAAGACGGAAGCAGGGAGCGGACGGCAGCGGCAGAGGCGAACTTGAGCTTGATTATCCAACAACTTAGAGTATCATAAGGCCCAATGGCAGAAGCCTACAATGCAGCACAAATCCATGTCTTAAAGGGTCTCGAAGCGGTCCGGCACCGGCCGGCGATGTACATCGGCGACATCGGCGTCCGGGGTATGCACCACCTGATTTACGAGGTGGTGGACAACGCGATTGATGAGGCGCTGGCCGGATTCTGCGACGAGATAACCGTCACGATTCATGGAGACGACGAGGTGTCGGTGGAGGACAACGGCCGCGGCATCCCGGTGGACATGCACCCGACCGAGAAGCGGTCGGCGCTTGATGTGGTGCTGACCGTGCTGCACTCCGGGGCCAAGTTCGAGCACAAGGTCTACCAGATTTCGGGCGGACTGCACGGCGTGGGCGTATCGGTGGTGAACGCTCTTTCCGAGCACCTGACCGCCGAGGTTTACCGCGACGGCAAGGCCTACCGGATGGACTTTGAGCGCGGCAAGCCGGTGACCGGTCTCGTCGTGACCGGCAAGACGAAGAAGACCGGGACCACCATTCGGTTCAAGCCCGACGTCCAGATCTTCAAGAAGGTCGAGTTCAAGGGCGAGGTCATTCAGGCGCGCATGCGCGAGCTTGCCTACCTGAACAAGGATATCAAGATCAACCTGAAGGACGAGCGGACGGGCACCAGCGAGACGTTCCACTATCCGAACGGCCTGGCCGACTTCGTGAAATTCCTCGACGCGGGCCGGACCGCGCTGCACAAGCCGGTGTTGATCGAGGAAGACCGCAACGGCATGCACGTGGATGTGGCGTTCGAGTACAACGACGGGTATGTCGAGTCCATCTTTTCGTTCGCCAACACCATCAACACCCACGAGGGCGGTACGCATCTCTCGGGCTTCAAGTCGGCGCTCACCCGCACGCTGGGCGAGTACGCCCGGAAGTCCGGGGCCCTGAAGGAAGATATGGAGCTGACCGGCGAGGATACCCGCGAGGGCCTGACCGCCGTCGTCTCCATCAAGATCGGCGACCCGCAGTTCGAGGGCCAGACGAAGACCAAGCTCGGCAACGGCGAGGCGAAGAGCGTGGTCGAAACGGTCGTGAACGAGAAGCTCGCGCAATACTTCGAGGAGAATCCGCGTTACGCTAACCGCATCGTCGATAAGGTGCTGACCGCGGCCAAGGCGCGGATGGCGGCGCGGAAGGCGCGCGAACTGACGCGGCGGCGCTCGCTGCTCGAATCCGACAGCCTGCCCGGGAAGCTCGCGGATTGCTCATGCGAGGACCCGACGCAAAGCGAGCTTTACATCGTCGAGGGCGATTCCGCCGGCGGCTCAGCCAAGCAGGGGCGGAATCGCGAGTACCAGGCGGTGCTGCCGCTCCGGGGCAAGATTCTGAACGTTGAGAAGTCGAACCTTAATAAGGTCCTCTCCAACAACGAAATCCGGACGCTTATTTCCGCCGTGGGCGCGGGGATAGGCGAGGACGATTTCGACGCACAGAAGGCGCGATATCACCGGATTGTCATCATGACCGACGCGGACGTCGACGGTTCGCACATCCGGACGCTCCTGCTCACTTTCTTCTACCGGTTCATGCAGCCGCTCATCGAAGCAGGCTACGTTTACATCGCTCAGCCGCCGCTCTACAAGGTGAAGCAGGGCCGGACCGAGAGCTATCTGTACAGCGACGAGGAACTGGCCAGCCTGTCCAGCAAGAGTAAAGGCACGCAGTTCGACACCCAGCGGTACAAAGGTCTCGGCGAGATGAACCCCGAGCAGCTTTGGGAGACGACCATGAATCCGGACAAACGGACCCTGAAGCGCGTGGCGATGGAAGATGCCACCGAGGCCGATGCCGTGTTCCGGATGCTGATGGGTGACGAAGTCGAGCCGCGCCGTGAGTTCATCGAGAAGAATGCGGCGCATGTCGAGAACCTTGACGTGTAGCGACCCAGAGGGTCGCTACACGGAATTTCTAGTTGCCAATTACTAATTCCTAATGAAGGAGGCCCCGATTCATTCTGGGCATTGGGTATTGATTAGTCATTAGGAATTAGGACTTGGTCATTGGAGCCAATGGGGCGCCAAGCTGACCGATGAGAGACCGAAAGGCTTAGAGCTGGGAGGAGAACTGTGGCTGACAGGAAGCTGCTGCGTGAACTGACTGAGGCGTTCGGGCCGTCGGGATTCGAGACCGAGTCGGCGAACATTGTGGCGCGCGAACTGGCTCACGCGGGCCAGGTTTCACGCGACGGGCTGGGCAGCGTGGTCTGCCGGGTCAAGGGCTCGTCGGAGCGACCGCGCATCATGGTATCGGCGCACATGGACGAAGTGGGGTTCATGGTCAAGTCCGTTACGGCCGACGGCTACGTCCGGTTCCTGCCAATCGGCGGGTGGTGGCCCAACGTGCTGCTCGGGCAGCGCGTGCTCGTCCGAACGCGCAAGGGCGACTTTCCGGGTGTCATCGGCTCAAAGCCGCCGCACGAACTGACTGAGGAAGAGAAGAAGCAGCTACCCAGCATCGATAAGATGTTCATCGACCTGGGCTGCGCGGAGGGCTTCGACGTGAAGACTCGGCTCGGCGTGCGCGCCGGTGACCCGATCGTGCCGGTATCACCCTACGTCGAGATGGGCAGGAACCTGATGATGGCCAAGGCCTGGGACGACCGCGGCGGCTGCGGCATCGTGATCGAGGCCGCCCGGGCGCTGAAGGCGAGGAAGCACCCCAACACCGTCTTCTTCGTCGGGAGCGTGCAGGAGGAGGTGGGCCTGCGCGGGGCGCGGACCGCGGCCGAGGTCGCCCAGCCGGACGTGGCCCTGGCGCTGGACGTGTCGCTCTGCTATGAGCAGCCGGAGCGGCCGCGCAAAGACCTGCCGGAGCGGCTCGGCAACGGCGCTGCTATCCTGGTTCACGACAGCACAATGATTCCCAACACCCGGTTGCGCGACTGGGTCATCGACCTGGCCGAGAAGAAGCGCATCAAGTACCACCTGACAACTGTTCGTGGGGGCTACGATACGGGCGTGATTCACATCCACCGCACCGGCGTGCCGTCGCTTGCCATCGGCTGGCCCACGCGCTACATCCACGCCCACACCGGTATCGTTTCGGCTGCGGATTACGATGCTACCATTAAACTCCTGACCGCCGTCATCGAGAATCTCGATGAGGCGGTCAGTAAGAGTCTGCGGTCTTTCTAGCTACCTCGCGTTGTAGCCGCCGCCGGAACCGAAGTTGGCCAGGATGGTCATATACGGCATGATGATTGAGATGATCAGGAAGATGGCGCCGACGCCCATGATCAGGATCATGATGGGTTCGATCATCGCGGTAAGGTTCTTGACCGCGTACTCGACCTCCGAGTCGTAGTAGTCGGAAACCTGCTTTAACATTTCATCGAGCGCGCCCGATTCCTCACCGGTCGTGACCATCTGGACAACCATTACCGGGAAGACGCCGAGCTCGCGCATCGGCGCGGCAAGACCGCGGCCGCGGCGCACTGACTCGGCCAGCTTGTCGACCGCGCCGCCGATGTAGACGTTGCCGACCGTCTTCGCCACCAGGCCGAGGCTGCGCAGGATGGGAAGCCCGGTACGGTCGAGTGTCTCGAACATGCGGGCGAAGCGGGAGAGGGCCATCTTGTAGATGATCGGCCCGAATATCGGTATCCGGAGCTTCAGCCGATCCCACCACAGCCGTCCGGCCGGGGTGCGGATGAACAGGTAGAACAGGACCGCGATGCCGGCCAGGAGCAGGACTACGATGTACCAGAACTTGGCCATGAAGTCCGTGAAAGCGAGCAGGATCTGCGTCGGTAGCGGCATCTTGCCGCCGACGGTGGTGAGCAGCATTGTGAACTTCGGCAGCACGAACGTCGCTAGGACGATGATGGCGACGACGAAGCCGACCATCAGGATTATCGGGTAGCGCATTGCCGCGCCGACGTCCGACCGCAGCTTCCGTTCGTGTTCGAGCAGCAGCACCAGCCGGTCGAGGATGTCGTCGAGCACACCACCCGTCTCGCCGGCCCAGATGGAGTTGACGTAGAGCTCGCTGAAGACGCGGGGATATTTGGACATGGCCGCCGAAAGCGCGGTTCCGCCCATCAGGTCCTTGCGGATGGTATCAAGCGCGCGGGCGAGCGGCTTAGCCTTCGTCTGAGCCTGCAGGGCGCCGATGGCGGAGAGCATCGGCAGGCCGGCGCGGTGCAGCGTCACGAACTGACGGGTGAAGTTGATGAGGTCGACCGGCTTGGTCCGCTCGAAGAACCGGCCGATGTCGACGCCGACCGCGGTTTGCCGTTTCTCTTCGCGGATGGTGATCGGGATATAGCCGAAAGAGTCGAGTCGCTCAACGATAGTGTTGAGGTCGGTGCCCTCGAGGCTGCCGGATACTATCTTGCCTTCCTTGTCGCGAACTTTGTAACGGAATAGTGGCATTGCTCTCCGCTCCTTAGTTAATCAACTTTTTCGGCTTCATCCATCACCTCTTCGATGGTGGTGACGCCGTCGACGACCTTCTGAATGCCGTCTTCCCAGAGGGTCTTCATGCCGAACTCGCGGGCCAGGGCGCGGATCGCGCTGGTGGGCGGCCGGGTGACGATCAACTCGCGGAGTCGGTCGTTCACCTTCATGACTTCGAAAATGCCGATCCGGCCCTTGTAGCCGGTGTTGCGGCAACGCTCGCAGCCCTTGCCCCGATAGAACTTCGTGCCCGCCTGCAGCCCCAGTTCCTCGAGCAGCTTGGGCGCCGGGTGGTATTCCTCTTTGCACTTCGGGCAGATCTGCCGCACCAGCCGCTGCGCAACCGTGCCTTCCATGGCGGAAGCCACCAGGAATGGCTCGATGTTCATGTCGATGAGACGGGTGACCGTGCCGGGCGCATCGTTGGTGTGGATGGTCGAGAACACGAGCTGTCCGGTCAGCGCGGCGCGGATGGCGACCATCGCGGTCTCGCCGTCACGGATTTCACCGACGAAGATCACGTCCGGGTCCTGACGCAGGATGTGCCGGAGTCCGACCAGGTACGTGTAGCCAGCCCTCTCATTGACCTGGGACTGGCAGATCTTGTCCATGTCGTACTCGACCGGGTCCTCGATGGTAATGATGTTCTTGTCGCCGGAACGGATTTCGCCGAGGATGGCGTACACGGTCGTGGATTTGCCCGATCCGGTCGGACCGGTGATGAGCAGCACGCCGTGGGGCTTGGCGATCATCTCGCGCAGCAGTGTCGCCGAATCACCGGCGAGGCCGAGTTCGTCGAGCGAGAGCAGGCGCATCCGGTCAAGGATACGCATGACGACCGTCTCGCCGTAGGTGGTCGGGAAGGTTGAGACGCGGAAGTCGATCTCGCGGCCGTCGACGAGAGCGCCGTAGCGGCCGTCCTGCGGCACGCGCTTCTCGGCAATGTTCATGCGCGACATGATCTTGATACGGGAGACGACCGCGAGCTGGAGAGCCTTCTTCGGAGAAACGATGGGGTGAAGGATACCGTCGATGCGGTAGCGGACCGTCAGCCCTTCACGGGTCGGCTCGATGTGGATGTCGGACGCACGCTCGCGCACCGCGCGGATGATCATCTGGTTCACCCAGCGCACGACCGGTGCCTCGGAAGCCAGTTCCTCGAGTTTGCGCGGCTCGGCCGAGGTTTCGATCTGGGCGCCGGTCTCCTCTTCCTCCTCGGGCAGGTCGTCGAGGCTCATCGATTCCGGCTCGTCGGGCAGGTCGGCCGTCTGGGCCGTGGAATAGTACTGATTGAGCGCTTCCTGCAGGTCGAGGTCACGGCAGACCATCGGCTCGACCTCCATGCCGGTCATGCGTCGCACTTCGTCAACGTTGAAGATGTCACCGGGGTCGACGAACGCGGCCGCGAGCGTGTTGCCGGCGCGGAAAAGCGGGATGACCTGCTTCGTGCGCATGAACTGCTCCGGGAACATCTGCAGGACCTCGGAGTCGATTTTGAAGTTCGAAAGGTCAACAAAAGGTACACCGTAGCGCTGCGCCAGGGCCGCGCCGGATTCGCTGTCGCTGGGTGTTGGAGCTGGGTTCCGTTTGTCTTCAGGCACAGATGCCTCCTATGCTACCGGACGCGCTGCCGGCCATATGCCGGCAGACTCCCGGAGTCACGGTCTGACGGGGATGGTCCCACATCAATTCCTATTATACATATTCTGCCGGTTGCACGTCAAGCGAATTCAGACGGCCGGTCGAGATCGCATCCCGGCCCGAAGACACGGAAACTGGGGTTCTCGGCCAGACCGATTGACTTGGGGTGTGTGTCGTCTATACTCAAAGGCTATGGAAGGGCTCATCGAGCTACTGCAATCTATCAGCGGTCAGTCGCACCGACTCGGTCGTCGGCTGGTGGCCTACCGCGGTCTTCTATCAAGCCCCGTCAGCAACGTCCATGCTCGGGCCCGGGCCCTCGCCGAGCTCGGCGAGGCGATCCAGGGCTTTCCCGATTCCGACGTCCGGACGCGCCTGCTTGAATGGTGGCGGGCCGAGTCGGCCGCAGTCGAGCAGAGCCGGGCGGAGTTCCGGTTCGAATTCGGCCGGCAGTTGGTGTCCGGTCTGGATGGTTCTGGCATGACCATCAAGGGTCAGCTCCCGCTGCTGCGAGTCGGCCTGTTCACGGTGAAGGCTGATTTTGAGGCCGGCAGCGCGACCGTCTTCTGGGGTCCGGAGATCGAGAAGCTCAAGTCCGGCCTCGCCCTCGCACCGGGCGAACTGGCAGCAACCCTCCGGAACTGGAACGAAAGGCTGAGGCGGAAGGCGGTGGAGCCGACGAAGCTGGCGGCAAGGCTGCACGCGGCCTACCGCCGGCACTGCGGTCTCGGCGGTTTGCCGGACGGGACGCGCGTGTTTCTCCTGGACCTGCTTTCCGAACTGGTCCTGCTGATGCAGCCCGAGAGCTTCCGGCTGAACCCGGCCCGGGAGAAGTTCGTCGAATACCCGCGCGTGCGGTTCAGCTACGATCTGTTCCTGCTCAGACGGGCCGGCGCCTTTGTCGTCGGCGACAGGCAACTGAGGCTGCACGTGGCGAACTTCGACGCCACGTCCGAAAAGGCCAGGGCACTCTGGGTGCCGAACAGCGAAGAGGGCGACGGCACGCACTACTCCTACCTGTCATTCGGCCCCCGGCCAAAGACCGAATGATTGGGAAAGAACGTGGATAGGCAACTGGCCCGGGCGATAGTAAACAAGCTCGGTTCGACCGGCACGCCGCCCGAGTTCGGTATCGAGCATTTCACGGTCGGACTCGAGCCGTACCTGAAAGTGATTGAGGACGAGTACCTCAACGGGATCCTGAAGTACAGCCTGTCCAGCTTCAAGCTGATCACCGGCAACTACGGCGGCGGCAAGACCCATTTCCTGTACAATGTCCGGGACCTCGCCTTCCGCTACAACTACTGCGTTGCGTACGTAAGCCTCAACCCCACCGAGTGCCCGTTCGACAAGCTGGAACTGGTCTACAAGGGCATCGCCGCCAGCCTGATTGCCCCGCATTCCGTCGATGCGCCGATCGCGATCGGGGACAAGGGCATCGAGTCGGTGGTGAGAAGATGGTACGAAGACCAGCGCCGGCGGCACGACCGAGCCGACCGCCTGCACAAGTACCTGGAGACCCTGCCGACGGCCGAGAGCACCAGTTTCAGCAATGCGGTGCGGGGAGCGTTCACGAGCCTCATGGCCGAGGACGGCGAAGGATTCGGGGACGTGGTCCAGTGGCTGAAAGGTGAGGATGTGTCCAAGGAGGTACGGGTCCAGCACCGGATTTCCGAGCGGATCGACAAGGCGACCGCTTTCCGCGTGCTGCGCTCCCTCATCCAGTGGGTTCATGCTATCGGTTACACCGGGCTGATACTGCTCTTCGACGAGGCCGAGCGCGGGATGTCGATTTCGTCGTCGCGCGACAAGCGTCGGGCCCTCGACAATCTGCGGCAGTTGGTCGACGAGTGCGGCAACTCGCGGCTGCCCGGGGCGATGGTTTTCTACGCGGTACCGGACGAGAATCTGCTGCTTGAGGGTTCGGGCGGCGTCTACGAGGCGCTCAAGCAGCGGCTGCGCACGGCATTCAACGAGACCAACCCGGTCGGTGTGCGTATCAACCTCGAGGAACTGGGGATTGAGCCGGTCGAGTTTCTGAGACGGCTGGGGAGTCGCCTGGCCGCCCTGTTTGAATCGGCCTACGAGGTTAAGCTGGTCGAGGTGACGCGAGATACGATTGTACGGACACTGGCGGAACTCGCGGCCTCCGCTTTCGCGTTCGATGTCGGCTATCGGCGGCTGTTCGTGGTCAGCGCGCTGGACGCGTTCCACCAGTTGCGGGCCGCGCCGGCACTCGAATTTGGCCGAAAGGAGGCGGAGAAGCTGCTGCGGATTACCACCCAGCGGCTCGAGCAGACGGACAAAGAGCAGGTCGAGAAGGAAGAGTTTTAAGGCGCCGCCGAAGGCAGAAGTCAGAATTCAGAAGGCAGCAGTCAGCAGTACGAACCCGGCAGAGCCGGCGCCCGAGCGCCGCCGGCGCCTGGTGTCGCACCCGGTGTTCGGCGACGGTGAGATACTGGACAGCCGCTGGCACGGGACCGAGCTTTTGGTCCAGTTCCAGAGCGGGCTGCGGCTCTGGCTGCCGACCCAGCGGGTCAGGCTGCTCTCAAACATCGGCGAGTTAGTACCGGGCAACGCGGAGCCGGCACCGGTCGAGATCGATACGATTCAGGCGCGCCGCATGATCGAGGCCTTCCGGCTCGGCATCGTTCCCCACCAGGACGTTGATTCATTTACCTTCGGCCGCGAGAGGCCGATCGGCGTACTCGACGGAGCACTGGCGAACCTGACCCAGGGCCAAGGCGACGTGTTCATGGTCGAGGGCGAATACGGCGCGGGCAAGACGCACCTTCTGGAATATGTTCACCATCGGGCTCTGGCCTCAGGAATGGCCGCGAGCCTGGTTCAGTTTGACCCGGCCGAAGTCAGCCCGCATCGCCCGAAGCGCGTCTATCGGGAAATCGTCCACAATCTGCGCTACATCAAAGACGGGACCGAGTACGGATTCCGCGACCTGCTGCGGAGCGGGACAGGTCTGGAGGAGATGCATGACCACGTCTTTCTCGGACCGGTGCTCATGAAACTGGGCAGACTGGACGCCGGCCAGCAGCAGAGCGAGGTTTTCTGGCAATGGGTCGAAGGCGAGAGCACCAAGGAGTACGCGACCGAGCAGAAAAGCCCGTTCCGGGTGAAGGGCGGCCAGCGGATACCGGCGCTCTACGACTTCTCGACCGCCGCCGACCTCTACTGCAACATCCTTTCGGGGCTGAGTTGGATGGCGCGGAAGCTGGGGATGAAAGGCCTGGTGCTTCTGGTCGACGAAGCCGAAACGGTGACCCATCTCTGGGACATCATGTATCTCGCCAAGAGCGTGAATTTCATGGACGGTCTGGTCCGGACTGCGCAGAATGACCCGGACCTGAAACGCATCAACGACCGGATGGTGCACAACCGGGTGCGCCCGGTTCCATACATCTACCGGGATTCCTCTTTGCTGCTTGTCTTCGCGACCACGCCGAGCCCTTATGACTACGCCTACATCAAACTTGCCAACCGCATCAAACATCGCGTCGAACTCGAGCCGCTCGAGGACCGGGCGCTGTACGACGCCTTCTCGACGATGGTGATGATTTACCGCCGGGCCTATCCCGGTTTCCTGGTTTCGGACCTTGATCAGAAGCGGCTGCTGCGGGAGGCCTCGCGGCGGAACATTGAGGGCGTGCGTGCCTTTATCAAGTTCTCGATCGAGGCGCTCGACGTCGCGCGGCTCCGGTCGCAGGGCGTGCTGCCGGCGGCGAAGAACTGACACAGACAGACACGGACGTACACCGACTGACACCGACTGAAAGCGCGGCGGCCGAACGCGAGATTCGCGCCGCCCTCAAACGGACCTGGGCGCCATTCTTCTCTCGCTTCGGTCGGCTAACCGAGGTGCAGGTCCGAACCATACCGGCGATCCTCGGCGGGCACAACCTGGTAGTGATATCGCCGGCGGCGTCGGGCAAGACCGAGGCAGTCGTCGCGCCCGTGGTCGAGCGGCTGCTGCCCGAACGCGGGCACCGCCTGTCGGTGCTTTACGTATCGCCGACCCGCGCCCTGGTGAATGACCTTTATCGCCGGCTGTCCGAGCCGCTTGGGTATCTCGAACTGCGGCTTGCCCGCAAGACCGGCGACCACCCGTCGATCGACGAGTCGAAGTTGCCCTTCATGCTGATAACGACGCCCGAGTCGTTCGACTCGCTGCTCTGCCGTCACACGCGGATATTCAAAGAACTGTCGACCGTCATCCTCGACGAGCTCCACCTGCTCGACAACACGCCACGAGGCGACCAGCTCCGAGTACTGCTCGAACGGCTGAGGCTGATCAACCCCGACGTCCACTACTGCGCCCTGTCGGCGACGATTGACGACCTTGACATCGGCCGGCGTTACTTCCCCGACCCGGTAGTCGTCCAGGTTCCGGGGCGGCGCGACATCGACGAGGAGCTGATGCCGATGGGCGCCGGCTGGCCGGAGCGGGTGGTCGCCGAACTCAAGCGGCGCGACTGCCGCAAGGTGCTCTGCTTCTTCAATGCCCGCTCCTACGTCGAGCAATACTCCAAGCTGCTCAACCTGCCGCCATTCACCAACCGGGTCTGGGTGCATCATGCCAGTCTGACCCGCGAGGCGCGGGAGATCGCCGAGGCGACGATGAACCGCGAGAAGACCGGGCTGCTCTGCTGCACGTCCACGCTTGAACTGGGAATCGACATCGGCGACATCGACGGGGTCGTGCTCGTGCGTCCGCCGTTCAATGTCTCGTCGCTCCTGCAGCGGATGGGCCGGGGGAATCGCCGGCTCCGCTCCAACCTCGTGGCACTCGGGCTCTACGAGAGCGCCTGGGAGAGGTTTATGTTTGAGGCAATGTTCGACTGTGCGCGCGCGGGCCGGCTCTACGAAAAGGGCTACACGCCGGCGCTGTCGGTAATCCCGCAGCAGGTGTCATCATACCTCTTCCAGCGCCGGCGGATCGGAACAACGTGGGAGTCGGTGCGGCGGGTTCTGCGGCCGCTTGCGGGCAGCGACGTACCAATTGACCGGGTCTTCCGTCAGATGATCGACTCGGGCGAGGTCGTGGCGGCCCGGCCGGGAATCTACTTCAACGGCCCGCTCACCGAGCAGCGGGTCGATACCGGCAAGGTTCACTCAAACATCCAGGACAAGACTTTCGGAAGCTACGAGGTATTCGACATCACGACCGGGGGCAAGGTCGGGACGGTCTTTTTCGTCTTCCACCACTTCATACTCGCCGGGCGGTCGTGGGAGCTGGTCGAGCACCGCGAAAAGGAGAAGAGGGTGATGGTAAGGCCGCTGGCCGCCGTCTCGTCAAACACCAAGGTCTTCGAGGGGACGGGCACGGGCGGTTACTCGTATCGGCTGGCGCCGGTACTCAAGGCGCGGCTGTTCCCCGGCCTCGCGCCGAACCAGTTCCCATACTTCCGCGACGGAAACCGGCTGCTGCTCGTGCACCTGCTCGGCTCCACCTACGGCTACATCCTGTCCGAGGCATTGAGCGCGCAGGGACGCGATGCCAGCGACATGGACGGCAAGCTCCTTGTCCTTTCCGCGAAGCCTGGAACGAAGCTCAACTCCTTTCCGGCCCCCGGTCTTTCGGCGGTGCGCGACGTGGTAGGCGGGAGCCTGTTCCGGCTGGAAGACAGCCTTGGCTCGGGCGCGTTTTTCCGGTCGCTGCCCGAGGAACTGCAGATCGAAGACCACCTGTTGACACTGGACATCCGGGGCCTTTTGGAGTTCCTCAAGGGGCTGGAGGCGGTGGAACTGCCGGCGGCGGATGTCACCGCCCAGATCAGGCGACACCTCGGCGGCAATTCCCAACTGCCAATATTCAATTCCTAACGAATATCCAATTCCAGCGTGTCCGCAGACCGCTTGATTCGTCGCGCGCCGCCGCTAGAATCGGCAGACATGACGAAGCCAGGACCCAGCGGCAGGCGTTTTGACTGGGAAGAGCGGACCGCAAAGTTCGGTTCCGACATCATTCGCTTCGCCAAGACCGTTCCGAACACGCCCGTTGTTCGACCGCTGATTCCTCAACTCGTGCGAGCCGCCACAAGCATCGGCGCGAACTACTGCGAGGCCGACGATGCTGAATCGCGGCGGGACTTCATGCATAAGCTGTCAATCTGTAAGAAGGAAGCGCACGAGACCAAACACTGGTTGAGAATGGTCGTGGTTGCCGTGCCGGAGCTTCGCGCCGATGGACGCAGCCTGTGGCAGGAGGCACGAGAACTCAACCTCATCTTCAACGCCATAATCCGAAATACGCGAGCGAACTCGGCGGAGGATGCAGACTGAACCGTACTGCATCCGCCATTCGTTAGGAATTGGGAATTCGGATTTGGTGATTCCTGCTTTCGCCTGATGCGTCGTCTTCTGGTGGTTGCCTACTACACGCCGCCGCTGGGCCTTTCCGGGGTCCAGCGGGTGACCAAGCTGTGCAAGTTTCTTCCCGAGGCAGGCTGGAAGCCGTTGATACTCACGGTCAAGCCGGTGGCCTACTACCACTACGACCCACGCCTGCTCGACGACCTTAAGGCCTCGCGTATATACCGGACCGAGAGCGCAGACCCGAACCGGCTGCTCAACCTCGTTCGCTCGAAAGCCAACCGGCTCACGCCGGCGCTTGGGCAGGGACTCGGCGCCGGGCCGCGGCTGCTCAACCACGTGCTGTTTCCGGACTCGAAGGTCGGCTGGCTGCCGTTCGCGTCGGTCGCCGGGCGGCACATCATCGACCAGGAGAAGCCCGCGGCGATTCTCGCCAGTGCGCCGCCGTTCACTGCGCTGCTCCTTGGAGTTCGGCTCAAGGCCCATGCCCACGTACCCCTCGCCACGGACTTCCGCGACCCGTGGCCGACCGGTTTCGTCCGACCGCCTCGCCACCAGCGGGCGGCGCTGCGGCGGCTGCGGCGCTATCTCGTTGAGCACTCAGAGCTCGTACTCGCCGTCAATTCGGGCACCGCCCGCGCTGTCGGCCCGCGTTGCGAGGTGCTGGACAACGGATTCGACCCGACCGACTTCGAGGTCGAGCCGGCGAACCTCGACGGGCTCAGCATTGTTCATGTCGGTAATCTGTGGCAGAATCAGGCCCAGGTCTCGGCCCTGGTCGCGGCCCTGCGGCAGCGCCCCGAGGTCAGGCTATACCTCGCCGGCAGGGTTGACGGCGAAAGCCGGCGGCGGTTCGAGCACGACCCGCAGGTGCGACTGCTCGGTACGCTGCCGCACGCTGAAGCCTGCGCCCTGATGAAAGGCGCGGACGCTTTGCTCTACATCGGCAAACCCGCACAGCCGGTTGGCATCAAGCTCTACGAATACCTGGGTGCGAAGCGTCCGATCGTCGTCTGGGGAGAGGGGTCAGACGAGGCGGCGGGCCTGGTGGAGGAAGCCGGAGCCGGAGTTGCATGCGGCCTCGACGCAGCGAAGCTGGTCGAGGCGCTTGACGAAATGAAGCGGGACCCGGCTCAGTTTGCCCGGACCAGCCGTGACCGGTTCAACCGCCGCTGCCAGGCGCGGCTGCTCGCCGACCGGATCGAAGCGCTCATCTAGGCTGCGCTCCCGGCGGCTCGAGCCGGTCCCAGTTGCACCTGAAGATCACAGTCGTCGACGGAACCGGTTGAACCTCTAGGTCGAGGACGAAGAGACCGGCGATCGTCTTGGCATGTGGCGTGAAGTCGACCTGACTGGCGGTGTTGTCCCGAACTTCAGCGTACTCGACCGCTTCGAGAAAAGGCGCATCACGGAGACCCGGGAAGGCCGCCGGGAAGATGACGAGGTAGTCGGGTCTGCTCTCCCGGAAAAAGGCCATGAAGTTCTCGCGGTCCAACGGCCGGCCGCGCATTTCCTTTGTCACCAGGCCGATGAGGTCGAATACGCGGCGGCCGGAGAAGTAGCCAATCGCGCCAACGTCGAGGCAGGCAGCGGTCGCGCCGGCTGGCGTGTTCCGGGCGAGCCACCGGCCGAGCGTGACCTGCATCCGGTTGATGGACGACTCGGCCTGAGCGGTGTTCCGGATGGTGGCAATCGATACCGTAACGCTGTTGAAGACCGCCATGGCCAGCAGCACAGACGTGACTGCGACCCGTACTCGCGGTCGCCGGATCCAGCGCCAGAGGTACGCGGCGCCGATGACCGCCACGACCGCGGTCAGTGCTGTCACGTTCCCGATGTAGCGGCCGCTCTGGAACGCCGCGCCGAAAGACGGCGAAATGAAGCCGACAAGCGGTACATAGCCGAGTACCACCAGCGGAATCATGAGGCCGCTCTCCGGCTTGCGGCCGAACGCCGCCGCGACGAGGCCGACAAGCCCGACCGGCGCGAGCAGACCGAGCACCGGATTCGCCCGCCAGAGGTGGATGCAGAACTGGAT
>CAZAKP010000027.1:1261-3008 GCA_964485845.1 uncultured bacterium | reverse complement strand
TTGCGGGCAAAGGTCAGGTGAATCCAGGCGTCGTCGAGCGGGAAACCCGGTGCGCCGTTGCGGCCCAGCTCGGCCAAGAGGTACGCGGCGAAGAGGCCGGCAACGACCACTGCCAGCAGCAGCGCTCGGCGCCGGCCGAGCCGGACTGGCCGCAGGCGGGTTGGGAGTGCCGTGGGTCTGGACATGGGCAATGATTATCAAACCGGGCGACCGGGTGTCAAGGTTTGGCGGAGCGGGTTGAGCTCGGGCCCGGGTCGACTGCTCCCGGTTCCGCCCAACCGGGGTTGCCATCTAAATCATTGACAGGTAGAAGTCCAGAGTTATACTGACACGTTGCATCCTATCAGGCTTACCTCACCGGCACCCGATATGCCCTCCGCGCAGGGTGGTCGTGCAAGCGGTGTTTTTAGCGGGGAGGAGGCAGCGAGCAACAAGAAGTCTGACATCAAGCAAACGGCAGACAGAGGAGGAAAAATGAGCGTTGTATGTCGGCGCAACGCAGTAGTAATCGGCAGCCTGTTGCTGCTGTGCTCACTCGGCTTCGGAGCCTGGGAGAAACTCAACTCCGGGTCGATTGCCCAACTGAACGGGATTCACTTCCCTTCGGGCACAATGATTGGCTATGCGGTCGGTTCGGAAGTAGACAGTCTCGGCGGTCAAGCAGGGGCGGTCTTGAAGACCACCGACGGCGGGACCTCCTGGATGGCGCAGACCTCACATGCGTCCGCCTCGCTAAACTCGGTCTACTTCATCGACGACAACACCGGCTACGCGGTCGGGGACGGTGGTACTGCAATCAAGACCACTGACGGCGGCGCCAACTGGGGCCCGATGACGGTGGGCGGCACCGACCAGTTCAACTACGTGGGATTCCCTGGACGCGGCCAGACCGGCTTCATCGGCGCGCATCCCCGGACCCAGGCGGCGAAGGTGTACAAAACCACTAATGGCGGCGCTGCCTGGTCGTCAGTTTCCGTCGGCGGCGCGATGAACTGGACCAACAGTTGCGCGGCCGGGAGCGACCTCATCGGCGTGGGCCTTGGTATCGGCGGTTTTGTCTGGGGAACCTCTGACGGGTTCGGCAGCGGCTGGTACGGCGGTGCCTACACCATCGCGAACCTGGTCGCGGCGGCGTTCGGCCACGATGACCCGAATAACGGCTTCCTCATCGGCAACGACTCTGCCGGTGCAGTAATCCGGTCAACAGCCGATGCCGGCGTGAGCATCTGGGATTCGTGCTTGGTCTACACCGTCAGCGCCCTGTACGGCATCGACATGCCGACGTCGGATTTCGCGTACGCGTGCGGCGACAGCGTTGGTAAGGGGATGATTGTCGTATCGGTTGCGAAACACCCCGACGCGAACTTCTTCGGGACTACGCTGCCCGATGGCGCGCCCAGCATGAAGGGCATCTGCTTCCCGGGTACGCAGAAAGATACCGGGTATGCTTGTGGCGGTGGCGGCTGGATTCTGAAGACCACCAACCAGGGCATACCGTGGATACCGGGCGTAGCCGAGGGCAAGGCCCCGATGGTTACGCGCTCCGGCATTCGGGTTATCTCGAATCCGTGCCGTCACGGCATCACGCTCAATTCTGACGTTGACGTCAGAGTTTCCGTGTTCGACGCGACGGGCAGGGTTGTGATGAGCCGGGCCGCGGCCAGGGGAACGAACTTCCTGCCGCTGCCCACCGGCGCCTACTTCGTGAAGGCGGGCACGGGCACGGCCCGGGCCGTCGTGACCGACT
>CAZAKP010000027.1:0-1161 GCA_964485845.1 uncultured bacterium | reverse complement strand
GCAGATTCTGCTTGACACCGGCGTGGGGGGGACTAGACTCACAAGCGGTAGTCATCGTTGCTTGGCTGCCAACACTCCGACGCAATCGGCTTATGGGTGGTGCCGGTGGCGGAGCGGAGTTTTATTTATCCCCAAAACCACCCGAACGTAAAGGAGGCTGTTTGTGAACAAGGCAGTTACCCTGATACTCGCCTTGCTACTGCTCAGCGGAATGAGCTGGGCCGCGAACACGGCGACCGTCACGCCCTTAGAGGGTGTGCGCGCGACGCCACAGACCTTCCAGGCGCCGCCGATGCCTACGGGGCAACAGGATGCAAACCTGTTATCCTTCGACTTCAGCGGCTCATGGAGCACTACCAACCCGCCATCCGGCTGGACAATCTACTACAGCGGTTCCGGCCCGGATGCCAATGACTGGTACAACGGCGGCGGCTATGCGGCGCTTTACTGGTATCCGTATGACTACGGTCAGACGGACTACCTCATGTCGCCGACCATCGACTGCGGTTCCTACACCAACATCGTCTTCTCGACCTACAGCTACTACTCCTGGTTCAGCAACTACACTGCGCAGATCCAGGGGTCGACGGACGGCGGCACAAGCTGGCCGTATACCATCTACCAGTTCACCACGAGCTACGGGCCCGGGACCCAGACCTTCAATCTCCCCTGGGCTGCGGGCACCCAACTCCGGATCCGCTACTACGGTACCGGCGACATCTACAACATCAACTGGTGGTATGCTGACAACTTCATTGTGACCGGTGACCTGATGATCTCCAACGACATCGCCATATGGCAGATTCTGGCGCCGCTGGACCCGTACTATGCCTTCGGCGATTCCATCTATCCCAAGGTCGTCGTCAAGAACATGGGTACGGCCGGCCAGAACAACGTGCCCATCCGCTGCCTGATCAAGGACAGCGTGACCGGTGCGACCCAGTACAACGTGGTTCAGACGATACCATCGCTTGCGCCGGCCGCGGTCTGCACGCTTTCCTTCCCACTCTGGGAGCCGCCCGCAACCGAAGCGGTCTATCGCGACACGTTCAAGGCGGAGAATCCCGGGGACCAGAATCCGACCAACGACGTCATGTACTGCCGCGTCAAGGTCACGGCGTGGGGTGCGGAGTGTCTGACCTACAACGACGGGACGTTTGA
>CAZAKP010000026.1:0-23826 GCA_964485845.1 uncultured bacterium | reverse complement strand
CTTCGATGTCGCGCTCGGCATAGCGCTTCTTGAGCTCGTCCTTGGACTGCTTCTTCAGGCCGGCGAGGTCGGAGTTGAACTTCCCGGCCTTGATCTCCTCGCGGCGCCGGGCCAGGTGCTCCGATTTCTTCGCGATGTTACGACCGTAGATACGGCGGGAAAGGAGGGCGGCATTGTGCTTCACCAACTCGGCCGGGCAGCGGGAGACGCAGAGGCCACACATGATGCAGTCGAAGGAGATGTCGGCGGCAGCAGCGAGGTCGCCGCGCACGATGGCGGAGACGTAGCCGAGGACGTCGATATCCTGCGGGCAGGATTTGGTGCAGGTGTTGCAGCCGTAGCAACGGAGCATCTCGGGGTAGAGGTCGAGCACTTCCTTGGCCTCACCTTTGAGCTCGGACAGACGATAGGTCGAACGGTTGGCCGGGTAGAATGGAATCATCGCAAGCTGCATGCCCGGCTCGACCTTGGTCTGGCAGGCGAGGGCGAACTTCAGGCGATAGTCACCTGGCATGCGGTAGACCGTGGCGCAGGCGCCGCAGAATCCGCCGCGGCAGCCGACGCCGCGCACCAGCTTGTACCCGGCGTATTCGTAGGCTTGCAGGATAGTCAGCGAGTCCGGCACGCGGTGCCGCTCGCCCTGAATGTAAATGTCAACTAGATTGGTATCAGCCATTCACGGCCTCCTCAAGGAAAGCGTCGAGATAATAGTCGTCGGTCGGCCCGAGCCGTTCCAGCAGGTGCTTCATCTGTTCGACCGTGCGGGTCTTCACGATGTAGTGCTTGATGCTCGTGTCCACCTGCGGGCAGGACATGACGCACGCGTAGCAGCGGTCGCAGTCGGTCCCGACCATGGTCTCAAGCGCGAGCGAGGTGCGCTGGGCAGTCTTCTGCAGCCGCGCGGGCTCGCGGGCGAGCAGGGAGCAGATATCTACGCAGTTGCCGCAGCCGAGGCAGGCGCGGGTGCCGGTGAGCTGGTCCTCGGTCTTGAGCGTGTGGGACGGCCCGAACCCGGATGAGAGAAGCCGGCAACGGGCAACCGGCGGCTCGGAAATGTCAAGGATGCGTTCGAGGATTTCTAAAACGTCTTGGATTTCGGTCTGCTTGGTGTTAGGCATGGTTAGAAAGGGATAGAGGGATCAAGGGATCGAGGGATCGAGTGTCCGGTCACTTTATCCCTTTGTCCCTATATCCCTTGTCCCTTGGCTTTGCGGAACTCCGCGGCCAGCATCGGAACGATCTGGAACAAGTCCCCGACGATGCCATAGTCGGCTACCTTGAAGATGTTGGCCTCCGGGTCCTTGTTGATGGCGACTATCGTCTTCGAGTTGATCATGCCGACGAGGTGCTGGATGGCGCCCGAGATGCCGCAGGCGATGTAGAGCGACGGCGCCACGACCTTGCCGGTCTGGCCGACCTGGAACTGGTGGTCGCGCCAGCCCGCGTCCACGGCGGCGCGCGATGCGCCGACCGCGGCGTTCACGACCGAGGCCAGTTCTTCGAGGATAGTGTAGTTTTCCGGGCCTTTCATGCCGCGGCCGCCGGAGATAATGATATCGGCTTCGGTTAACTCCACCGTCTTGATGACGGCCTTCACGATTTCGGCGACCTTCGTCCGGAGCTCGGCCGGCGCCGCCGCGGCTGAGACGATCTCCGCGCCTTTGTCATTCTCGGGCTGGGCTCCATACGCACGCGGCCGCATCGTGATGACCAGCGGGTTGGCCGAGGGTGCTTTGACGCGGGTGATCGCCTTGCCGGCGTAGACGGGACGGGTCAGGATGGGATTGCCGTTGTCGTCGAATTCCAGCGCGGTGCAGTCAGGGACAATCGCCGTCTCAAGCCGGGCGGCGAGCGTTGCGCCCAGGTCTTTGCCCATGACCGTTGATGGGAGTATCACGGTATGCGGCTTGTGTTCGGCGCAGAGCTTCTCGAGCGCGCCCGCGTACCCATCCGGCGTGTAGAACTGGAGAGAGGCATCATCTACGGTGATGACCTTGTTCACGCCGAACTTCACGACTTCGGCGCCTAGGTCTTTGATGCCCGAGCCGATGAGCACCGCCGCAAGTCCCCCTCCACGCTTCTCGGCTATCGCGTAGCCGACGCAGAGGTCCTCGAACGCGACCTTCTTTACCTTGCCTTCACGCTGTTCGCAGAATACCAGTACCATCAGTTGTCTCCAGTCATGTTGCGGGTATCCGTCAGTCGGGCCCGTAGAGGTTTGGCCAAGCGCGATTGTAGCAGGCAGAGGCGCCAAGTCAAATGGGGGGCAGCGGCGCGGCGGTCCGGCTGAGGCGGCTATCCCGCTTGACATGTCGGCGGCCTGGGCTAGAGTCAGAGTCGGTATGATTACAGCACTACTGGTGAGTCTCGCACTGGTGACGGGTGCGTCGTCGGTGAACGACGTGAATCCGGCCGCGGAGCGCCGGTCAGCGTACGGTAAGTTACCGCCGACGCAGAGCGCGCCGACCAAGGAATGGTCGAAGACGCTCGGTTCGGTCTACAGCGTCGGCGTGACGCCGGTGCAGGATACGCTCATGTGGGTCTCAGCCGGCCAGAGCGAGATGAAGATCTACGTCTACAACATCAAGGACACGGCTCGTCCCCTCGTCGACAGTTTCCCGCAGACCGGCGTCCTGTCCGGCTGGGGAATCCGCGACATGGCGTGGAAGGCTTCAAGCAACGAGGTGTTCGGCGGGTTCGACGGCATGCAGTTCAATGTGTACGACGCCAGCAGCTACGCGGTCAAACACACCTACACGGTGTCGGGATACAGTGGAGTCGTGCGCGGCTTTGGCTACAGCCCGGTTCAGGACTCGTGCTGGACTTGCGACTTCGATTCGGCGCCGCTGACCAAGTTCTCCATCAACGGCGCGAACGGCCACCAGGTCAGGCCGGCCTCCCAGATGGCGTCGGCGTACGGCGCCGCGTGCGACGCGCGCCAGCACTGCTTCTGGATTACTCAGGCGGGAGCAGCCGGCGCCAGCCCGACATTGAAGATGGACTACAGCTACAACGTCGTGGACAGCTTCAACGCCGATGGTTGGAACCAGGGCGGCGGCTGCGAGGTGTGGCGGGATACCTTCCTGCTGCAGTTGAACCAGAGCACGCCGGATGAGGTCTACTGCATGCGCTTCACCCTGAGTCCGCTGCTCAATCACGACGTCGGCGTGAGCGCGATCCTGTCGCCGCCGGCAACCATCAACCCGGGTACCATCGCACCCAAGGCGAGGCTCGTGAACTACGGCGAGAACTCCGAATCGGACATCCCGGTGACCTGCTGGATTGATTCAGCCGGCGTCCGCCTCTATTCGGCCACTGAGACTCTGCCTGGCCCGCTCGGTCCCGGCTTCGGCGCGGACGTCGCCTTCACTCCGAACTGGAACTCGGGTCCGGTGGGTGCTCAGTACAGCCTGACGCTATTCACAGCTCTTTCCGGGGACGAGAATGAGCATGACGATACACTGACCGGTACCACCGAGGTGGTGGGCGCATTGTTCTCAGACACGGTCCACGTACGCCCGGCGGGCGCGGTCGTTCCGACGATTGACGGCAGCATCGATGCGGGCGAGTGGTCAGCAGCGAACGCCTACGACGTCAGCGACCTGGCCGGTCGCGGCGGCACCCCGCAGCCAGCGGGTTCGTGCGTCGCCTACTTCCTCTATGACACGAGTTTCGTCTACCTGGCGCTGGATTGTCCGAATCGCACTGCCCGCGTCGCGCTGGACCAGTTCGGTCCCTACATTGACGAGGACGGCAGCGCGAGCTGGGCGACAGACTCGAGCGAAGGCGGCTACACGATTGAGTACGGCGACACCGGCGACCAGGTGCTCTACTTCGCCATGCTCGATACTCTGGGCAACTGGTACGAGGCGGGCCCGGTCTCGGACGCTACCAGCGCCAGTTCGCTCGCGAGTGGTCACCTGCAGTTTGAGGCAGAACTGCCAATTGGCGCAGACAAGTACCAGCTAGCGATCAACAGTGGTGATACGGCGGGTTGCTTCCTCTATGCCGCGCTCGACGGTCTGTCGGACTACGTTGGCTGGTGGCCGCAGTCAGTGACCGTTTCGCAGTGGCCGAATCCCCGATACTACGGCACGCTGGCCTTCGATCCTCTTCCCCAAGGGATAAAGGACCTCAGTCTGAGACCCGGCTTCGCGCTCCGTCAAACCGGCCCAACGCTGGTTCGCGACCAGGCAGAGATTCGCTACTACGTCGGGACGGCGACGGAAATCCGGCTGGCCGTGTACGATGCAGCCGGCGCGCTCGTCCGGAATCTCGTCCGCGGCAGGGTCGACCCGGGAGAGCGTACCGCAGTATGGGACCGGACTGATTGCTCGGGCAGACGGGTCGCTGCCGGAACCTACTTCTATCGCCTGACCGCGGACGGCAGGTCTGTTTCCGGCAAGGCGATAGTCCTGGAGTAGGCAGCAGTTTTCCTTTCGCCGGCCCGGCCTCAGGGCCGGTTCCGCTGTTGGATGGCCCTGAAACACGATTCGGTGCACGAGGGTGGCCAGCAAGGACCATCCCCGCTTGACTTGGTGAACCCGAAGGTTACACTGACGACGCGCGAAGACGGATCAAGGATGCGCCATACCGCATCCCAGGTTAGTCAGGCAGTCTGGATGACCGAGGAGGAACATGTGAGAATCGGTGCTGTGATGCTGAGCCTGATGTTGTTTGTCGGGCTCTCGCTGGCGGCGGAGGTCGCCGTTGCGAACGCGCCGTCCAATTCCGGCGCGGGCGGTCTGGTCTGTCCGATCAAGACGAACGTCAGTGACAGGTGTCCGGCCGTTGCTGACCTCACCGGTAGCGTGCCGCACGCCGGTACCGGCGCGGGCCCCGAGTCGTACCTCATGCCCTATCTGTTGTGGGTAGATTCGACTGCGGCCCCGTCACCGGGACGCTACTGGTGTCCGGGCACCGGTGTCTGCCGGGATACCATCTGGTTCGTCGGCGGCAGGATGTCGGCCCAGGTTTCGACGAGGTCGATGACTGCCTATGACATCACCAACGACGCTTGGATCACCGACGGCCTGCCCGCGCTGACTACACCTCGGCGCACGGGCGGCGGAGGTTTGATCGGCAACAAGATATACGTCGCGGGCGGAAAAGACTCCTCGAGTGCCATCCTGAGTTCCTGTGAGGAATTCGACCTCGATACCAGGACGCTCACGTCCAAGGCCAGCATGCCAACCGCCTACTGGGCGGTTGCCAGCGCAGTGGCGGGGGACAAGCTCTACATCATCGGCAATGAGAGTTCACTCGGCACGACCTACGAGTACAACCCGGCCGTAGACTCCTGGACGACAAAGGCGACCCTCTCGGCTGGACGGGGCTGGGCCTGCGCCGCAGGCGCGAATGGGCTGGTCTACGTGATGGGCGGCTCGGACGCGAGCGGGAACGCGCTGAGCGACTGCTGGTGCTTCGATCCGGCCGCGAATTCCTGGACCCAGAAGGCAGACATGCCTGGACCGCGGATGTACTCGACTGCGGCTGCACACGGTGACAGCGTCATATACCTGATTGGCGGATCCTCAGCCGGTACGGCCCTTGGCGACAAACTGGTGTACGCCTACCATATCGCGGCAAATACCTGGTCAGCCGCAGCCTCGAAGCCAACCGCCGGCGGCTGGCACATGGTGAATGTGGCCGGTGGTACGATCTTTGTCGCCTACGGGTCCGACTGCGTGACCCCGACCTACCTGACCAACCTCAACGTGGCGACGTGGATACCCCCTCAGGACCATGATGTTGCTTTGTCCGCAATCATTGCGCCGCCGACCAGCATGAACCATGGCTCGGTCAAGCCCATATGTACCGTCAGGAATCTCGGCCTCAACGCGGAGTCCAACATCCCGGTGACCTGCTGGATTGACTCGGCCGGGACCCGGGTCTACTCAATCACCGACACGCTGGCCGGGCCGCTTGCTCCGGACGCAGTCGTCAATGATACCTTTGTGCCCGCGTGGACAACCGGTCCATCCGGCGCGCAGTACACGGTAACGATGTTCACCGCGCTCAGCACCGACTCGAACCTGGCCAACGACACGCTGCATCGCACCACGACGATTACGGGCCCCGGTGTGCAGGAATCGCCCGAGCCGGTGTTCAACCTGTACACGGCAAGCCCGAGCTTCATCCGTGGCCAGGCGCTCATCAGCTACTGCGTACCCGGCGGTAGCGACGTCAGTCTCAACGTGTACGACGCGGCCGGAAACCTGGTGAAGACGCTGGTGAGCGGGGCGGTCGCTCCAGGAGAAGGAAGTGTAGTCTGGAACCGCACGGACAACTCGGGACGACTCGTCGCGAGCGGTACGTACTTCTACCGTCTGACTGCCAGCGGCAGGTCGGTCTCCAGTAAAACGATGGTTCTGAACTAGGCAGTCGGGGTCACAACGACAGAACCGGCCTTCGGGCCGGTTCTGTTTCACCGACCGGCAGCGGGCAGAGACGCGAATGCCCGCCGGCAGAGCCGGCGGGCAACTCCAGCGACAGGACTCGAACCTGTGACCCTCCGGTTAACAGCCGGATGCTCTACCGGTTGAGCTACGCTGGAATCAAGGGCGGTGGTATGTTATCCGCGCGAGCCTCCAAGTCAAGGCTAACGAACGATTGCGAACTTGGCAGTACTGCGTCCAAACGTAGTCTGCAATACGGCCAGATAGAGCCCGGCCGCGACCGGTTTGCCGGCCTCGTTCGTGCCGTCCCAGTGCGCGCCGAGCTGTTCGAGAGCGGCCACGTCGCCATTCTCGCCGTACCGCCCGGGTCGGCCCAGCGTCCGGGTGTTCAGGTTGACCGTGTCCACCAGGCTGCCCGACATCGAGAAGATGCTGATGACCACCGGTGACTCATCGGGTACCGGGTTGGCGCTGTCGAACGGAGCGGGACGGGCAAGATTGACGGGGAAGTAGACCTTCGATTGCGACGCCGGCAAGAAAGGATTGGGGAAGACCGACCCGATTTCGTCGCTCGGGATACTCACGACGTGCTTCTCCGGCGGGAAGAGCTTGTACGCCGAGTCGACCCGCGGTACGCCGAACCCGAACGTGTCGCTCTGGACGGAGCGCGTGGCGGTAGCGAACAGCACTGCCTTGATCGAATCGGCGGACCACTGGGGATGGGCTTCCTTGAGCAGTGCACAGGCGCCGGCGATGAGCGCGGTCGCGCAGGATGTACCGGCGCTGCCGGCGATGTTGTCTTCCGAGTCCGGGGCGACGACCGCTACGGTGTCGGATAGCGCGACGAGGTCAGGTTTGACTCTGCCGTCGGAGGTCGGGCCGGTGCCGGTGCCGCGCCAAGGGAGCAGGTTCTTCTCGACTCCGCCCGCGGTAATCACGCCGTCGGCGTCGCCCGGTGCCACTATGTACGGCACTGGCCAAGGGTATGCTGCCGAGTCGTTGGTGCGGTTCCCCATCGCCGTGACGATGATTAGGCCACGTTTGGCGGCAATCGAGGCGGCAATTGATATCGGCGCGGTCTTGCCGTCAAACTGGTCGCTGCCGTACCAGCTTCGGTATCCGAGTGACGTCGATACGATGTCGGCGCCCATGTGGTCGGCCCACTCCAGTGCTTCGACGTACGCGTCCTCTTCCATGTTGTACTCATAGTAGCGGCCGCTGCTGAGCTTGTAGAATTCGGTCTTGGCGATGAGCAGGTCCACACCGGGCGCGACACCGATGACACCGCCCTGCTGAAACCCGGCGATGATCGAGGCCATATCCGTTCCGTGGTAGGGCTGTTCAATCGAGAACCTGGCCGTATCTGCAGTCTGCCAGACCGCGCTGTCGTCTCCCCGCTTGAACCAGCATGCCAGCGGCCCCCTGGCGGTCGCGGACAGCACCGGCGCCGCGTTGAAGCCGGTTGTGTCAATCAGCCTCGGGACCGACCAGGTGACGCCGAAGTCGGTCGATGCCGTCTGAAACGAAAATCCGCCCGTCGTATACACGAGTGTCGTCATCGCCGTCGTGTCGAGCACGAGGTCAAAGCCACCGAGGGAGAACAGACTGTCGGCAACTGCTCCCGCCGCGCTCCAGGTCAGTCCGTTGTCGTTCGAGCCGAGCGTCGCGAGGCGGGAGAACGCGCTGTCCGACCGGTCCTCGTAGACGAGCAGACGCTGCCCGGCGTTCCGCATCAGCCGCGTGCGGGCGGCGCCTGAGGCGACCGGCTCGTTTAGCTTGCCGAAAGTGGAACCACCGTCGGTTGACCGGTACTGGACGAGTCTGCCGCTCTTCAGCCCGGTCGTGAAGATGTCGACGGCACCGTTCTCGGCCGTGATTTGAAGTCCGGACAAGGGCTCGCCGGCCCCGAAAGTCACAGAGTCCATCAGCACCGGGTCAGGCAGCGCCACCGATGCCTTCCAAACCACCACCAGAGAATCAGACCGCGCGAAGGCAAGGTACAGAGTGTCGGCCAGCACTGCCATGGCCGGATAACGGCCGGTCGCGACCATCTGCGGGGCGCCCTGCCAGTCCGTGCCCGTGAAGTAACCCAGGTACACCGTCGGGACGGCCGGCGCACCGACGGCAAGTGCCAGGTCGTCGTAGGTCAGATAGGTTGTGGCGCCGTGCCCGGCCAGGGAGAGGTTCTCGTAAGTCGCGTCGGTCACCGGCGACATCACGACTGGCCGCGGGGTGGTCCAGGCGTCGCCGGCGTTGGTCGACCGACAGACGAAGATCGCCCGGCGCGGCGCGTTGTACCGGTAGGCGAAGCTGTCAGCGCAGAAGGCCAGGAGCAGGGTGTCGCGCGAACCGGACAGGGATTGCACCGTGCTCATGGTCATGCCCCTCGCGAATCCGAGGAAGCGGACGCTGTCCACCGCGACCGGCTGCCAGGTGTTGTCCGACCGGGCCGCATAGCAGTTGTCCCCGGAGATGAAGTCATGCTGTCGGTAGATCCTCGCTCTCGAAATACCGCGGTTGGTAAGTTTGATTCCGGTGTCGAACATTGCCAGCTTCACGTTTGAGCCGTAGTAACCGCGGAAGAACAAGTCCGGTACGCCCATCAGCTGGGCCTGCTCATAGGACGCCCCGTAGAAGCGATGCGCGTACCCGGTATCGGCCGAACGATACTGGCTGGGTATGCTGGGTTGGACGAGCGGGAACGTCGCCGCTTCGATCGCTGCCCGTGAGGCAACCGGTTTCATTTCGTAGACGAACGGCAACGCGTAGGCCTGAGCCACCAGTTGCGGCGGCATATCGAAACTCGCTGCGTTGAGCCACCTGGAGACCGTACGCAGCCTGCCACCGAGCTCCTCGATGCGCCGGATGTAGGACTCGCGAACCGGGATATCGTTGAAGTCGGGGCTCACCCCGATGCGGAAGTGTGCGTTGCGGCTGACTGCACCGATTGCGGCACCGTAGTCGGCCTGGCTGTAGATGCCTTTGTCGGTGAAGAAGACCCATACCTCGCGTGACTGGATCGTCGGCGCCACCGTCTTCTGGGGAACCCGGACAAATTGGGCGCTGGCCGCCATGAGCAGACAGATGATTGTTTGCATCGTTAGTCCTTACCGATACCGGACCGGGCCCCGGCCAGCCCGAATACCGGCATCGTCGTCATGAGTCGGGTGATTAGTGCGGTATTGATCATACCGAGTACCAGGCATGCCTTGCCGATGCGCTTCGATCTCGCCGTGAGGCTTCCGTCGAGGAACAGGACACCGAGCAAGAGACCAACCGCCGGGCAGACCGCTGAGAACACGTAAAGGAACGTAACCTGACTGAGGTACAGGATGTCGACCAGTGACTGCCAGCGCTCGGTCAGGCGTGCGTCTGACTCCGGGAGTGTCGGCGCTATTGCGTCCATCGGGGAGCCTTCCTGTTCTTATCGAGGCAAAAGAGAAGTACCCCGCGCAAGAATTGAACTTGCAACCCACGGATTAAGAATCCGTTGCTCTGCCAGGTTGAGCTAGCGGGGCACACATCTTCGAGTCAGGCGATGCCATGATTACTGGCCATCCCTGCATTACAGTTGTCAACCGCGCCCGGCGCGACTCGAACGCGCAACCTACGGGTTCGAAGCCCGGCGCTCTGTCCAGTTGAGCTACGGGCGCACGCGTTGGCCTGCGGTCCGGCCCAGCCCTGAATCCGCGTGCAGTGTAGCGAATTCCAGCGCGGATGCAACCCCGGCGAATCTCCGCTCGTCATGCTGAGGGTGAGTGATGGGAATCGAACCCACAACATCCTGAGCCACAGTCAGGTACTCTGACCAATTGAGCTACACTCACCGTTGTATCAAAACGCCTGAGTATAGCCACAGGCGCGTCGTTGTCCAGACCGACCGGGGCCGTTTCCTTTGACTTTAGTCGCGCCGCCGCTATATTGACGCCTGCCGGCAGACATAACAAAGCAGCTAAAGGAGTTTTCCGGATGAAGACCAAAGAGATTAGACGCATTCTGGTTACCGGCTCGGTTGGCCAGATCGGTTCCGAACTCACCCTGGCTCTGCGCCAGCGCTTCGGGGCGGAGAATGTTGTCGCCACCGGCCGCAAGACCCCGCCGTCGGATGCGCTCAAGAACTCGGGGCCGTTCTACTTCATCGACGTAGCGAAGCGGGATACGCTCGAGGAAGTAGTCCGCAAGCACAACATCGACACCATTGTCCACCTGGCGGCGATTCTCTCGGCAGTGGGCGAGCAGAACCCCATGCGCTGCTGGGACGTAAACATCAACGGTACGCTGGTTGTACTCGAGTGCGCGCGCGAACACGCGATGTCGCGGGTCATCATCCCGAGTTCGATCGCTGCGTTCGGCCCGGAAACGCCCCGCGACCGGACACCCAATGATACCATCCTGAAGCCGCGGACGATGTACGGGGTAACCAAAGTTGCGGGCGAGCTGCTCGGTGACTACTACTTTCGCAAGTACGGATTGGACGTTCGCGGCCTCCGTTACCCGGGCATCATTTCTCACGAGACCCTGCCCGGCGGCGGGACGACCGACTTTGCCGTCGCCATCTATTTCGAGGCGGTCAAGAACAAGCGCTACACCTGCTTCGTGCGCGAAGACACCCGGCTGCCGATGATGTACATGCCGGACTGCATCAAAGCGACCATCGACCTTGCCGTAGCCGACGCTTCGAAGCTGAAGCACCATTCCGACTTCAACGTCGGCGCCATGAGCTTCTCGGCCGGCGAGCTGGCCGCTTCCATCAAGAAGCAGATACCCGAGTTTGTGTGCACGTACGAGCCTGACTTCCGGCAGGCGATTGCCGACTCCTGGCCGATGTCGCTCGATGATTCCGCCGCCCGCGAGGAATGGGGCTGGAAGCCAGCCTACGATCTGGAAGCCATGACGCGCGACATGCTCGACGTTCTCGGCCGCCGGCACGCCGAAGGCAAACTGTAGTCCAACGGGCCTTGACAGCAGACGACTGGCGTCTAGAATTATTAGAGAGTGTTGTACCAATATAAGCGCGATATCAGTCGGGTCATCGACACCGATCGCATGTACTACGGGCTCGGTCGCAGCGAGACGGGCGAGTGCCTCCATATACCACTGACCAACCACGTGGCAGGCGGCGCCCCGAGCGAGGACCACGCGTTGATGGTCGAGATGACCAACAACCTGATCGAGTACCTGCTGTACAAGCGACCCGTGAAGGGGCCGGAGAACTGGGACTATGACGGCGACAAGGCCGGGGAGATGTACACCGTCTGCGGTGACAATCCCACCACCAGCGGCATCATCGTATTCGACCGGAACTACGAGGGCGGCTCGAAGCTTCAAGTCACGCTCGACAAAACGTTCGGTGCGAACGAGATATCGATCCGCTGGAAGAACGGCATGGTCGCCGACGAGTTCCTGCTGAAGGACTACATGGAGTACCTGAAGCAGGCGCTCGAGAGCGGCGAACTCGCTCCCAAACCGAACTGAGGTCGTCGGTCGCTTTGCCCGGGCCGGACCGTTGACTCAGTCCGGGCGGGCGCCTGCAGGTGTTGCGATGTGTAGCGCGGGTTCCGATTCTAGCGTAACAAGCACGACATGCTGAACCTTAAAGATGTAGTGAAAGACCCGGAGGTTGCGACCCTGGTGGCGGAGGCCGACCGTCAGCTCGAAACACTGGGGTACACCGAGCATGGGCCTCGTCATGCGCGGCTGGTGGCCAAGAGCGCACGCGCGGTCCTGATGGCGCTTGGAACCGAAGAGCGGTCGACCGAATTGGCCGCCATCGCCGGCTATCTCCATGACATCGGCAACGTGGTGAATCGCGAGCGACACGAGCGGACCAGTGCTCTCCTGGCCCGCGACATTCTTCTGAGGCTGGGGATGGACCACCGCGAGACGGCCCGGATTATGGCCGCAATCGGGAACCACGACGAGAACACTGGCAGCCCGGTCTCAGAGGTATCGGCCGCACTGATACTCGCGGACAAAGCCGACGTCCACAAGAGCCGGGTCCGCAATCCCGAGATGATCAATTTCGACATCCACGACCGGGTCAACTACGCTGTGAAGCGGTCGGTGCTGACTGTGCGCAGACAGGAGCGCAGCATTGCGTTCGATCTCGCGGTCGATACAAATGTCGCGCCGGTGATGGAGTATTTCGAGATATTCCTCTCGCGCATGGTGATTTCGCGCCGGGCCGCCGACTTTCTGAAGTGCCGATTCGAGCTGGTGATTAACGGCGCCCGGCTAGTCTGATTCGCGGCCGGCGGGGGCTTTCTTTGACATGGGAAGCCCTGCCGGGTAGATTCAGTCCGTTGTCAAACGGAGGTGTATGGGTGCTGGTGTGCCTGGCGGACTTCAAATCCGTATGGTCTGCGACAAGTGGACCGGTAGGTTCGATTCCTACACGCCTCCGCCATCTTTTCGGAACGCGACGCCTGCCTTAAACGGGGCAGGCGTCATTGCATGGCGTTGAGTTTCTTCTCCCGCGTCAGCTCTGCGTCGGTACGGCGCAGGTAGAGCGGTTCGAGCGTCCCGATATCGTCGGCCTGACCTTGAGCAATCCGCTTGGCGGCCTCAATGGCGATGACGCCGGGTGACGGCGCGTCGACGCCGGAGGGTACGAGTTTGATACCCGCGTCGGCGAACAAGTCGGAACAGAGGCTGATGCCGTCACCGGCTGCGGAGAGGCTGGACCGCTGCGGGAGCGCCCTGGTGGTCATCGCCAACAGCTCTTCCGGCGTCACGACTGCCGCCGGGACCGGTTCACTGCAGGCGAGGTATATGGCTGCATAGACCTGGTGTTTGCGGGCATCCATGACGGCGAGTATCCCGTCGAGAGTCGGCAGGGCGGTGCGGGCCAGACCCCAGAGCGAACCAAGGCCTTTGACGGGAATCCTGTGGGCGATGGCGAGTCCCTTGGCGGTGCTCACGCCAACCCGCAGCGCGGTGAACATACCCGGGCCGATATCCACCCCGATGCCGGCCAGTCGGCGGACATCTACTTTTGCGTCCTCCAGCAGGCGGCCGAGCAGCGGCATCAAGACCTCATTGTGACCACAGCTCGTGTTCTCTACCAGCTCGGCAATGATCTTGCCGGAATCCGCGAGCGCCAGGCCGGTCGACCTGCCGCTGGTTTCGATGCCGAGAACCGGGCCCTTGTTCACGACGTCCGTCTTACCGTTGATGGTTGCGGTACCATGTTTCTCCCAGCCCTTCGCTCGCAAGGCGCGGCCGGACCGAGACGATTCTGCTGCCATAGTTCCGAGCGACAGTGGCCGCACCCCCCGTGGCAACTACCAGGAACCGCCGTTTCAGACGATTCTCGGTCTGGCTGACAATGTGGTCGATGCCGCCGGCGAACAGCGCCGCCACACCGGCCCGGATGGCTGTGCGAGTGGTGTGCTGCACCGGTCCCAGCCCTCTGCCCGGTAGCACCCTCGGCAGCCGGGCCGTGCCGGCGGCAAGGCAGTCGAGGCTCATCCTGACTCCCGGGAGGATGGCGCCGCCGGCAAAGATGCCCTCGCGCAGAATCACGTTCGCCGTAGTCGCGGTGCCGAAGTCGAAGACAATCACGTCTTCGCCCGGCAGCGAGCAGTTGACCCCAACCGCGACGCACACGCGGTCGGCGCCGAGTTCTTCCCGACGGTAGTCGAACCTGAGCCCGGTCCGAGTGCGGGGTCCGATGAGCAGCGGCTCGATGCCGGTGCGCTGGCGGAGCCCGGGCATGAGCTTGTTCGTGGCCTCGGGCACGACCGACGCCACCGCCAATCCGTCAACCCGGCCCGGCCCTGGCAGCCGGCCGCGGCGTACCTCGAGCGTCGGCAGGATGAGAAACCTCGCCAGTCTCCGACCGTTGAACCAGGCGAACCTGGCATTGGTGTTGCCGACGAGAACGGTGAGAATCATCTGAGCCTGCGTACGTCACCGGCGCCAAGCACAACCAGGCGCCCGGAATCGGTGCGCAGCACAATGCGGCCCTCAGAATCAAGGTCGACGACCGTCCCGACGTGTTTGCGCAGCAGAGTCCGGACCTCGACGCGGTGGTGGATGATGCTCGAGCGCTGCTTGACCTCGGCAAGTAGCGATGCCGGGTCGCTCCCGCCGATACGGCCGATGCCCGCCAGCATCTCGCGGAGGAAGTTCTCAAACAGGTAGAACCGGTCCCATTCTCTGCCGGTGGCCATGCGCAGCGATATCGCGTCCGGCAGTTCTGCGGGAAATGACTCCTGGTTTACGTTCACGCCGATTCCGGTTGCGACCGCGGTGCCCCGGCCTTCGCACAGGATGCCGGCAAGCTTCCTGTCTCCGACGATGATGTCGTTCGGCCAGCGTATTTGGGTCGAGACTCCCGAGGTCTGCTCAACCGCGCGCGAGAGGGCAAGGCCGGCCAGGTGGACGAGCAGCGAAGGCTTCGGAAAGTCAGGGGCGCTGATGAACAGCAGCGAGGCGCAAAGGCTCTTATCGTCGGAAAACCAGCGCCGACGGAACCGGCCCCGGCCCCTGGTCTGCCGGTTGGCGATGACGATTGCGGTCTTGCCTTTCCGCGCCAGGCCGAGCGCGTAGTCGTTGGTTGACTCGACTTCATCTGCCAGATACACGCTGCCGTAGCGCGCAAGGCCGGCCAGCCGTTCTCCTGATACCTCAGTTGCCGTTGCCAATTACCGGGAGCGTCAGTCGGTTGAGACCCGTACGAGCTTCAGGCCCGGTCCGCCTGCGTCGAGCGCCGCAAAGTACACGCCCGGCTCGACCATTTGGCCGGCCCGGTCGCGGCCATCCCATGTCCACGAGCCCGTGCTGCTGGTCAGTGTGCGCCGGACCCGACCGGCCATGTCGTAGATGGCCAGGGTTCGGCCATACGCCGCGGCCGGTGCGCTGGCCCCGATCCTCATCTGGCCCGCGGCCGGGTTCGGCCAAGCCTCAAGTCTCGGCTTCACCGGCGGCCGGGGGACTTCTGCAACCGCGTCGGGAGTGGAATTGAGAAACAGGTAGTTGCCGTGCGTCGGGCCCCAGTTGGTAACGGCCAGGTCGGGCGCTTCGGAAAAGCGATAGTAGAAAACAACATTGTTGGTTCCTGCCGGCGGAACGGATGCGAAGCTGACCCAACCGGCGAGCAGGTCGAAGCAGTACCCGGTGACTGGCACCTTCGCACCTTCGACATAGACGCTGTCGAGTGCCTGCAAGGGCCGACGGTGGATGTTGAAGAGTTTCCTCGTCCCGTCGCCGCTGCATGACTCGTTCACCGAGGAGAGGTGACCGTTGGTCATGTCGCCCCAGACCACGGCTTCGCACACGAGGTCGGTCGCGGGTGACGGGCTCCATGACCAGGCCGGCGTCGTGTCCAGAATGCCGGCATGGTTCTCGAACACCACTGCCGGCTCCCACCACCCACCCGCGGCAAGGTCGAGGTACTGATCGCCGTTGACGTCGGCCCAGGCCACGCAGGATGAGTACTGGTTCGAACGGAGCATGGTGAACGCAGCGATGGTGTCGAGCGTGCCGCCGTTGTTGTGGAAGACCTTGATGCTGTTCGGCTCGCCGGTCTGATTGTTGGACGCGGCGGCGAGGTCGAGAAAGCCATCGTTGTCATAGTCGGCCAGGGCGAGCCGTAGGACCCAGCCGACGCCGGGCCGTGCAGTCCACGAGGGTGCGTCCTCGAGGGTACCGGCGTTGTTGCGGTACATGGAAACAAACCCGCGGTCCTGGTTCGGGACAACCTGGCCGACGAACAGGTCGAGGTCGCCGTCATTGTCGATGTCCGCGAACCGGATTGCGTCCGAGCAGTTGCCGTTGTGTCCGGTCCAGTATGGCAGCGTGTCGAAGATTCCGCCGTTGTTCCGGTAGATACGGACCGAGTCGGTTTCGTTCTGATAGGCGTCCCCGGCGCTGATGGCAAGGTCGAGGTCGCCGTCCAGGTCCACGTCGCCGAGGCAGCAGTCGAACGAAGAGTGCTGGTCCGAGGCCTTCCACCAGGGCGAGGTCCCCAGCGTTCCTGCCTCGTTGTGGTAGATGCGCACCATGAACTCGCCGCTGGTTCCGCTGCCCAGGTACGCCACCGCGAGGTCCGCAAAGCCGTCATTGTCTACATCGCCCGCATAGCAGTGGCCGAAGTAGCCGTTGTCCGACGAACGCCACGACGCGATGGTGTCGAGCAGGCCGGAGTTGTTCATGTACACCCCGTTCTGGTCCATGGCCATGTCATTGCCGTTGGACGTGAGCAGGTCGAGCCAGCCGTCCCCATTCACGTCGGCTACCGCGCCGCCGGTCGAATAGTCATTGTCGTGGGACTTCCACGACGGCGAAGAGGGCAGAGGGACTGAGGCTGAAACCGGAAGAGGGATGAGAAGGGAAATGAGCGAAAACGCCACGAGAAAGGCCCGCTTCCGCCACGATCCCGAATCCTGCACCTTACCTCTTACATCCTGCAGCTTGAATTCTCTGGAGCACGCTCTCATGATGACGCCAGTCTAGCCCAAAGCTTGTCGGCGGTCAAGCGCACTGGTCCGCCTGGGATTACACTAGCGCGTGACCACAATCCGCGTCTCGGCCGTCATGGTCTGGGACGAGACGCGTGCGAAGTAGAGCCCTGCCGGCAGGCCGCGGAGGTCCAGCTCATAGGCCGACTTCCTGATTCCTGATTCCGCCCTGGCCAGCCGCCCCTGTGAATCGTACACGCGGAGAGATGTGGCCGAGTGGTCCGGTGGTCCTGCGGTCCAGCGCAGAACGGTCGCGGACCGGCACGGGTTCGGGAGAGCCTGCAGTGTGGGGCCTGCGGCCAGGGGTGTTCTGACTTCCGCCTGTCCCTGCGATGAGAAATCGACGAGGCTCACGTAGTCGGGCCCCGGCCCTGCGACAGCGCACATCCAGGTGGCCGGGCAGAAGTCGAATTCCGATGGCACGGCCGGCAGAGAGACATGGTCTGAGCCATGGTGCACGTGGCCGAGAAAGTCGCCGATTGAGGCAGTCAGAACGACCGGTTCGCCGTCCGTATCGAACGCCACGTCGGCCAGCGACCCGTAGGAGCTGTAGGAGAGAGTCTGGAGGCGCTCGCCGGTGCGCGGGTCGGCGAGGGTCACGGTCTTCGCGCCGTAGTTGCCGATTCCCATTCGGTCATTCACCCGGTCATAGGCGAGGCGCATCGGGTACTGCCCCGCGCTGAATGTGCCCACTACCGACGAAGCCGCCCCATCAATGTGCATCACCGTATAGGTCCCGGCCTGGTAGTTGGTCACGGTGGCGTAGTTGCCGGTCGAATCGAACTCGACGCACAGTGGGAAATCGCCGGTCGGCAGTTCAGCCACGACCTCGTTGGTCGCGACGTCAATCACCTGCACCAGGTCACTGAATGAGACCGCGACGAGGCAGCAACTGCCGTTGGGGCTCATCGCGAGCCCGCTCCAGACTCCGAACGAGCCCCAGACGATGCCGATCTCGCCGCAGGGAATCGTCGCGACGACCTGGCTAGCCGGGCCGTCGAGCTGGACGACCGATATCGTGTTCGAGCTGATGTTGCCGACGTAGGCGAACGAGTCGTTCGGGGTGATGACCACTGTGGCCGGGGCAGAACCGACGGTGACCGCGGCCAGGGAGTTGTCACTCAGGTCGACGACCCCGATGTTGTTGCCGGCCATACCGCAGACGACCGCCCAGCGCGAGTCGGACGTGAACGCGATATCCTGGGGCCGGTCGCCGAGCGGAAGAACCGTCTCGACCAGGGCCAACGGCACGTCGATGATGCTTAAGTTGTCCGAGAGCACGTTGGTCGCGATGGCGGTCCGGCCGTCCGGGCTGAGCTTCACCCGGTGCGGGGCATCGCCCTCGGGCTGTCTGCCGGAGACTGTCGTACCACGGTAGACCGGGGTCGGGCTCGCGTAGTCGTAGAAGTAGAGACCCTCGTGCCGCATCGGGTCGAACCCGACCGCGCGCGACCCGACCGGCGCGACCGCGCCGAACGACTGCGAGTTGCCGGAGTGCTGGCCGAGCAGTTGCTCGGTCGCGAAGTCGATGATGGAGAAGTTGTACTGGCCCGAGATGGCCTTCGCGTGGTCGGGCGAAGTGCCGAGCCAGAACGCGGTGTAGGTCTGGGTGAAGGTCTTGAAGTCGTGGGTCGCGAACCTGACCAGCGTGGTGGTATTGTTCGACGTGCCGAACAGGGCCTTGGTGCCGTCCATATTCGGCGCGACGTCGAGCGTCATCAGTGAGTAGCCGGTGATCACTACCGAGTCCGTGACCGCGCGGGCCGCGGCGTCGATCTGGAAGGCCACGGCCGGGGTCGAGTAGTTGGCCGTGATTATCCGGTTCGAGTCGCCCGAGTACTGAAGGAACCAGCACGGGCCCATCCCGGCCAGCGTGTCGTCCTTGGCGCCGGTCATCGCGTCGATCCAGAGCAGTTGCGGCGCGGTGTCGGCCATCACGAGGTGCGAGCCGTCGGGCGTGATGAGGAACTCGTTGAATATTGCGGCGAAACGGCCGTTCTCGCTGTTCCAGCTCACGCTCGACAGGTACTCGGGGAAGTCCGGAAGCGTGCGCAGGTGGGTGAGCGAGTCCAGGTCGTAGACCTCGCAGGTGTTCGAGATGTCGCAGCCGACAAAGGCCTTGGATTGGTCCGGGCTCACGCGCACGACCCAGGGCTGGGTGCCGGAGGAAAGCCGCGCCGCGATCGACCAGTCGGACAGCCGCACCACGGTCACCGAGTCGGCGAACGGCCGCGCGATGACCAGCAGGCTGTCGGTTACCGCCATACCTGCCGGGTACGAGCCCACGTCCACCGTGGTTTCGGCCGCCATCGTTGCCCAGTCGAACACCGTGATGTTGCCGGTCATCCGGTTCGATACGATGGCCTCTGACCCATCGCGCGTGAAGAGCACGCGGTCCATGTAGTCGCCTTCGGGCGGAATCCCCGGGTCCACGTCATGCTGCACGTAGAACGGTCGAAGGTCGACGAAATCGGCGAGCGTCTGACGACCCCGCGCGACCACCGTTGTCTTCACCGGTTCGCCGGTCCGGTCAACCGGCGCTGCCGGGGAAAGCACAATCAGGATTGAGAACAAGAAACTGGATATCACGAATCTTCCTTTCTGACTGGTCAGGTTCTAGTCAGGCGATTATATGACCGTCACCGGCGGCGGTCAAACCCGCGTCGGCCTACTCAACACCGATGCCTACTGCCTCGTGAGGACCCCGGACCCGACATTGAGCCACGAAAACACGAAAGACACGAAACTGATGGGTTCGGAATGCCAGATGTCAGTTTCTGTCCGTATTGGCCTCAGCGGCCCCTGTCCGACAGTGCTTGCCTTCGTCGCCATCTATCTCTGATTCGGGCTGACTACCAGCTTCTTGCGGATGCGATCGGTCTTGCCCGAGTGCACGTAGTCGAGCAGGTATTCGTAGGTGCCGGGCGCAATGGCGCGGCCGTGGTCGTTGACTCCGGTCCAGTCCACGAAATGGACTCCGGCCAGAAGGTCGGCGTTCGTAAGGACGCGGCAGACGCGTTCGCCGGCGCGGGTGTAGACAGACAGGCTTGCCTTGCCGTCTTCCGGCAGGCCAATGACGAACGAGGTATGGTCGGTGAATGGATTCGGGAAGTTGTGGATGGAGAGTTCCGGTACAAGCGTCAGGGTCAGGACGGCCGTGTCGGTGATATCCGGGCGACCACCCACTTGTCCCGCTACAGGGATTGTGACCGGGCCGAGCGCCGAAGTGTCTCCCTGCGTCCCGGATGGAGCGGTCACTTCCAGCGAGAACCAACCTGACTCAGCCGGCGCTACGTACCCAAGGTCGGGTATCCCGTCACCATCGGTATCCGTCAGGTCTTGCGTCCCGGCCGCGTTGCAGAGTCTCGCACTCCAACCGGGCAGGGGAGATGGCCGCGCGACCTCAACCACCGCGCCGGTGTCGCCCTGAATCAGAGCATACAACCGATACGTGCTGCTCTTGCCTGCCTCGATTCGGTCCGACTGGTCCGGTGCTATCGAGAGCGACTGCGGAAACACCCGGACCGAAGAGCTAACCTTGTCGTTGTCGCGGTTCTCATCACTCCCGAGCATGGTCGAGCAAGTGACTGCCCAGTCACCCACCTCCGCCACCCATGGCGGGAACGCAAGCTCCGCTGTTGAGCCGGCCGGCAGTGCATCGGCGACGTTCACCTTTTCGTTGTAGTTGTCACCGATGCGGAACCTGACGTCGAAGAACCGCTCCTCCCGGTTCCCGAAGTTCCTGATTCGAGCCCGAGGTATCACGGTGTCACCTGCCCGCATGCTGCCTGATGGCGAGACAATCGCAACCGCGCCGACATCGTGGTAGGGCGGTGGGAGTACTTGGACCGTGTCCAAGATAGTGTCGTTGGCCGGTTCCTCGTCGCCGAGGAGCGTAGTGAAGCATGTGATTGGGATGGAACCGACCGGTTCCGCAGTCCACTGAGGGAACACGACCGTGTCCAGCGGCACCGACACCAGCGTCTCTTGAACCGTCTGGGTATAGCCCGAACCGATGCTCATCGTTACCTGGACCATCGACCCCGAAGTCAGGCCGAAGTTGTGCACGACCGCACGTGGCACATACGAAGTGCCGGAATCCACGACGCCCGGTGGTGACTGAATCGCGACCGGGCCAACGTCAAGATTGGCGTTGGTTTTGATGAGATAGACATCGATGGTCCCAGCGCCGAAGGACCAAGTATAGCCTGTGATGATGTAGCTTCCATCAGCGGTCTGCTGGACCGAGTTACCATAGTCATGGCGCGGCCCGCCACAGGTTCGGGTCCAGAGTGTGTTGCCTTGAGAATCGGTCCTGACTACATACACATCTTCATTTCCAGCACCGAAGGATTGGGTATTTCCCGCGATGATGTAGCCGCCATCAATTGTTTGCCGGACGGAGTAGCCATGGTCATCACTTGCTCCGCCATAGGTCCTGGTCCAGAGCGTGTCACCCGATGCATTGGTCTTGACTAGGTAGACGTCACTATTCCCTGCTCCAAAGGATGAGGTCTCACCCGCGATGATGTAGCCGCCATCCGCCGTCTGTTGGACCGAATAGCCCCTATCTTCAGCTCCGCCGCCATAGGTTCTGGCCCATAGTGTATCGCCCTGAGCATTGGTCTTGATGAGATAGACGTCACACGCGCCTGTATCGGAGGAATAGTCATAGCCGGTGATGATGTAACCGCCATCAGTGGTCTGCTGGCCCGACCGTCCCCACGCACCTCGCCCGCAATAGGTTCTGGTCCAGAGCGTATCGCCCTGAGCATTGGTCTTGATGAGATAGACGTACGAATCCCCTTTGCCGCCGAAGGACCAAGTGAAGCCGGTGATGATGTAGCCGCCATCAGAAGTCTGTTGGACGGATTTGCCCTCGTCCCAGTGTCGCCCACCATAGGCTCTGGTCCAGACCACATCGCCCCGAGCATTGGTCTTGATGAGCCAGACGTCAGCATACCCTGCGCCAGAGGATTGCGTGAGCCCGGCGACGATGTAGCCGCCATCCGTCGTCTGCCGCACGGAGTTGCCCTCGTCCCAGCCTGGCCCGCCATAGGTTCTCGTCCAGTTCGTCTGGCCAGAGGCAATTGAAGAGAGGCAGACGGCAGACAGCAGAAGGCAGCCGCTGACCGGAAGCCCCGTCTTCGTCGAGGACATGTCCTACTGTCTCGACACGACCAGGCGTTTGCGGATGCGGGCGGTCTTGCCGCCGTGTACGTAGTCCAGCAAGTACTCATAGGTTCCGGGCGCGATGCCGCGGCCGTGGTCATTCGTTCCATCCCAGGGCACGAGGCGGACTCCGGCCGGCAGGTCTGAGTCACTGATGATACGACATACACGTTCCCCGGCCCGCGTGTATACCGTCAAGCTTGCCTTGCCGTCCTCGGGCAGGCCGATGACGAACGTGGTATGGCCGGTGAAGGGGTTGGGGAAGTTGTGGATTGAGAGTTCCGGTACGAGCGAAAGGGTCAGGACGGCCGTGTCGGCGATATCCGGGCGATCACTCGCGTGTCCCGCAACGAGGAACACTCCCTGACCGAGCGACGCTGTGTCTCCCTGCGTTGCGGACGGAGCCGTGACAGCAAGCGAGAACCAGCCGGACTCTCCCGGCGCGACGTAGCCAAGGTCGGGGATTCCGTCACCATCTGAGTCGGTGAGGTCGTTCGCACCGGCCGTGTTACAGAGCCTAGCGCTCCAGCCCGGCAGGGGAGACGGCCGCGCGATCTCGACCATCGCGCCAGTGTCGCCCTGAATGAGAGCATAGAACCGATACGTCCCGCCTTGCCCGGCCTCGATCCGGCCGGACTGGTCCGGCGCTATCGAGAGCGTCTGCGGGAACACCCGCACCGAAGAGCTGACCTTGTCGTTGTCGTGATTCTCATCACTCCCTAGCATAGTCGAGCACGTGACTGCCCAGTCACCGGCAGTTGCCACCCAGGGCGGAAACGTAAGCTCCGCCGTTGAGCCGGCCGGCAGTGCATCTGCGACGTTCACCTTTTCGTTGTAGTTGTCACCGATGCGGAACCGCACGTCGAAGAAGCGCTCCTCCCGGTTCCCGAAGTTCCTGATTCGGGCCTTCGGTATCACAGTGTCGCCCGCCCGCACGCTGCCGGATGGCTCCAGAATCGCGACCGCGCCGACATCGTGGATGGGTGATGGGAGCACTCGTACCGAGTCCACAATTGTGTCGTTGGCCGGGTCCTCGTCGCCAAAGAGCGTCGTGAAGCATGTGACCGGAAGCGAACCAACCGGCCCGGCAGTCCATGCCGGGAACTCGACCGTGTCCAGCGGCACCGACTGCAGCGTTTCCGCCACGGTCTCGGCATACCCCGAGCCGATTTCCATGGTCACTTGGACTACCTTCCCCGAAGTCAGACCGAAGTTGCGGATGACCGCACGCGGCAAATACGACACTCCGGAATCCACGACTCCTGTCGGCGACGGAATCGAGATCGGGCCAACGTCGAGTTTGCCATCGGTCTTGATGAGATAGACGTCACCAATTCCCGTACCGTCATAACTATATCCTGCGACCACGTAGCTGCCGTCGGCAGTCTGCTGAACCGAGTGACCAAAGTCTGCTCTCGGTCCGCCATAGGTTCTGGTCCAGAGCGTCTCGCCCTGAGCATTGGTCCTGATGAGATAGACATCATAGGATGAACTATTGAAGGACCACGTACAGCCGGCTATGATGTAGCCGCCATCAGTGGTCTGTCGGACAGAGTTACCATAGTTGAGACCACGACCGCCGTAGGTTCTGGTCCAGAGCGTCTCGCCCTGAGCATCGGTCTTGACTAGATAGACATCTTGCGACTGGGAGGTGGCTGCGACGGCGTAACCGCCATCACTAGTCTGTTGGACCGAGTTGCCGTCGGGGTCAAAACTCCCGTCATAAGTCCTGGTCCAGAGCGTATCGCCTTGAGCATTGGTTTTCACTAAATAGAAGTCGGTCCCCCCAGCAC
>CAZAKP010000025.1:20170-24474 GCA_964485845.1 uncultured bacterium | reverse complement strand
CATTGCTTGCCGAGGCCCGCATGTTCTACACAGGGCCCGACACCTGGGGCGCACCATCATCCGTCACCGACCTCGACACCTTCCACAGATTGTACTTCAGCGGCGCACTTGCTCTCTCCAGCGACGGCGGCGTGCACACGGCGTTGATTATCACTGACACGATTGACTGGTGCTACCACGTATACTACACGTCGTCGTCGGACCATGGCGTCTCTTGGTCAGACCTCGAACTCGTTGATGAGGACACGACCCTCAGCAGCGGCTACCCGGACATCGGCGCCGACTCAGCCGGTCACGCCTACGTGGTCTGGCCGCATGGGGAGAACGGGCAGCACCGGATCTGGTTCGCGACCAACAACCCACTAGCCATCGCCGAACAGCCGCCGCAGCCAATCGGCGTGCAGCCATCCGCGACCGTTGTCCGCGAATTCCTGTTGCTCCCGGCAGCCACAAGCCGCAAGCCTCAAGCCGCAGGCTCCTTGCTAGACATCGGTGGCAGGCAGGTCATGGTCTTGAAGCCGGGAGCGAACGACGTGCGAGGACTTGCGCCGGGGGTGTACTTCGTCAGAGGACCGATGACCGAAGACGGGAGACAGGCTGCCGCCATCCGGAAGATTGTGGTCGCGCGGTAGCGCGCGAGGAGAAGTAGGCAGCAGACAGTATACAGCATACAGGTCAGGGCGGACGCAAGCCCGTCCCTTGTTCGTCGGCGTCAGGGCGTCGGGCTGAAGGGCGTTGATGGTCAGGAAGATACGTCTCACCTTGCGCCTTCACGGAGCGGTGTTCGGGATGGGAAACGGAAACGCGAGTTCTGACCCAAGGGTGTAGCGAAATCCGCTGACATCCAGATGGTTCTCGCCCCGTAACTGACGCCAAGACAAGACGTAGTGCGTTGGCCTCAGTACTAGCGTCGGCAGCTAACAGGGGTATACCCGGGGTGCACCCCCGGACTATTCCCGGGATTGCCCCTGCTGTCCTTGCCGAACGCCTCGGCCGCGGTCTCGGTTCGACCCTGCCGGGTGTTTGACCGGCGTCCACCCGAGCATTCCCTCCCGCAGGCAGCCGGTGCTGTCTTTCCCAGATTGCTCTGGCGGCCAGCAGCCGGGTCAAGGCGGAACAGGCAGGATGGATGAGTATCGGGGCGGCAGTGACTGCCGTCCAGACAGCCGACTAGGCAACCCGCCGGACTGCTCTCCAGACAGTGGAGAAGACTGCCTGCCGCGCTGCTCGGTAGATTGCTTTCCGAGCTATCTTCCGGGCGCTTTCGTCGACAGCTTGCTGAACTACCTGCGGAACGGTCTTCCCCGGAGCTCTCCCGGTAGCTCGCCGAGTTCCTCTCCAAATGGTCTTCCGAATGGCTCACCGAATGGCAGCCCAAGAGGCTCTCCAGGTTCCTCTCCGGATTGCCTGCGGGGGAACCGTCCGAGCTGCTTTCCGGGCAGCTCGGAGAACAGCTCGCAGAGTAGCCTGGGGGACGGGATAGGGGAGATTCACCAATGCCCAATAACTAGTTGCTGATGACCAAGTTAGGAGGTTGGACTGCCGGATATGGATGGGACATATAGTAAACTGGTATGATGTGGAGCGCCTCGAACCGGTCGTCGGATTCTACCCTACTGGCTTAGGTGTCAAGCAGTGCGTTACTGCCTCGCTTTCTGTTGCTGAAGGCTAGTGCCAGTGGGACGACTCCACGTCTTGGGCTCGCATCCGGCACAGGCGATTCCAGAGCCTCCCTTGTTGCGGGACCTCTTACGGCGCTTCATTCGGATCAACGAGCAGTGGAGGATCATTGTCCTAAACATCGAGGCCTCCCGATACGGGATCCTTGGTTAATATGTTCGTGACTCCCCCACTGGCAATCTCTTCTGTTCTCAAGCCGCGCGTAGCGTCGGCTTCGGTGCCTCGACGCTGAAGCAGCGGCCGTCCCGTACCAGCGCATACATGATTCACACGAGCCGGCAGGAGAGCGCCACCAGTGCTTTCGGTTTGGGCGTCCCACGGTCTACCAGCCGTGCGTAGTACGGATACAGCGGCATCCCCGGCTGGACGTGGTGGAGCGCGATGAAGTACAGTATCTGCCGCAACAAGGGCCGACCACGCCGCGAGATGTGCCGCGCGCCCTTGTGCATTCCCGAGCTCACCTCGAAGAGATTCAAGCCGGCCAGCTTCAGAATCGCTTCGGCATTCACATAGCGGCGTATCCCACCGGTCTCACCGAGAATCACCGCGGCCGAGACCGGTCCGACCGCGTCGATGCTCAACAGATACTGACTTTCGTCGATTCGCGCCACGACCTCCGACATCCGAGCCTCAATCTGCCCGACCCGCTTGTCCAGTGCATTCAGGGCCGCCAGCGTGTCGCGCAGCGCCAGCACTAGCGCCGATTCTCCTTCGTTAATCCCGACCGTTACCGCCGCCCGCTCCTTCAGTAGCAGGAGCTTGTCCTCGCGCAGCCGTATCCCACCGCCCCGGCGGACCTGACGGGCCATTTGGGCTACGGTGTGCTTTCTGATGTCCGTCGGTGTCGGGAAGTAGTAGAGCACTCGGCGCGCCACACGGGTAGCAATATCGCGGAAGACGCGTGAGAATTCAGGAAACACCTGGCTCACTTCGAGGTGCAAACGGCTGAGATAGGTGGTACGCTCGACCACGAGCCGCGCCCGGAGCGTCGCCAACTGCCGCAGCTCAGCGAAGTCGCCCCGCGGCATAACAAAGGACAGGTACTTGCCCTGAGCCACCAGGTCGGCAATCAGCAGGGCATCTTTGCCGTCGGTCTTGCCCGGGCTATTGTCCAACATCTCCTTGCTGCGGTGAACGTGGAGTGGATTGACCTGTACGACTCGGTAACCACGCCCCTCCAGCCAGAAGGCCAGATTTTCCCAATAGACGCCGGTAGACTCGAGTCCTACCACAGTATCAGTGCATCCCGCTTGCCGCTGCCATCGGACCATGTGCTCACGGAGTATACGGAATCCATCGGCATCGGTCGTTACCGACAGCGGATGCGTGAATGACCCATCGGGAAAGCGCGCCCGCGCCACGTGCATGAACTTACCGATGTCGACTCCGACCACCAGCGTGTCGGGTTTGATTGCCGCACGCTTCTCGATTAAGTTGTCTCCGGCCATAGCTGTCTCCTTTCTCGCGATTAGTGCCTATTGTTATCAGCACCATGAGAAAGCGAGACAGCTTCTCTGTCAACACTGCCTTAAGGCTATAGAAATGTGGGGACGCTGCCCTGATTTACTTGACCAGATATCATGGCGCGGTAGCATCGTGTGATGCCCAGAATGGCTCGAGCTGTCGTGCCCGGGATTCCGCATCACGTGACCCAACGCGGCGACCGCCGCGAACCAGTCTTCCTCGCCAAGGCCGACTACCGCCGCTATCTTGATCTGCTGAAGGAGTACTCCTCTCAACGCGGCCTGGGAATTGTGGCCTACTGCCTGATGCTGAACCATGTTCACCTGGTTGTGCTGCCAGGGGACGAGGTGTCGTTGTCATCCGTGTTGAAGCCGGTCCATGCCAGGTACGCGCAGTATGTCAACTGGGCGCACGGACTCAGGGGACGGCGATGGCAGGGTCGCTACTTCTCGTGTCCAATGGACGATGAACACGCAGCGTGGGCCATCCGCTACGTCGAGACCAACCCAGTGCGGGCGGGACTGGCTCCGCGCGCCGAGGAGTATCGGTGGAGCAGTGCCGCAGCGCACGCCGGATTGAGGCGAGACGACGTCCTGTCCGTGGACGCGCACAGGTATGCCGACGTCGAAGACTGGCTGGCGTGGCTGCAGGAGGCGTGTGACGAGCCGTCAGCGCATCTGCTTCGGTGTCACACAAGGACCGGTCGTCCGCTTGGTGACGAGAGGTTTGTCGCACAACTGGAGATGAAGACGGGACGCGCACTCAAGCCCAAGCGAGCCGGTAGACCATCGAAGAAGACCCATGAAAGGTGAAACTAGAATATGGTCAGCGTCCCCAGATTAATGGTGCTGTGCGCGGTGGCGGCGGTTGCGGTGGCCGGGCCGAGCGTGATGGTGAGCGTGCGGGATGGCGAGACACAGCGGCCTTTGGCCGGGGTGATGGTCATGAGCGAGGGGAGCGACATCATGGCGGTGACCGATGCGGCCGGGCAGAGCATGGTCGTGTCCTTGCCCAAACGGGGCGGTCATCTGCTCGTTTCGCGGGCGGGCTACTTCGGACTGCGGCAGGCATGGAAGCCGCCCGCCAAGCCGGTTTCGGACGTGGAAGAAATCGAGCTGTCGCTTTTTCCGGACCGGCCGCGTGTGGTCGTGGGCCGAGTC
>CAZAKP010000025.1:0-20070 GCA_964485845.1 uncultured bacterium | reverse complement strand
AGAAATCGAGCTGTCGCTTTTTCCGGACCGGCCGCGTGTGGTCGTGGGCCGAGTCCTTGATGCCGGGACGAAACTGGCGATTCCGGAAGTGCTGGTGTCAGTTGCCGGTGTGGAGCTGGCGGAGACGACTCGGGCCGATGGTGGGTTCAAGTTCAGCCGGTTTCCGCCCGGGCCCCAGACTCTGGAGGCTTCGTTTCCCGGCTATCCGCGGAAGTCCGTCGCCATACAGGTGGAAGGTGGGGAGACGAGCAGCGTGGATTTGCACCTGCTCGACACGACCAACGTCGGCAGGCTGGACGGGACCGTGTATGATGCCCGCACCGGCGCGCCCGTGCGCGATGCGCAGGTAGTAGTCGAGGGAACCGGCTGCGTCACGATGACCGATTCGGCCGGGCGCTATGCAATCGAGAACGTACCGGTCGGCTTGAACAAGGTGCTGGTCAGCGGTGCCGGCTACCTCAAGGCCTACACCGTTGTCAGGCTGGTGAAGGACTGGTCAGTGACTGCCGACCTGTACCTCCGGGATGCCCTGCCGCAGCCGGCACGCCGGAAGTAGCCGCCGGCTGGCGAACGAGTCACTCTATCCGTAGGCGCCCATGTAGTGCAGCAGCACCGATATGAATAGGACGCCGAACGCGGCGACTGCAACCGCGAGTATGGCAAGCGTGTAGCATCCGACAAGATTGCCCGTCACCAACCTGTTCCTGCGTTTGGCCAGTTCCTGGAAGCCGATGACGCCCAGAGCCGCTGCAGCGAGGAAGAAGACCGCTCCCGCTATCATCATTCCCGCTTGTCCGGGTACTATGTGGTAGAGGCGGCTGATGCAGGATGCGACCGCGGCTACGAAGCCGACTGCCAGGACGAGCACTGCCACCCATTTCAATCGGTCCGGATGCGCGGCAGCAGCTCGTGCCTCCGCGCTGTGCCCGTTGCAGAGCAGGATGAGCCGGTCGCGGAGTTGGTGCATTTCGGCGTCTCGTTCGCGCAGGAGCGAGCGGCTCTCAGGCGTGTCTCCTCCGTTCCTCATCCGCAGTTCGAGTTCGTCATGCACTGCCAGCACTTGTTCATAGCGGGACCGTAGTTCCGTGATTTCAGTGATACGCGATTGCGGGCCGACGGCCTTCGGCGCGACGTCCTCCGCCTTCCACCCGTCGTCCATACGCTTGACCAGCCGATAGAAGTGTCCCTCGGCGGTGACGAAGACGGTTCCGGGCTGAATCCAAGTGCCGGGAATCCAGGACCAGGGCTCGGGTTTTGAATACGGGAAAGCCATCAGCGACTGCGGCGCGGGAGCAGGGCCGGAAGGTTGCTTACCCAAGCGATTCAGCATAGGCAACGGTCGGCCGAAGTCAAACGAAGTCAGAATGCAGTGGTGTCCGGAACGTAGGGCTGAGGGGGTCAACAGACGACGATGGATGTGGTGCGGCCCGGCGCGTGGTCAGAGGGCGAAGAGGTCAAGGGTCACGGCGACCGACCAGTGGAGGATGGCGCCGGGGATGAAGCTGCGGTTGCGCAGAGCGAGGACCCCGAGCGCGATACCGGCGATGATGGAACCGATGGCCTCGGGGCCGGGCTTGCCCACGTGCATCACCGCGAACGGGATAGTCTGGATGGCAACGGCCGCGGCTCCGCCAACCCGGCGCTCGAACGCGAACAGCAGATAGCCGCGGCAGAGAAACTCCCATGCAAACATGCCGAATGCCCGGATGCCGAACCCGAGCAAGAGGTTACCGGCGCCGAGACGCTCGAAGGCGAAGAAGGGATAGGCGCGCTGGAAGCCGGCCTGGCGCGAGGCAAAGTACACGAGCGGCAGCATTACGAGATAGAGCAATCCGATGTCCCGGAGCCAGCGCGCCGGCTTCTTCAGATTGAACCCGACAGCGGCCGGCGACATGCGCAGCAGCAGAAGCGACAAGAGCGGCAGTACGAGGTAGAATACGCTCCGCCAGAGCACGGTCACGGCGCCGGGCCATCCCGGGCCCGGGGTCGGGAACCGCGGTCTGGCGTACTGCGGAAGCAGCGCCGCCAGCGCGAAGACCGCGGCCGCGAGCAGCAGGTCGGGGCCGCTAGCGAGGTTCTGACGCGTGTCTCGCCAGAGACCGCGGAGATAGTCCACGCCTGAAGATAGGTGCGGTCCCGCTGGTGGTCAAGTCGGGCATTCGGGTGCCGGGACAGCCGCGCGCCACTTCGCGCGTTGACTTGTTCGGGCATGGGCCTAAGCTATCAGCCGTGACTAGAAGTTCAGCAGTTGCGCTCGCCTGCCTGCTCGTGCTCGCCGCGTGTTCGAACAGCCACGCGCCGCTCGTTCCCTCGCTGCTCGTCCCGACCCTGGCCCAGCGCGGTGACACGATCCGCGGCCTCGTCTCCTCGTACGACAAAGACAACGATTCGCTCTACTTCTCCATTGACTGGGGGGACGGAAGTGAGCTCGTCTGGGTCGGTCCGGCAGCGCCCGCCGAAGACTATGAGGTCCACCACGCCTACGCCGACACCGGCGTGTTCAGCGTAGCCGCCAAAGCCAGGGACGCGACCCACGAGACCGGGTGGTCGGACACGTCCTTCATTCACGTCGGCGAATTCGGACCGTTCGTTCCCCACCGGCCGGCCGGTCCCGACACGGTGTCGGTTGGAGATTCGGTCACCTACATCACCGCCGCCGGCCACCCGCTTCAGCGGAAGGTTTCCATCCAGTTTGACTGGGGAGATACGCTCGGCGATTGGGGGGAGTTCATCCCCGCCGACCAGTTCTACTACGTCCGGCATGCCTTTGCCAGCGCCGGGACGGTGCTTGTGCGGGCGCGGGCCCGCGACGCGCTCGACCAGGTCTCGGACTGGTCCAAACCCGAAACGGTGACCGTCGTCTCGCGATGAGGTCCGCCTCATCCGCCATCGGTCCGATCCGTCCGATAGGTTCTATTCCCGCTGTTCTCCCGGAGGCTACATGAAGAAATCCATGCTGTTCGTGCTGGCGCTGGCCGCGGCCGCGCCGCTCCTCGCAACCAGCTATCTTGATATCGTCGAGATGAAGGTGAAAGTGCACGCGACGCGCGAGCAGATAGTGCGCATCGCGCCGGACGTGCTCGAGTTCTACGCCGGCGGCGACGGCTGGTTCGTCGGCGCGATGACTCAGCCGACCTATGAGGAACTCGTGCGCGAGGGGTTCGACATCGATGTCCTGGTGCCGGACGTGCGGGCCGCGGCGATGCAGGACGTGGCCGCTTTCCACACCTACGAGCAGATTCGCGACACGCTGGCGATAATCGCCCAGAACCACCCGGACATCTGCCGGCTCGACACCATCGGCCACTCCTACAACGGGAACCTGCTCCTGGCCCTGAAGATATCCGACAACGTCAACGTGATGGAAGGCGAGCCCCGCATCAGCTTTGACTGCGCGATTCACGGCAATGAGAACAACGGCTGTGAGATCGGTCTCTACGCAATCATCCAGCTCGTCAGCGGCTACAACGTGGACCCCGACATCACCCGCTGGGTAAACGAGCGGGAAATCTGGATAGTGCCGATGGACAACCCGGACGGCCTTATCTCGCGCACGCGCTACAACGGCAACGGCGTGGACTGCAACCGGAACTACGGGCTGGCCTGGGACTTCGGGGCGGGCGGCGGCGCCGGGCCGTTCTCCGAGCCGGAAACCCAGTGCTACTACTTCCTCGGCGAGGAGCACCCGATGGGGGAGTGGTCCCAGTATCACTCCGGAGCCGAAGACGCGATGTGGTGCTGGGGCTACACCACCAAGGCGGCGATGGACTCGATTGTCACTGCCTACGAGATGAACCGCTACGGCAGTATCTGCAACTATGCTGCCGGCCAGATTTCGCGGATTCTCTATTCGGTGTCGGGAGGCTCGACCGACTGGTACCAAGGCGCGCGCGGCGCCCTCGGCTACGCGGTCGAGGTCTGCGACGGACAACCCAGCCCGGTCGGCGAAATCGACACCATCAACCACAAGAACTGGTCGGCGATGAAGGAGCAGATTGAACGGGTGATGTGGGGCGTGAGCGGCCGGGTGCTCGATTCGGTCACGGGGCAACCCGTTCGCGCCCGTGTTACGGTGAACCCGCCGAACTGGTTCACCTACACCGATTCGATGGGCTACTACCACAAGAACGTCCACGACGGTACCTACTCGGTGACCTTTGTTGCCAACGGTTACCGGACCAAGACCGTGAGCAACGTCGTCGTTCCGGCCGATACTTTCGCGGTCGCCAACGTCTCGCTTGCGCCTGACTCAACGGCCGCGGCCTGCGCCTTCAAGGCCATCACCAGCTATATGAACGAGACCCCTTCGAACTCGAACCCGACCTTTCCAAGCTACGCCCTGGGGGCGGCCGACGGCATCCGCTACTCAATCGGCAACCAGGGGTACGCGAGTTTCGACATGGGCGCGAAGACACCGATTCTCAACGGCTCCGGCAACGACTCCTTCGTCATCGAGGGCGACACCAACCCGGAGGCATGCAGCGTATTCGTCTCCAACGACTGGAACGGGCCGTGGCACTACGCCGGGTTCGGGACCGGAACGCAGGGCTATGACCTCGCCGCCGCGGGTATGAGCACTGCCCGGTTCGTCCGGGTCGTGGACGACGGCAACGGCGGGTCCGGCGGCTATGCCGGCTTCGACCTCGACGCGGTTGAGGCGGTGGTCGTCAACGCGCCGGTCATGACCTTCAAGCAGCAGACAATCATCGACTCGCCGCCGGGCGGAAACGCGGACGCAAAGCTCGACCCGGGCGAGAACGCCGACCTCGTGGTTGCACTCATGAATGCCGGGCGCCTCGGCGTGGACAGCCTCCGCGCGGTGCTCAGGACGACCGATGCGTATGTCTCGGTGACGGATTCAACCAGCTACTACGGCGCGGTGCCGGCCGACTCGACCCGGGATAACAATGCGGACCGGCTCCACCTCGCGGCCGCCCCGAACACGCCGCAGGAGCACCAGGCCCAGTTATGGCTGCACCTGACCGGAACCGGCTATGCCGACAGCCTGCTGCTGACGGTAACCGTCGGCAAGATTCTTGACATCGACCCGATTCCGGACGGGCCACGCACGCCGGCCCTCTACTGGGCCTACGACGACATCGACAGCCTGTACCCGGAACACCCGCAGTATGACTGGGTCGAGGTCAATACGGCCGGGACGCGGCTCACGTTTGCGGACAACGACGACGTCGTGGCCATCACCATTCCGACCGGGTTTGGTCCGCTGCGGTTCTACGGCGAGAGCTACACTCAGCTCTCCATCTCTGCCGACGGCTGGGTTGCCTGTGGGCTGGACACCGCGTCCAACTTCGACAACTCCGACCTCCCGAGCGCCTCGGCGCCGCCCGCCGCGGTCTTCGCCAACTGGGACGACCTCTACCCGCGGATCGGTGGTGGCGGGGCCGGCTATATCTACTGGTACCACGATTCGGCCGGCCACCGGCTGATAGTCGAATACGACAGCGTCAGGTACTACTCCGGCTCGGGCCGCGACAAGTTCGAGGTCATCTACTACGACACCACGGTTGCCTCGCCCTCGGGTGACAATGTCATCGTGGCCCAGTACATGACCGCGGCCGGGTTCACGAGCTCCACTGTCGGCATCCAGGACCCGACCAGGACCATCGGGATTCAGGACCTCTGCAACGGCACGCTCACCCACGGCGCGGCGCCGATTGCCCCGGGTCGGGCCATCAAGTACATCACCGACCCGCCGACCGGGGTTTCGGAACAAGCGTCAAGTCCCACGCCTGCCTGCCCGCTCGCGCTGAAGGCCATCGGGAACCCAAGCCGGGGCCGCATCGCCTTCTCCTATAGCCTTCCCACTGGTGGTAATGCGGTACTGTCAGTGTACGATAGGGCAGGCAGATTGGTGAGGCGATGGGACGTCACTCCTGGTCCCTCGTCCCTGGTCCCTGGCCCCGCTTCTCTCACCTGGGACGGCACCGACGCAAACGGCCGCAAGGTCGGCTCAGGCGTCTACCTCGTGCGGCTCGTCGCCGGGGAGAAGTCAGCAGTGACCAAGACAGCAGTCGTGAGGTAGTCTGTGCCAGGGACAAAGGACAAAGGACGAAGGACTAAGCAAGGCCGGGCAAGGACAAAGGACAAAGTCCGCGCGGAGACATTCGTCATTAGGAATTCGCAATTAGGAATCCCCCCCCGTAAGTCCTGGGACCACTACTTCATGGACATCGCGCAACTGGTGAGCGAGCGCTCCACCTGCCTCAGACGCAAGGTCGGCGCGGTGCTCGTGCGCGACCGGCGGATTCTCTCGACCGGCTACAATGGCGCGGCCCGCGGGCTCCCGCACTGCGATGAAGTCGGGTGCCTGCGGGAGAAGATGAACATCCCGTCCGGTGAGAGGATTGAAATCTGCCGGGGAATCCACGCGGAACAGAACGCGCTGGTGCAGGCTGCGGCGTTCGGCATCAACGTCGGTGGCGCAACGCTCTACTGCACGCACGAGCCCTGCATCACCTGCGCCAAGATGCTCCTGAACGCCGGTATCCGCGAGTTCGTGGTCGAGCACCCCTACCCGGACGAACTCGGCCGCACGATGCTCAAACAGGCGCGCGTCAAAGTCCGCAAGCCGGTCTAGCCGCGGGCCATGTCCGGCGGGGACATGACCCAATCGCCCTCGATTGAGACCCGTGCCCCAAGCCGGTGCTCGTGTCGTGTCCCAAACCCAACCTGACCCGGACTACCCCCTCCGTGGGTCATTCCCGTGATTGGGGGCACACCACTCCGGCGGCCCTCGGTTCGCCCTTGCTCCGCCGCACTCGGGCTCTCCAGAGGCCTGGCCGACGGCACCCCGCTAGCAGTCCGAAACCGACACCGGTCGGTTCGCCTCAGACAGCTCAGAAAGATGCTCGCTTGACACTGGCAGGCGCGCAGTTACACTTCATACCAAAGGGGTGCCGAGAGCGGCAAGGCAGAGGGCCTTGGCGCAGTTCCCGACACCAGTCAGTTTGGATCCGCCTTAGAGTGGAGGACTGAATGGTACTACATCGCACGGTTAGCAGCCCGAACATCAACCCGGGCCGCTCAATCTCACTGTTGCTGGTTCTCGCGCTGGCAGGCGCCTGCTACGCGGCGCCCGAGACCCTATGGCTCTACAGGTACGGCCCACTGGCCGGCGCACGCTACCAGCCTCTGGCGTCGTTCGTTGATGACACCGGCAACGTCTCCGTCGTGGGCTGGGTGGAGCCTGATGATACAAGTGGCCTTTGCGATGTCTTCCTGCTGAAGGTCGATTCCATGGGCAATCTCAAGTGGCATACGACCTACACCAATGCGACGGCTGCGGCAGCGGCGAAGGACACTAGCGGGAATATCTACGTTGCCTGCGGCACGCACGGCTCTAGTACCACCGGAAAACTCCGTCTGCTCAAGTACGGCCCCGACGGGAGCCAGAAATGGGTGCAGACCTACGAACAGCTCGGCAAGAGCTTTCTCGCTCTCTCGTCCATCACCATTGATCGAAGCCAGAACGTCTACATCGGTGGAGTGGCGGCAGACTCATCGTCCTGCATCGTGCGCATTGTGAAATACTTGCCGGGCGGCATGCGGGCGGACACGATGAGCTACACGCTGGAACCGGACCTGTCCCTGGATGACGGGGCGTTCCACGTGCTCGGTAGCGGCGAGGTGTACCTGGCGCTGAGCGTCGAGCATCCGACCCGAAGGGGCGATTGGCTAGTCGTGAAGCTGTCATCCGAAGATGTCGCCCTGTGGCAGAGATTCTACAAGGACACGGGCGACGGCTGGGAGCAGTTGCGCTGGAGCGATGTCGACGAGGATGGGAATATCTACCTCACGGGCGACGTAGTTCCCCGTGACACAGGGACGCATGACTTCTGCACCATGAAGATGAACTCGTCAGGGGAGACGCTCTGGACCCGGAAGTACAATGGTCCCGCGGGTCTGGTCGATGTGCCGCAGTTCCTGATGCTTGATAGCGGGTCAGTCTACGTCGCGGGCTGGAGCGAGGTCGTCACGACCGGCGGGGCGCAGGCAATCACGCTGGTGAAGTACGACTCCCTCGGCAACGAGCTGTGGGTCAGTCGATACGGAGACGCGGACACAGACTGCGAACTGGGCTATGGACGTGACGGGCTTGAGTTGCTTCCGAGATTCCGGTCAATGAACCTCGACGGAGCGGGAAATGTATATCTCTCAGGGGCTGGTTACAGCGGAAGCAACTACTTCGGCTTTTCCCTGAAGTACGATCCGATGGGGAACCTCCTCTGGGAATGGAAGTTCCCCGACCAAGCAGGCGATGCGTGGACAGGGGTACTGGTTAATGTCAGCACCAGTGGAGCTGTCTACGGAATCGGTCTAGATTCGGAAGGAGAGGGCAGCCTCGATGTGTACATAGCAAAGCGCCGCAGAGACGTCGGGGGTGGCAAGTGAGTCGCCGAGCATTGCTGGCGCTTTGCTTCTGCCTTGCGTCCGTTGTCGCTGTGCCCTACGACGGAATCGGGGCAGCAGCCTACATGCGGAAGTACGCCGACTTCAAGAATGTTGGACACGACGGATGCCCCGCCTACTTTGAGCACAAAGCAGGGCAGCCCGCCGGCAATTGCTGCAACTTCGTCTCGCGTGCGATGACCGCTAAGGACCCAAATCACCCTGGCATCGGCGGTGGTGCCAAGTTCTGGGGGCTAATCGAGTCCTTTTGGCGAAAAGGTCCTTGCGCCAGAGAGCATTACTGGTCCTTTTGGTCATCGCTGTCAGCTGGCGATCTCGATTTCAAAGGTCACTACACCTCGATATATCAGTTCAAGAAGCAGCTTACGAACTGGAAAGTGCCCATGCAGGATTACTCGCTACAGGAACTCCAGCAGTCGATTCCCGAGGACTTGAAAGTGGGTGACCTGCTTTTCGTGGACCGTCACAAAAATGGCCGCGACTATCACGTGATGATGGTCGTGGAGATTGACTGGCAGGATACCGTTATCTACTTCACCGACCATCACGGATCGACCTTGGTGGACAGCAAAGGTAATGTCGTGCCGCCCGACCGCGCGTGGTTCTATGACCGCGAGCCCCTTGTTCCATACCTACGAGACAAGCTTGGTGCTAGTGGCATGAGTACGAACTGCCAGATTGCATTCATGCCTCAGGGCGGCGTGATCCAAGGCTGCCGCGACTGGAAGCAGGTCGAGACCTGAGACAGCACAGCATGGGTAAGAGCGCGCAGGACGCAGAACATAAGCTGCTGCTGGAAGGAAAAGCTCGGTGGTGAGTCGCCTTGGACCAGCGACCCGACGCCTTACATGTGCCTAAACTGGGACCGTTGGAATGGGCTTACTCACGATACACTCATCGTTCCGCGGATGAATCTAGCCGGCTGTTCGTGCGCTGTTGTGCAGTGGGCCAGCATCTCGAACTTGCCGCACGCGGGCAATTTCGACACTGTCGCTGTGCTGGGCTCGACCAATGATGGAGAGAATTGGGAGCTCCTCGGAAATTGATACGACGACTGAGGTGGAGCTTCCGCAGTCCTACTGGAACAACAGGAATGTCAGACTCGCCTATGCTTATAAAGGCGATATCGACAGTTGCCAGAGCTATTGGTGCGTGGACTTCATCAGGTTGCTGGCAAAGCCGACGCGCGACAAGGATGTATGCGTTTCAGAGATTCATGAACCGTTTTCCATGGCGGGCAAGGTCCCGTCGCTTGGACCCGGCCAGACGATAACGCCAACCGCCTTTGTCTGGAATTCTGGAAGACAAGTGGAGAGTCTGCCGTTCACGTTCCAGATAAACGACAGCAGCACGTGCGTGTACACCGATACCCGATGGATGAACCTGTGCCCGTACTTTGACACCAGCGTGCGGTTCTCATCATGGACCGTGCCTCAGACCCCGGGGAGCTTCACGGCCCTCTGCTACGCGAACCTTCCCGAGGACGAATGCACAGCCAACGATACGGTTACGATGGCCTTCAAAGTCGCTTCGGACACATGGGTAAAGATGTATGATGTCTTCTACGGGAAGGGGATGTCCGAGGGCGCTTGTCTGGGCACGTTCGATAACGACTCCATCTTCATGGGCGTCAGAAAGAAGCTCTTCGCAAGGTACTGGGTTTCCAGCGACACCTGGAATGGCAGAGGAGGTGACGCCCCAAAGAACTTCGGGAACGGTGCCGCGCTGGCATACCCGGGGTCTGGCGGTTATGTTTACGCCATCTTTGGTGGGAGCACGTTGTTCTGGCGGTACAGCGTCGCCGGGCAGCGCTGGGCGAAGAAGAAGCTCAATCCCACTCCGGAGCTGATTGGCAACGGCGGCGACCTGGCCTGGGGCGGGAGCTACCTCTACGCTCTGCAGGGCAGAAACAAGAAGAAATTCTTTCGATGCGACACCGCGCTTGGCAGTTCGTGGCAATACCTGGCCGACACGCCAGGCAGGATCGAACTCGGCGGCAGCCTGGTCTGGGATGGCGGCGACTACCTTTACGCGCTGCAGGGCGGCGAGTCCACCGGGTTCTTCCAGTACTGTATTCCGTTGAACCGCTGGACCAGACTCCCGACGGTCCCGGCGCCCGTGGACGAAGGTGGCGCCTTGGCCTTCGACACGGCCGCTAACGTGATATATGCTTACACGGGGAACAAGACCTGCGGGTTCTATTCGTTTGATGTCTCAGGTTGGACCTGGACCACCCCCGCCCCTAGACAAGCGCCCAGACCGATCAGGAAGGGCGGCTGTCTTGCGTACTGCAACCACTCAATCTACGGAGGAATAGGCAAGGGCACCGGCAAGAAGTACTACACGGACAACTTCTGGCGCTACCTGCCACCGATCGGCGGCGGAGGGGGTCAGTTCAACCTCGAGGCCGGGCCGGCTGACCAAGCCACGCCGCGACCTGCTACGGGTGCTGGCGTTCAGGGCAATCGGTTGGACCCGGGCGAACTGATCACATTCGACCCGACCGACAAACATACACCTCGGTACTCTCCCGACGGCATGTGGATCGCATACACAGCCGAGGACTCCGCCAGCGAGGGCACGGGCCTCTACCGGATACCTGCGGCCGGCGGTCCGTCTCAGGTCATGGGACCAGACAGCATGGTCTTTGAAGATCCGGTCTGGTCCAGCACCGGTGCCTGGCTGGTGGCGTCTGCCAGAGACGGGATCTACAAGCTATCCAGCGGGATTGCCCCCTTCAGACTGGCAGAGGGCGTTGTGGGACTGCCTCAGGTCACCGCGAACGACTCCTGGGTCATGTACGAGAAGTGGGACACAATCGCCGGCAGTCACGATGTGTGCAAGGTGCGCCCCAACGCCACCGGGGAAGCGAGTCTGACACCGGGTACGGATGGATACCTTGAGCCGCAGCCGATCTCTGACTCCGAATTCGCGTGCGTGAAACTCAGAGACGAGGCACATCAGGTATGCAAGGTGGTACCGGGGCAGGAAACGTGGCTGACTTCAGACTACATGGAGAACTCGGGCCTGCGCATTTCGCCTGACCGAGAGTGGATAACCTTCGAGAAAATCGATGAGTCCGGCTTCAGCCAGATATACAAGATGCGCGTTGATGGGACCCAGGAGACGAGAGTCACTGACGGCACCTGCAACTGCGAAACACCCGTGTTCTCGCCCAACGGGCTCTACATAGCCTACACCAAGTGGCCAATCGACACGACGAGTTCATTCGACCTCAGCCAAGTGTGCTACAGAGGCACGGACAGCGGAAGTGTCGAGGTGGCGCTGAACAGCCCGGATGCGGAACGCGAGAACCCGAGCTGGTCGCCGACCTGCCAGTACATCATTTACGAGAAGGTCGTCGAGGGTTCTCCCGGTTTGGGGAAGAAGGGAAAGCACAGGCAGATCGGTCGCGCACGGACGCGCATCAAGCCGTTCAGCAGTGGCGTCGAGGATCTGGTCGGCTTGCCCAAGACACTCGCTCTCTATCAGAACAGGCCCAATCCGTTCGGCAGGAGCACGACCATCCGCTATGCGCTGCCGGTTCCCTCGCGCACAGAACTCAGTATCTACGACGTTTGCGGCAGGACAGTCGTGAGGCTCGTCCAATCGGGGCAGAAGCCGGGCTACTACACCGCCGTGTGGAATGGTACTGATGCGCGCGGGAGAACCGTTGCCGCAGGCACTTACTTCTACGTCCTGAAGTCGAACGGTAAGATCGCGGAGAAGAGGATGCTGCTGGTGAGGTAGATCGGTCCGGACAGGCTGAATCGGCCTTCCGCCAAAAGGGCTGCCCGCTTCGACGCGGGCAGCCTTCGTCTGCTCCGGAACCAGCATTGACTTGAGAGACATAGTCCCCATAGCGAAAGCTGATTGTGTCAATCGCTGGTCGGAGACGAGTTCGTCATCGCCGGGAACGTCCCTGGCAGCCGGCACAGTTGCTCTCAAGCAGCCCGTTCGTCAGCGAACCGACTGCTGCAGGAGTGCCCGACCGTTGACGGGATAGGCGGTAACCGCAGGACCGCCCGCAGCCTGACTTCGGCCAGTCCGAACGCTACTTGATAGGGTAGAGGTTACGGCGTCGGGGGGTCGGAGGCGAAGACGTCGTGACGGATAGCGGCGAGCACGTCCGGGTTCAGATTGCGAGACGCCCACTTCTCAAGTAGAACCTGGCTTTCCACCTTGAAGGCCTCGCCGGAGATAAGCTGCTTGCGGGATAGCTTCCAGAGTTGGCGGGCGTAGCTCAGGTAGGGAACAAAGGTTGTAGTGTGGACCCCGTGCTGACTAAGCACTTCCTTGGTCTTGATTTCCATCGCGGTCATCGCAACCGTTGCCGCTTCATAGCGCTTGCGCATCTCTTCGTGGAGCAGGTCGAGAGTAGCCTTGGCCCGTTCCGGGCTGTATTTCTTCTCCCAGCGCTCTATGCGTCTCGTGACATCGGACATTTCCGCGCCCCTTTCGTTACGAGCTTGTCCCGAATACTGACCCGGGGACCACGTCCTTTCGGGCACAGTCCCCATCAGAAGCGGGCAGCCTGAAGCCTGCATGCACCTGGACTGCCAGTTTCCAATCACTTAGACGTACAAAGTGTAACCTGGATTCTGCCGCTTCTAAGTGCTTGATAATGCTGATGATACAATAGGCAACCACAGGTCTTGGAAAGGGACAGACATCCCCGGCACCATCGGTGAGACCGTCCCGGGGACGGTCCAGGTGACAGTCTCTGTAATGGTCTGAGTGGTGGTATCTGGGTTGGTCAGACCAGTGGTCTGTGGGGTTGAGTCTGGGGCCGACTGTGAGGTCGTTGCCGTCGTCGTATCTGGGATTGACTCTGAGGCGGAATCCCTCGTTGTCGCAAGGGTTGTTTGGCAAGTCGTTAGCCTGGTTGTTATGCGGATCGTCTCATAGGTCGTGGTCGAGGTTATGGCAGCGGTGGTTGGCGCGACGGTGGCGGAGGTGGTCGCCGCGTCGGTCGGTCAGACGGTGACCGGGACGTTTTCGGGAGAGCCTCGTAATGCCCCGGGTTCCGGCAGACCCTGGTCTTCGCGACGAACTACGTTCTTCATTCGACCATCCGATTACTCGCGGTCCTCGTTGGCGTTTATCATCGAAATGTCGCGGCCAGGGAGGAACAGGTGGCGCTTCACTGCCTCGTTTCTCCCGACGTCGCGGGACCACCGTCACGGGTCACTTGCCGTTTCATCCTCCCTTCTGCTCTCTGACTCCTGCTTTCTATAGACCTCACACCTCACGTCTTCCACCTCTCGTCTTGCCGCTGCCTTCGCTTGTTGCTGAGCCCTTGCCGCGCAGTGCCCGCGTACTTGAGGCGTTCCGCGCGGGGCGGGGTTCGTGGTTAGGAGCGAACTACCGGACGGTGGCTTCGGGGAAAACTGCCGCGCCACATCCGGAATGATCTCATGGACGTCAGGCCCCAGAGCCGACATTGGGCCAACCACAGAGCCCACAGAGAACATGGAGTAGGTGAAGCCAAGGTCCGGTCTGTACCTTCGGAGTCTCTGTGAACTCTGTGGTTCAATATCGGATGCAGGGTCAGGGTATTGACAAGCAACGGCCGGAAGTTAGAATTGACGCAGCGACGCCGGATTCGGCGAAGCCGAGGCCAAACCGCCGAGACGGTCGTGCCGGCGCCAATCTGCATGGGTTACGTCCAGTCGGAGGTGCAGAATGATGCCTGTTCGTGCTCGACGTTCTTTGTTTCGTACTAACTCCTCAGCCAACCGGGCCGTACGACCCTTGGCCGTGCTGTTGGCTATCGGTTGCTGCCTGTCGGCCGCGAGCGGGCAGTGGCTGGAGACGACTGTCTTCATCCCGGATTCGTTCGGCGACCTCCGGATGCCGAACTGCCTGGTTTACGACCGGGCCGACAACACCGTATTCGTCGCGGGCGAGACGACCCACACAGTACTCGTGCTCGACGCCAGCGACGGCCACTGCGTGGCGCGCATCCCGGTCGAGGCGGACGTCAGGTCGCTCTGCTACAATCCGGCGAGCAACAAGGTGTACGCGGCGGCCGCCGACCGGGACGCAGTCGCCGTGATTGACGCCGGGGCAGGGCAGTTGGTCGCAACAGTCCAGACGGGCGACATGCCGGTCGCGCTTGCCTGCGATTCCGCGCTCAACCGCGTCTACTGCGCGAACTATCGAAGCCACGACGTTACGGTGCTCGATGGCCAGGGCGACAGCGTGCTTGCGGTCGTGAAGGTGGGCAATTACCCCGGTGCTGTCTGCGTTAACCCGGCACGCAACATGGTGTACAGCGCCAACACAAGCAGCAGTTCGGTGAGCGTGATTGACGAAGCAACCGACAGCGTCGTGGCCACCATTTCGACCATGAGCGCGCCGTTCGGTCTTCTGTATAACCTCGACCTGAACAAGCTCTACGCCGCGAATTTGAACGCCGGCACGGTGACGGTGATAGACGGTCTGGCCGATACGGTGACCGCGACCATTTCCGGTGGCATTTCGCCGAACCGCCTGTGCTATGACCCCGGTGACGGCCGCGTGTTCGTGGCCGACGAGAATGGCCCTTTGATGGTGATTGACTGTACGGCTGACACCTCCATCGGCACGACCGACGTGTCCTACGCCGTCGATGTCGTCTACAATTCCGCCAACAACCGCGTGTACGCAGCCCAGGGTTCCGGCATCTGCGTCGTGGACGCTGCCAGCGGTGCGGCCGTGGCGCAGATAGGTTTCGACTACGACTGCAATGCGGTCTGTACGGCCGACTCGGGCCGACGGGTATTCGGCGTCTGGGACGAGGACGATGTGGCTGGTGTGGTCGACTGCGCGACCGACTCGTTGATTGCCGTGTCCGGCACCGTATGGCACCCGGTCCTGCTCTGCTTCAATCCAAGCAGCAACAAGGTATATTGCGCCAGTGAGGGGGGCGGCGATGTGACCGTGATTGACGGCGCGACCAACGCCATCGCCGCGGCGATACCGGTCGGCTGGAGGCCGATCTCCCTGCTTTGCGATCCGGACGGGAACAAGGTCTACTGCGCGAACAGAGCGGACGTGGATATCCCGGCCACGGTGACGGTGATTGACGGTGCCGGGGACAGCGTGCTGGAGCGAATCCCGACCGGCGGGTCGTCGGGCAATGCCGGCCGGCAGGCGCTCTGTCTGAACGGCGTGGACCGCAAGCTGTACGTTGGCACCAAATACTCCGGCGGCGTACTGGTGCTCGATGTGAACGCGGATACGGTGGTCGCTCAAGTGCCGTCCGGGGGCACGCCGGTCGCGCTCTGCCACGTGCCGGCGTACGACTACGTTTTCGTGTCTACCACCGGCTCGACCGTCGGCGTTATCGACGGCAGGCGAGACCTGCTCATCGGGCAGGTGGACGTCGGTTTGAATCCCGGCGTGCTCTGCTACAACCCGGTCGGGGCCAAGGTGTACTGCGCCAACGCGGGGCAGAACACAGTCAGCGTCATCGCCGGCGAGCGGCCGGCCGTGGTCGCGACCCTGAATACGGGGGCCGTACCGACGGACCTGTGTCTGAACTCAGTGGACAACCGCATATACTGCGCGAACCATAATGACAGCAGCGTGACGGTAATCGACGCCAACACCGACGCGGTGAGGACGACGCTGACCGTTGGCCGTTGGCCCATGGCCCTGGCATTCGACTCGCTCAACGACTACGTATACTGCGTCTGTCAGAGCGATCGGGTCTTTGTCATCGATGCGCACCGCGATACCGTCATCAAGGTAATCGACGTCGGCGACGTTGCGTATGCGCTTGTCTGGAACCCGATCGAGCTGAGGACCTATGTCGCGAACTACGCGGGAGCAAGCGTGTCGGTGCTGCGCGACAGCCTGCACCCGGGAATCAGCGAGCGTGGTGTCGGCGCGCTTGCGCGCAAGCGCGCGACTCCGACTATCGTCCGCGGGTTGTTGTTCCTGCCGGAAGCCCCAAGTCCCAAGCCTCAAACCGCACGCCTGCTGGACATCAGCGGACGGAGGGTGATGGAACTGCGCCCCGGAGCGAATGACGTGCGGGCGCTGGCGCCCGGCGTCTACTTCGTCAAGAAGCAGTCAGTAGTCAGTAGTCAGGATTCGGGTGCGTCGAGCATCACCAGGATTGTGGTTGCGAGGTAAGGAGGAGTCGTGAGAATCATTGCTGCTCTGTTGGTCCTTGTATCGGCATCGGTCGGTCAGTGGGTCGAGACGACCATACCCCTGTCGCTTGATACCGCGCTCACCAACGTCGGGGCGCTAGCATTCCACGCGCCCAACCACTCGATATACATTGGTGGCATCGAGGACTTCCTGGTCGTGGTTGACGCGCAGACCAACGCGCAGGTCGCCAAGGTTGCCGTCGGCGACGGCTGGCACACGCTCTGCAGCGCCCCACCGGCCAACAAGGTCTACTGTTTCAACATTGACCCCACGGTCACCGTAATTGACGGCACGAACAACCAGCCAATCAAGACGCTCTCAATCCAGCAGACAGTTGCCGGCTTCGCGTACAACCCGGAAGAGAACAAGCTGTACTGCGGCAACAGCTACGACAGCCGGGTGCGGATCATCGACTGCGCGACCGACAGCGTCGTCGCGCGGGTAGAGGTCGGGCCGGAGCCGGTTGCGCTCTGCTGCAACCCCCGACTCAACCGTGTCTACTGCGCCTGCCAGGGCAGCGGCGACGTCACGGTCATTGACTGCGCGGCGGATACGGTCGTAAGCACGATCTGGGTCCGCGGTGTGGACCCGGTAGACCTGTGCTACGACTCGGCCACCAACAGCGTATACGTAGCGAACCAGGTCAGCAGCACGGTTTCGGTGATTGACTGCGCGGCCGATACGCTCGCGCAGATTCTGGCAGTCGGTAGCAGCCCGTCCATGATAATAGCGGGTCCGCCGGGCAAGGTCTACTGCTCTAACGGGTACGAGGGCACCGTTTCGGTCATTACCGGAAATACTGTCAACACTGTCGTCACCGGTGCGAACTCATGGGAGATCTGCTACGACCCGTTGAACAACAAGGTCTACAACAGCAACGGCGCGGACTCGGTTGCGGTGATCGACGCCGCTCAAGACTCGGTGGTCGCCCGAACCGAGCTAAACGGAGTGCCGGTTGCCTTCTGCTACAACCCGGTGGGCAACAACACCTGCGTCGCGTGCATCGCCAGCGACGTAGTGTGCGCAATCGGGGGAGAGTCCAACGAGGTAGAGGTCTATCTTGCCTTCGGCAAGAATTACGGCGGTGGCGACATGCTGCTGCTCTACAACCCGGTCAGCGACAAGCTGTACTGCGCCGATTACGAGCGCGGCGGTCTTTTCATCATCGACGGCAACACGAACACCATGCGGGCCGGTCTGTCGCTGCGCCAGCAGGCGATCCGTGACCTGGTATGCAACTCCTCCCGCAATAAGGTCTACGTCAGTTCGTCCCAGAACGACCGGGTGTATGCGGTCGACGGCGTGACCGACCGCGTCGTGGCCCAGGTCGAGGCCCGTGTCGGCAGACGTCCGACCGCGCTGTGCTACAACCTGGCAAACGACAAGGTCTACACGGTGAGTTCGCTCGACTCCAGCGTGTCGGCAATCGACTGCGCCGGGGACACGGTCGTGGCAACGCTCATTCTACCGGGCGAGGGCCGGAGCCTTGTGTACAACAGCATCTTGAACAAGGTCTACTGCACCGGCAGCACGCTTGCCGTGTTTGACGGCGTCGCAGACAGTATCGTCGCGCTAGTTGACCTGCCCGAGCCGACCGGCCCGCTCTGCTTCATCCCTACCTACAACAAGTTGTACGTCGGCGCCCACGGCCAGTCCTACGTCTACGTGGTCGATTGCGTTGGCGATACTCTCATCCGCACCATTGAGACGTGGACTTCGCCCGGGTCCCTGCACTACGACTTCGCCAGCGACAAGGTGTACGTCGGTCAAGGGTCGGTGGGTTCGCTGTGGGTCTATGACGCCCGAACCGACTCGTTTCTCGCGAGCCCCGGTGTCGGGCCGGCGATGACCCCGGCACTGGACAACGGCCGCGCCGGAAGTGCAAACCGGGTCTACTGCGCGTCGGGAACGGAAGACGTCGTGATGGTTATCGGCGGCGAAAGCGACGACCCGATACGCGCCGTCGCGGTCGGGTCCGACCCGGTAGCGCTGGCATGGAACCCGACCCATGCATGGATGTACGTCGCCAACAGCTACTCGTCCGACATCACCGTTGTCAGAGACTCCGTGCTGGTGGGCGTAGAGGAGAGTTTCAAGCCGCAAGCCGCGAGCTCCAAGCCGGCACTGACCATCGTCCGCGGAGTGCTGGTGCTGCCGCGGGACGGGCTTGGGACACGATCCGGATTGTCAGACAATCCGGTCATGTCCCGCGCCGCTCTGCTGGACATCAGCGGAAGGAAAGTGCTTGACCTGCTGCCGGGCGCGAATGACGTGCGGGCCTTGGCGCCGGGCGTGTACTTCGTCCGAGAGGCCCAAGCGCAAACGGTCAGCAAGGTAATCGTAACCAAGTAAGGAGCAACAATGAGAGGCATAACGTTGGCAGTCACACTCGGCCTGTTGGTAACTATCGCCATGGGTGGCATGAGCGGAACCTACACAATAAAGCCGGGTGGCGGCGGGAACTTCCTCACGCTCGATGCAGCCGGGCAGGCGCTCGATTCGCTGGGCATGTCCGGGAACTGCGTGTTCGAGATATACGGCGACACGCTCGTCACGCCGCAGTTCAGCGCATACAGCGTACCGGGCAGTGAAACGTGGACGTGTACGTTCCGGCCCGGGTCGGGTCAGAACCCGGTGCTGTTCGCCGGGACCTTTTATGGCTTCTTCAACAACGTGAAGATTGAGAATTTGGAACTCAGGGCCACGCAAGTCATGCTCTCCGGAGTTTCGGGCTGCCGCGTGAGCCAATGCCGGTTCACCTACGTCGACCAGTGGGGAGTGAGCATGGAGGAGTGCAGCAAGGACACGGTAGACGACAACACGTTGAAGGTCGTCACGTACGCTGACTATGACTACAGCGCCCTGCGCGTCACCAACGGCGACAGCATCCTGATGTTCAACAACATGGTGAACAGTGATTCCTGTCCGGTTGAGGCGCTGGTAAGACTCGAGCACTCGCGAGGCAGTCGGTTCGTGTTCAACACCGTGCGTCTCTCGCCGCTCGATGCGCCTATCAGCAACGCCATCCAGATCGAGTACAACGTGCCCTGCGAGGTGAGGAACAATGTCTTTGTGGTTGCTGTTCCCGCCGATTCAGTCAACGCCTGCGTTGGCATCACCGCCCAGCCCCATGACAGCATCCTGCTGGATTACAACTGCTACTTCGTGGAGGTGCAGGGCCATGTCGGGGCGATACCTTTCCTCCCCAACCTCTACGATTGGGGCGAGTGGCGCGGGTTCGGGTTCGAGACGCATGGCATCAATACGGACCCGCAGCTTTTCAGCTCGACCGACCTGCACGTGCGTCCGGGTTCGCCCTGCAACCAGCGGGCGACCCCGATTGCGGGCATCGGCTTCGACATCGACGGCAACCCGCGTGACCCGACGCATCCGGACATGGGCGCGGACGAGATCACGGGGGATGCGGTCGAGGAGACGATGAGTTATGAGCGAGGAACGATGAAGCGGCAACCGACTATCGTCCGCGGCGTGCTG
>CAZAKP010000024.1:22989-25195 GCA_964485845.1 uncultured bacterium | reverse complement strand
TGGTTCTCGCTCTACGGCTCGAACTCGGGGTTCGACTCAATCGAGGAGTGCTTCGGAGACCTGTCCAGAGAGATATTCGCGGTCGAGACCGGGCTGTCGAGCGACCCGCCGATGAACTGGCGGCTCTCCGCGCTCGACCGCCGCACGCTTGTCTCCAACTCCGACGCGCACTCGCCCGGCCGGCTCGGCCGCGAGGCCAATGTTTTCGACTGCGAGCTGACTTACGACGCAATCCGCGACGTTCTGAAGACGAAGGACCGGAAGCGCTTCCTCTACACCATCGAGTTCTTCCCCGAGGAAGGCAAGTATCACTTCGACGGCCACCGCGCCTGCGGAATCAGCTTCGCTCCGGCCCAGTCGCTCGTGAACGATAACCTCTGCCCCGGCTGCGGCCGGCAACTGACCATCGGCGTGCTCCACCGGGTCGAGCAGCTTGCCGACCGCAAACCCGAGGACGTGCCGACTGACGTGATACCCTACAAACACGTGGTTCCGCTTGAGGAGGTCATCGGCGAGGCACTGGGTGTGGGCCGGGATACCGGCCAGGTCCACAAACTTTACGAGACGATGGTGACCGCGCTCGGCAGCGAGTTCGAGATTCTCCTCAACGCCTCGATTGCCGACATCGAGAAGAACTCGAACGACCGGATTGCGCTCGGCATCGACCGGATGCGCCGGGGCGAGGTGCAGGCGACCGCGGGCTACGACGGCGTCTTCGGTGTCATCCAGGTTCTGCCCGGCGCGCCGCCGACCCCGGCCGCGCGCGACGCCGAACCCGGGACGCAGATGGGACTCTTTGGGTAATGACGAATTCTGAATGTCGAATGACGAATGACAGGACGGACGCGGGATGAAGACGCTCTGGGCACCGTGGCGGGCTGAGTACATCTACTGCGCGGGCGGGCAGGACTCGACTGCCCGAAAGCACTGCCTGTTCTGCAATCTGCTCAAGTCGAAGGACGACCGGGCGAACCTGATACTATATCGCGGACGGCATGCGTTCATCGTGATGAATCGATTTCCCTACAACAACGGACATCTGATGGTGGCGCCCAACCGGCATGTCGCCACCTTCGAGAAACTCACCGCCGAAGAGGGCGCGCAGCTGTTCCGTCTGGTACAGAAGTCGCTCACGGTCCTGCGGCGGCAGCTCAAGCCGCAGGGCTTCAACGTCGGCGCGAATGTCGGCCGGGTCGCAGGCGCGGGCGTGGCCGGACACGTGCATATCCACATCGTGCCGCGCTGGCTCGGCGACGTGAACTACATGCCGCTTCTGGCCGAGACCAAGGTCATCAGCGAGCACCTCGCGGAGACGTACGACAAGCTGAAACGTCAATTCCGAAGTTCGAAGCACCAATGACGATTGAAGCCCGAATGGGCAAAGCGCGGATGTACAAAGCCTGCGGCAGTCGCGGTGCACGGGCGTACTGATTCGGGCTTGGAGCATGCGACACTGATTCGGAATTCGAGCCTCGGACTTCGAGCTTAGTCACGTGATCAGGGCCGTGGTCTTCGACGTCGACAATACGTTGGTCGACTTCCGGAAGTGGAAGAACGCTGCGGTAGACGCGGCCATCGTGGCGATGATCGACGCCGGGCTCGACCTTACCCCGGAGCAGGCGCACAAGCGGATATTCGACATCTACGACCAGAAGGGCATCGAGTACCAGGGAGTCTTCGACGACTTCCTGCACGACGTTCTGGGATACATTGACTACCGGATACTGGCCGCGGGGATCGTCGCCTACCGCCGCGCGCGGGAAGGGGCGCTGGTTTCCTACCCGCACGTCAACCTGGCGCTGCTCCGGCTCTTTCGCATGCACCTGAAGCTCGCCGTCGTCTCGGACGCGCCGCGGATGCAGGTCTGGATGCGGCTGGTGCAGCTCGGCGTGGACATGTTCTTCGACACCGTCGTGACCTTCGACGATACCGGCGTGCGCAAGCCCGCGCCGGAGCCGTTCCGCAAGGCGCTGGAGCTGATGAAGGTGCGGCCGGAAGAAGCAGTGATGGTCGGCGACTGGGCCGAGCGTGACATCATCGGCGCAAAGACCCTCGGCATGACGACGGTGTTTGCCCGCTACGGCGACGAGTTCGGAACCAAGGTCTCCGGGGCAGACTTCGAGATATCCGACGTGCTCGAACTGATACCGATTGTAGAGAGACTGAGCGGAGCGGAATCTAACCGCAAAGTCACAAAGACACGAAG
>CAZAKP010000024.1:21326-22889 GCA_964485845.1 uncultured bacterium | reverse complement strand
AGCGTCTGATGGCTGTCTTCGGAGTCGGAATCGATCTCGTCAGCGTGACGCGGGTGCGCGCTGCACTCGAGCGCTATCCGGCAAAGTTCCGCAACCGCGTCTTCACGCCTGAAGAGGTCCGGTTCTGCGAAACGCTCGGAGACAAGTATCCGTCATACGCCGGCCGGTTCGCGGCCAAAGAGGCCTTCTCCAAGGCGCTTGGCACCGGGCTCCGCGGCGCCATCGGCTGGAGCGAGATCGATGTGGTCGACAACGAACGGATGCGCCCGACCATCAAGGTCACGGGCCGCGCCGAGAAGATTCTCGCCGGCCGCAAGGTCCATTTGAGCATCTCGCACCTGCCCGACTACGCCACGGCAATCGTCGTAATCGAGGACTAGCTGATCCGGGCCGGAGTCCCGCACAAGACGACTGGGTTGCCGACGCCAAAGTCACGAACTCTCTTGGGGGTGCTGGCCGCAAGCCGGCGACTGCTCGGCAACTTCCGGCTGTTCCTCTGCCTGAGGTGACCGAGGGAAGTTAGCCGATAGCGAACCGGTCCGGCCGGATCACGCCGGCGCGCGCGGAGCCATCACCGCGATGATGGCCGCGACGATGCCGGACTTCGGCGGCTCGAGCATCTCCCGCAGCGAATGCTTGAGCGTGACATAGGCTTTGCCGAGTTCGGAGTCGTCGAGCCAGACGCCGCATCCTTCCGGGCAACCATCGATGCCGAAGGCTCCGTTCACCCCGAGGAAGTTGTAGGTGGACAATTCCCGGCCACACCTCGGGCAGTTGTACCGGTTGGGCTGCGCCGGGGCGAACCTGACGCCGCCTGCCTCCCAGCTGCGCTTGATGGACACCGGTGCTTTGTCCCAGCCGACGCGCAGAACCTGGAGGAGTTCGTCCCCTTTGGAGTCGAACCAGATGCCCTCGCATTTGGCGCAGCGGTCGACAACGACCTTGCCGACTCGGACTCGCTGGAGCGGGGCGCCGCAGTACTTCGGACAGGATTTTATCTTCTTAGGCACTCACACTCCTTTTTCTAGATTATAGTTCCCGCGCGGGTGGCGTCAACCGGCCGGTTCGGACAGCCTCCGCCCGCGAACGGAGTAGCCGGGCTTCTTCGTTCCGCCCGGCTCGCTCGCAGAGGTCAGCCAGGCCGTCGAGCACCGGAGCGATATCGGGATGGCAAGGACCAAACGCTCGTTCCTCGATCGCCAGCGCCCGGCGGAAGAACGGCTCGGCCTCGCCGTCCCGGCCCTGGGCGTGCAGCAGTCCGGCCAGGCTGGAAAGGCCCCGGGCGACTTCCGGGTGCTCGGGCCCGAGCGCTTTCTCCTTTGCGGCCAGCGACTTCAGGAACAGCGGCTCGGCTTCCTGATGCCGGCCCTGGCGTTCGAGCAGTTCGGCCAGGTTGTTCATGGCCGTGGAGTAGTGAACGTGCTCCAACCCGAGCGCCCGCTCGCACATGGCCACGCACCGCCGCAATAGCGACTCGGCTTCGGCATACCGCCCCTGTTCGCGCAGCACGGTAGCAAGGTTGTTGAGGCTCGCCGCAACGTCGGGATGGTCGGGTCCGAGCGC
>CAZAKP010000024.1:0-21226 GCA_964485845.1 uncultured bacterium | reverse complement strand
TCGGGATGGTCGGGTCCGAGCGCCTGTTCGTCGATTGCGAGCGCCCGACGCAACAGGGACTCGGCCTCCGGATACCGGCCCTGGTCGTGCAACAGCGCGGCGATATTGCACAGGCTTTCAGCCACGTCGCGGTGGTTCGGACCCAGCGCGCGTTCTTTCACCGCGAGCGCGCGGCGGTAGAGCGGTTCGGCCTCGGCCGAACGGCCGAGCGCATTCAGCAGCGAGGCCAGGTTGTTCAGGCTGTTGGCGACCTGCGGGTGTTCGGGGCCAAGTGCCTTCTCTCTCACGGCGATGGCCCGGCGCCGTAGCGGCTCCGCCTCGGGGTACCTGCCCTGCGACTGCAGCAGGTCGGCCAGCGAGGTCAGGCTGCGGGCAACGTCCGGGTGCTCGGGCCCAAGCGTCTGCTCCGTGATTTCGAGCGAGCGCCGCGCCAGCGGCTCGGCCTCCGCGTAACTGCCGCGCGCGTGCAGCAACTCGGCCAGGTCGGTAAGGCTCCGGGCCACGGCCGGGTGTGCGGGTCCCAGCTTCTTCTCTCTGATTGCCAGCGCGCGGCGATAAAGTGGCTCGGCCTCATCGTACTTACCCTCGGCATGGAGCAGCGCCGCCAGGTCGTTCAGTGTCTTGGCAACATCCGGATGTTCGGTGCCCAGCCGCCTTTCCCTGGTCGAAAGCGACCGCCGGTACAGCGGTTCGGCCTCGGCGTACCTGCCCAGACCCTGCAGCGTCACCGCCAGGTTGTCGAGCGGGAAAGCGGTGTCAGGATGGTCCGGGCCCCGGATCGCGCTGACGATGGAAAGCGAGCGGCGATAGAGCGGCTCGGCCTCGGCGTACCTGCCCTCGGCGTACACCGCAGCGGCCAGATTGTTCAGGCACTCGGCCACGTCCGGGTGAGCGGGGCCGTACGACTTCTCGCGAATCGCGAGCGCGCGCCGCTGCAGCGGTTCGGCCTCGGCGTACATGCCTTGCTTGTACAGGACGCCGGCCAGGTTGTTCAACCCGGTGGCGACGGCAGGATGTTCCGGTCCCAGCTCTCTTTCCAGGTGGTGCGCGACTTCGGCATACAACGGCAGGAGCAGCCGGTACTGCGCGGCACGGAAGAATTGCTCAGCCGGTTTCTCGAACCACTGCGCGAACTCCGGCACGGACAGCGCGGCCCGGCCGTGGTAGAACGCCTCGGTCAGGACGTTTCGCTGCCGGTCAGTAATGTTCCTGATATCGACTTCCTTCAGTTGACGGTCGTAGTGCTCGAACAGAACGCGATGTACGCGCTTCACCAGGTCGGCCGCTGCGTGCTCCTGGAGCGACTGCCGCATCAGTTGCTGCATGGTCCAGGTGCCGGCCGCAGCATCTTCATTGATGAACGAGAAACGGCAGAGGTCCGAGAACGCGGTCAGCGGGTAGCCGGTATTGAACTTCGTCACCAGCAACTCGAGCACCTCGTAGCTCCAGAAGCGCGGCACCGCCAGCACCTTCAGTGTCTCAATCTCAGGCTGGGTCAGGTTGCGCAGGAAACGGGTGAATACCTCGGCCGGCGCGTGGGCGAAGCTTTCAGGCTTGAGCTCCAGCCCGTCCAGCCTGGCCTCGACGTACGTGTCAACGGCCAGGTCCAGATAGTAGGGCAGACCGGTACTGCCTTTCACTATCTTATCGGCAATCGCCCGGTTTTCGATTCCGCAGCTTCTGAGGAACTGCCGGGCGTCCTCGTCGGCCAACCCGCCGACAAGTTGCTGGTCGAGGCTTTCCTTCCAGTCGGCATCCAACTCCGCCCAGCGCAGCATCTCCCTGCCGCACACCACCCAGAGCACTTCGGGCAGTTGCGCCACGAGCTCTCTCACCCATTCATCCTGCTGGTAGAGCTTCCCTTCCGAACGCTCGGTCTCGGTCAGCGCCTCGTAGGTGTCCAGGAACAGCGCCGCCCTCATTCCCCGGGTGACGAGAAAGTCCCGCAGGTCCGCGGCCCAGAACATCGGCAGTTGCTCGGCGACCTGCGGCGCCTCGAGCATCGGGAGGTCGCGCAGCTCGGACGAGCCGCGCCTCGTCCACCAGTCCCGGACCACCTGGCTGCCCTTGAGCGCCATACCGGCAATCTTGGGTATCACACCGACCAGGGTAACGTTCCCGAGCACGTCGATCGCCTCGGAAAGCATCGTGCCCGATTCCAGCAGCGGGAAGTTCTGCCGGGTCATCGGCGTCTGGGGCCGGGTCTTCCGCCAGTGCACGGCATAGGCGATGTCGAAGCTGGGGAACTGCACCTTGTACTTGTCGTGCAGCAGCTTGCGCAAAACGAACAGAGCCGTCTCCTCGTCCCGGTATCCGGGCACGCCGAAATCCAGCGCGGCCGTGACCACCCCGGGCTCGGACTCGAGCTGCCGCATCAACTCCTTACGCAGGCTGGTCTTGCCGATGCCGCCGACGCCGTAAAAGACGAGGACCCGGTGCCGGTCCGGTTGCGTACGGGCGAGCGCGGAACGGAACGTCCCGATCAAATCATCCCGGTCGACGAATTGCCGACCCGCCGGCGGCCGGCCCTCGCCCCGCGCGTGCCTCGGCCTTATCGGCATCGGCCGCACCTTAAGGCGGCAGCGCTGAGCCGGTTGAATTGCTGGCTGCCCACACGATTAATATGCCCGCTTCCCCGGGGAAGTCAAGCGCCCGGCGGTTCGGTGGAAGGGGTTAGTGGCCCGAACGGCCGCGGAGATAGTGGTAAGAGCTGAGTGCGGGTCTGCATCCCGGCTTGCCTGCCGGTGCATTCGCCTTCCGGTGCGAGCTGGGTAAAGTCTGCCATGCCACTGCATGTTGTGGTGGACGGACGCGAGACCGCGATTCTGCCGTGGGGTGGATGAAGGGGAGGCTGCCTGGGGGGCCACTATCGAATAAGGTTAAGGCTAAGGTTCAAGTTAAGGTTCAGAGCGGGGTATAGGCTAAGGTTGAGGTTAAGGTTCGGGACGAGCTTCCAGACAAAGTCTGCCGCGAGCTCCTAATCGAGCTTTGAACCGAGTTTTGCGTGGAGCTTCTGAACGAGCGATGCGCTGAGCCGTGAAACGAGGTCTGAAGTGAGCTTTCGAACAAGCTTCTGAACGAGCTTTCCGGCGAGCTTTGCGTCGAGCTTTCCGACGAGCTTTGAAGGGTGACTCTAGTGGAGTGTTGGCTCGTCCGCATTTGACAGGCCGCTCTTTCCTACTATCCTACTCGCGCAATGGCAAAGAAAACCGTGAAGGCCCAGAAGCGGGCAGAGACCGGCCGGAAGGTCGGAGATTCACCACAAGGACACGACGCCACCAAGGCAAGGGCGAAGTCAGAAGCCAGAAGTCGGAAGCTAGAAGCTAGAGCCGAGGACCGGGCGAAGGCAGAAGGCAGAGGGCAGAAAGAAGTAAGAAGCCAAAGGCCAAAAGCCGGAAGCCAAAACCAGGACGTGGAGCAAAGAACCGGCAAAGACCTGTTGATTGTTGAGTCGCCGACGAAGGCGAGAACGATTGGGAAGCTTTTGGCCGGGAAGATGCACGTGCTTTCGTCGAAGGGGCATATCGCGGATTTGCCGAAGTCCCGGCTGGGCGTTGACATCGAGCATGGGTTCGAGCCGGAATACATCAGGATTCGCGGCAAGGCACCGGTAATCAATGAGCTGAAGGCCGCGGCCAAACAGGCGCGTGCCGTCTACATCGCAACCGACCCGGACCGCGAGGGCGAGGCGATTGCCTTCTCGGTGGCGTCCGAAATAGGAGGGGCGGAGGGCGAGGGACGCGGGGCGGGGGCGCCGATGAAGCGCGTCCTCGTGTATGAGATCACGGCCAAGGGTCTGAAGGAGGCGCTGGAGAAGCCGATTGAAATCGACATGAAGAAGGTCGATTCGCACCGGGGACGGCGAGTGCTGGACCGGCTGGTGGGCTATCTGGTGTCGCCGCTTTTGTGGAAGATTGTGCGCGGCGGGCTTTCCGCGGGGAGGGTGCAGACCGTGGCCCTGCGCATGCTCGCGGACCGGGAGCGCGAGATTCAGGCGTCCAAGCCCGAGGAGTTCTGGACCATCAAGGCGCTGTTCGAGAAAAATAGGGATAAAGGGATAGAGGGAGCAAGGGAGAGAGTGGCGGAATCGGGCGGGGGAGCGACATTTGAGGCGGTGCTGGCCAAGATCGGCGGCAAGGACTGTAAGCTGACGAGTGCCGCCGAGATGGAGGCGGTGAAGAAGGGGTGCGCGGCGGCGCGCTTCGCTGTCGCCGACGTGAAGTCGCGCGAGCGGGCGCGAAGGCCGCTGCCGCCGTTTGCCACCGCGTCGATGCAGCAGGACGCGGTACAGCGTTTGAGCATGCCGGCAAGGCGGGCGATGCAGATTGCGCAGCAGCTCTTCGAGGGTATCGACCTGGAGAAGGAGACAGCCGGTCTCATTACCTATCCGCGAACCGATTCTTTCCGCGTGGCTGAGGCGTTCGTGCACGACACGCGCGAGTTCGTGGCCGCAAGCCTCGGCCCGGAGTTCCTGCCGGAGAAGGCAAGGCACTATCCGGACAAGGCCGGGGCGCAGGGCGCGCATGAGGCAATTCGGCCCACCCGGGTGGAGCGAACGCCGGATTCGGTGAAGCGGTTCCTCTCGCCCGACCAGTTCCGGCTCTACGACCTCGTGTGGCGGCGGTTCGTTGCCAGCCAGATGGCCGATGCCGTCTATTCGCTGACTGAGGCGCAGATCGTAGGAAAGTCCGACCGCCACACTGTCGGACAGGGGCAGCCGGGGCCAACGCCGAGCGCCGAAGGGCGGAATGCGGAGCTCGGAAGCGGGGACTATCTGTTCAAGGCCGATGCGGTGAAGTGTAAGTTCGCGGGGTTTGAGCGCGTGTACGGCGACCCGGACAAGGAGAAGGTGCTGCCCGCGCTCGAAGCGGGCGAGCCGCTGGCGATGCAGGAGTTCCGCCCCGAGCAGAAGTTCACCCAGCCGCCGCCGCGCTACACCGAGGCGACGCTCATCAAGCGGCTGGAGACGAACGCCATCGGCCGGCCTTCGACCTACGCGACCATCGTCTCGACTCTTTTCGACCGGAAGTACGCGGAGCGGCGCGAGGGCAGGCTCCATCCGACCGAGCTCGGATTGGTCGTCACCGACGTGCTGGTGCCGCGCTTCTCCGACGTCTTCGAGCTCGGGTTCACCCGCGAGATGGAGAAGGAGCTCGACCAGGTGGAGGAGGGCAAGGAGAAGTGGCAGGAGGTCATCAAGCGGTTCTACGCGCCGTTCAAGCAGGACCTGGATAAGGTCAGCGAGGGCGCGGCCGGCATCAAGCAGGACCTGCACAAGGTGCTCGACGAGAAGTGCCCGGAGTGCGGGGCGAACCTGGCTGAGCGCTGGGGCAGGTTCGGCAAGTTCATCGGCTGTTCGCGCTATCCCGAGTGCAAGTACATCAAGAAGGAGAAGGCGAAGCTCCTCGATGAGAAGTGCCCGCAGTGCGGGAAGCCGCTGGCCGAGCGCTCGGGAAGGTTCGGGCCGTTCAAAGCCTGTTCGGGGTATCCCGAATGCAGGTATGTCAAGCGCGAGGAGCCGGGACCGGACATGAAGCCGGGCGAGCCCTGCCCGCAGTGCGGGAAGCCCCTGGCCGAGAAGCGGGGCCGATTCGGAGTATTCGTCGGCTGCAGCGGGTATCCCGAGTGCAAGTTCATGGTTCGGGGCAAGCGGCCGGAGCCGAAGGTGCTGGATGAGAAGTGCCCGAAGTGCGGGAAGAACCTGGTCGAGCGCAAGGGCCGGTTCGGCCCGTTCATCGCCTGCCCTGGCTATCCGAAGTGCAAGTACATCAAGAAGACACCGAAGCAGGCGGCCGGCGAAAAGCGACCAGCGACCAGGGAGGAAGCGTGAAAGCGGTGCGGAACGGATCGTACTGGCAGCTCCGGCTGATGCCGGGCGAGGAGATAATCGAGACGCTTGGCGGCTTTCTCGGCAGCCGGCGCATCAGGTCCGGTTTCCTGACGGCGATCGGCGCGGCCGAGAACATCACCCTCGGGTGTTTTGACCCGAAGAGCAGGAAGTATCACAAGCGCGTCTTTAAGGGCGACCACGAGGTAGCCGCCCTGGTCGGGAACGTGGGCTGGCTGGGAAGGAACCCGGTCTGTCACATCCATGCCGTCATCAGCACGCCGCGCCTCGTTACCTATGCCGGCCACCTCTTTTCGGGTACGGTTACGGTGACGCTCGAGGTCGCGCTGGTGCCCGGAACGAGGCGCCTTGTCCGAAGCCTCGACCCGCTCTCCGGCCTGAACCTGCTCGCCCTGTAGCAGGGATCAAAGGTCAGGGTCCAGGGACTTTCGTGAAGTCCCAGAACACACTCATTTCGAATCTGTGTTCATCCGTGGTTGTCCTCGTCGGCAACTCTGAATTCTGGTTTCTGGACTCTGATTTCCGGACTATCAGGGCCACTCTGTTCCCTCCCGCCTGAATTGACTTTTGCGGCCCTATTGATACACTAGGTTGCCAGTTTTGCGGTTATGTGTCCGCCAAAGACGGCCTGTCCGCAAGGCCGGTATCCTTAAGGAGGAACCTGATGGCCCTGATAGATGATGTTAAGAACATCATAGTTGAGCAGTTGCATGTCACACCGGAGAAAGTCACCGATACCGCCCATTTTGTTGACGACCTGGGCGCCGACTCACTCGATATCGTCGAGCTGGTCATGGCATTCGAGGAGAAGTTCGGGGTCGAGATCCCGGACGAGGACTCACAGCAACTGGTAACCGTCGGCAAGGCCGCCGAGTATCTGCAGAAAAAGCTGGCCGAGAAGAAGTAGCCGCACCCCAACCCCAATCGCTGATGAGTAGCGAGAGTGGTCGCCGACGGGTTGTTGTCACCGGCCTGGGCGCGGTGACATCGGTCGGCAACGACGTCCCGACATTCTGGCAGAGCCTGCTCGCCGGCAGGAGCGGCGTGGCCCGAATCACCGCCTTCGACACTTCCGACCTCGAGGTGCAGATCGGCGCCGAGGTCAAGGGGTTCGAGCCGACGCAGCGCCTTGATCCGAAGCTGGCGAAGCGAACCGACCGGTTTACCCAGTTCGCTCTCTGGGCGGCGGACGAGGCGGTGCGGGACGCGGGTCTCGACCTCGAGCGCGAAAACCACGACCGGGTCGGCGCCATCGTCGGCTCCGGCATGGGCGGCATCCAGACCTGGGAGACGCAATTCGCCCAGTTCCTCCAGAAGGGCCCGCGGCGGGTTTCCCCGCTGCTCGTGCCGATGATGATTCCGGACATGGCCTGCGGCCAGATCGCCATAACTTACGGCCTCCGGGGGCCCAATTATGACACCACCTCGGCCTGTGCGTCCGGGGCACACGCGACCGGCGAGGCGTTCCGCCACATCCTGCACGGCGACGCCGACGTGATGGTCGCCGGCGGCAGCGAGGCCGCCATATCGAGATTCACCATCGCCGCATTCTGCAATATGGGCGCGCTCTCCAAGCGCAACACCGAGCCCGACAAGGCTTCCCGGCCGTACGACCGGGACCGCGACGGGTTCGTGATGGGCGAGGGCGCCGGCATCCTCGTTCTCGAAGAGCTCGAGCACGCCCGGCGGCGCGGCGCGCGGATTTACTGCGAGCTCGCCGGCTACGGCGCAACCGCCGACGCTCACCACATTACCGCACCCGACCCGGACGCGAAGGGCGCGGCCGCGGTGATGCGCCAGGCCATTGCCGAGGCGGGGCTGGCGCCGGAGGATATCGATTACGTGAACGGCCACGGGACGTCGACGCCGCTGAACGATGCCTCCGAGGTTAAGGCGTTGCTCGAGGTCTTCGGCGCGCACGCGCCGAAACTGGCGATAAACTCGACCAAGTCGATGATCGGCCACGGGCTCGGGGCGGCCGGCGCGATGGAGTTCGTGGCGATGGCGCTGCAGCTTAAGCACCAGCAGGTGCACCCGACCATCAACCACCAGGCGCCGGATGACGGCATTATGCTCGACTTTGTCAAGGGCGCGACCCGCGCCTGCCGGATCCGGGCGGCGCTCTCCAATTCCTTCGGATTCGGCGGTCACAACGCCTGCCTGCTGGTGAAGGCGCTGTCGTGAACCTGGTCGTCTGCATCAAGCAGGTTCCGTCCACCGAAGCCAAGATCCGGGTCAACACCGCGACCGGTTTCGTCGACGCGACCGAGTTCGAGTGGGTGGTCAATCCGTACGACGAATACGCGATGGAGACCGCCCTCCGCCTTCGCGAGAAGGCCGGCAGCGGCGCCATCACCGCCATCGCCCTCGGGCCGGAACGGGTGAAGACCGCGCTGAGGACGTGCCTGGCGATGGGCGCGGACGCGGCCGTCCAGCTCACCGACCCGGCGTTTGAAGGGATCGATGGCTTGGCGGTCGGCCGGCTGCTGGCCGCCGCGGTCAAACGCGAGCCTTTCGACATGGTGCTCTGCGGCAAGCAGGCGGTGGATGACGACCAGGCGGCGGTGCCGCCGGCTATCGCCCACTTCCTCGGCATCCCCCACGTCTCGGTCGTGGCCGAGGTGACGGCGGACGCAGCGGCCCGCACCGTGGTCGCCCACCGCGAAATCGAGGGCGCGACCGAGGTGGTGAACGCCCCGCTTCCCTGCCTGATAACGACCCAGAAGGGAGCGTACGAGCCCCGCTACCCGACGCTGAAGGGAATGATGGCGGCGAAGAAGAAGGCGATTCCGGTGCTGAGTTCAGCCGAGCTCGGCATCGACCCGTCGGGGCTGACCCGGCGGCTTGAGTACGTCGAAGACCGGCTGCCGCCCGGCCGCAAGCCGGGACGCGTGCTCGAAGGAACGCCCGAGGAAGTAGTGCCGGAACTGGCCAGGCTGCTGCACGAAGAAGCGAAGGTGCTCTAGGATGTTTGACAGAAAGCTATCACAGGAACGGCTGCTTGTGGGAATCGGCGGCAACATGGGTTCGGGCAAGTCGACCGTCGCCAACGAACTCAAGCGTTATGGGGCGAAGATCATCGACGCCGACGAGATGGGCTGGTCGATACTCACCCAGGGTACCGACGAGTACCAGAAGCTGGTCAAGACATTCGGCCGGGGCATTCTCACCCAGGCCGGTAATATCGACCGCCGTTCACTCGGCAAGCTGGCCTTCGCCAGCAAGGCGAGCCTCGCCAAGCTGAATGCGATTGTCCATCCGGCCCTGCTCCAGCGGGTGCGGGCGGAAATCGACCGAAACCGCAAGGGCCTGGTCGTGGTCGACGCGGCGCTGCTTTTTTCCTGGGGCCTGGACCGGGAAGTGGACGTCGCCATCCTCGTCACCGCCGCCGACCGCCTGAAGATCAGGCGGCTGGTGGACGCCGGCATGAAGGAAGAGGACGTGACCGCGCGGCTGAAGCTGCAGCCGCCGGATGCGAAGATCTGGCGCCGGGCCGACTTCGTGCTCGAAAACAAGGGTTCGTTCGCCGAGCTGCGCCGGAAATGCCGCGCGCTCTGGAACTTCTTCTACAGCGCCAAGTTCCAGGCCTTCAAGGCGGCGCGCGCGCAGTAGCCCGAGGCGGGCCCGCCGGCAGCGGCGATGAAACTCAGCCAGGTTCCCCTAAAAGAGATTGAGTGCGCCGGCCCGGTGATGCGGGCGAGCACTCCCTACATCCTCGAGTACGACGAGGTCGCCTCGCTCGCAAAGGACCTGTTCGACACCTACCGCGCCAAGATCAACCGCGCGGCGACGAAACTCGGTCCGCGGCAGCGCGAGTCAAACGCCGAGAGCTACGCGCTCCTTTCCGGCGAGGGCGAGCTCGGCCGCTTCCACGTTGTCTACGACATCGACGAGACGCGGCTGGCGATTGAGCTCGACGAGGACGAAGCCGATAAGTTCTACCGGCTGATGCGCGACCAGCGCATCATTACTCCCGACCTCGGGCTCATCCGCCGGGTGATGTCGGGCAACATGGCCGAGACCGTGGCGGCGTGCCTCTGGCAGATCGGCGCCATCAAGGTCACGCTCGGCGACCTCAGGCCGCTCTACAAGGTGGACGAGGGGCGGAACTCCAGCCCCATTTACATCGACGTCAAGGGCCTCGCCAGCTACCCGGCGGTGAACGACTTCGTGCTGTCGTCGGCCGCCCTGCTCGTCCGCAACCTCGAATTTGACGTCATCTGCGGCATCGAGTCCGGGTCCATCGCCATCGCCGCGGTGATGGCCCAGAAGCTTGCGAAGCCGATGTTTTATGCCCGGCGGACGAAGCGCTACCCGGAGGCGAGTCCGTTTGAAGGCATCAAGAGCCACGAGCTCTTCCGCAAGCGCGTGCTGCTCGTTGACGACACCCTCGTTCACGGCTGGACCAAGACCCGCGTCATCCGTGAAATCCGCGAGTGGGGCGGCCAAGTGGAGGCCTGCTTCGTCGTCTTCGACCGCCAGCAACAGGGGAGCAAGGACCTCGAGCAGGCCGGGGTGAAGCTCGACTCGCTCACCAACCGCGACGCGGCCCTGTCGCCGAAGATACCGCGGGAAATCAGCTTCCTCACCGACGAGGAGTATGATGAGGTTGTCCGCTACTTCGCGAACCCGGGTGCCTGGCACGCGGCGCACGGGCTTTCCTTCCACGAGCCCTCCCCGCTCGAATAGATTCGCCGACCCGGCCGGCGACGGCGGGTCGCGCGGGCTTCCTTGACAAACAGCCGGTGAGCGGCCATTATTCTATCGGAGAAACTGTGCCCGAGACGAGTCAGGATAACGTAGCGCCTACCCGCGGAGGGAAATATGTTCTGGAACTATAACTGCCCGGAGTGCCACCGGCCGACCTCGGTCGACTGGCCGCATCGCGAAGCCGAAGCCATCTGCCGTCGCTGCGCGAAAACCCACTACCCGCCGACCCCGCATGAGGATCACTATGCCTACGTCGATGACCTGAAGTGGCCGTCGGAACTCGAGGAGGCGGTCATCTCCCTGCGCGGCGCCATCTGCGCCGTGCCCGGCTGCTACGGCGAGCGCACCACGCTGGTATTCCGCATCCCGCCCTCGGAGGGCGGCCAGACGTCGGTTGACAACCTGATGCCGGTGTGTGCGCGCCATGCGGTCGCGAAGGGCAACCGCCGCTGGGATGACTGGATAGTGGAGGCCCGCCAGGAGCTGGCCGAGCAGAAAAAGGAAGCCCCGAAATTCGAGGTGACCATCACCCGGCATGACGCCAAGCCGGAGACGCCGGCGGCCGAGTTCGCGGCGCCACTTCCCGGACTGATGCTGCCCCTGGCGACAATGCGCGTGCCCCGGCCGCCGAAGACGTCGGGCACCGGTGAGCCGCTGGCCGAGCTCAAGCTGGCGGTGCCGTTCCTGCGCGGCCCGGCCAGCAAGATAGCGTTCAGCTACGACTGGAAGATGCTGAAGAGCGGCAAGTGCCAGGTTTTCCTGCTGGCATGGCCGCGCGGCGACGAGCCGGACATCAGCGTGCTCGGCGGGCCCAAGTACCACGGCTTCCAGATGGCGAAGGACCATCTGGGCGTCAAGGACGAGAAGGGCAATAACGAGATGGAGCTCAAGCTGCCCGATTCACCCGGCGGCCGCTGGACCGCGGCGGTGGCGGTCCTCGACCAGGGCTGCGACTTTCAGTTCACCGAGTACGCGCTGGCAGCGGCGAGGTAGGAGCAGGACCCCGGGGATCGAGGATTCAAGGGGTAGAGCGTTCGGACCCCGGAATCCCAGCCGAAAACAACCGGCGGACCTCGCTGGCGATGGCGTCGGCCGGGACTTCCCGCTGTTCGCCGGTCGCCAGGTCCTTGAGTGAGTAGACTCCCTTGGCCAGTTCATCCGGCCCGATGACGACGCAGCATGCCGCCTGGGCCGCGTCGGCCGACTTGAACTGTCCCTTGATCTTCCGCGAATCGCAGTCGACCTGTGCGGCGACGCCGTCCGCCCGCAGGCGGTCGGCGAGCTTCTCGGCCGCCGCGATTTCCGCCTCGGTCAGCCAGACGACGAAGGCGAGCGGGCGACGGGGAGGCGTCGGCGCCGGCGGCGCCGCGAGCAGCGTCCGTTCCAGGCCGATGGCCAGCCCGACTCCGGGTGTCGCGGGCCCGCCGAATTCCTCAACCAGGTAATCGTACCGCCCGCCGCCGCCCAGGCTGTCCTGCGCGCCGAGCGCCGTCGAAACGTACTCGAAGGTGGTGCGGCTGTAGTAATCGAGCCCGCGCACGAGCCGGTCGTTGACCTCGTGGCGCACGCCGCGGCGCGTTAAGTCGGCGAGGACCTGCTCGAAGTGATGTCCGCACTCCGGGCACAGGTACTGCCGGGGCTTCGGCGCGTCCTTCACCGCCGCCCGGCAGGTCTCAACCTTGCAATCGAACACCCGCAAGGGGTTTCGCTCCAGGCGCACCCGGCAGTCGGCGCAGAGCTGACCGGTCCGGTCGAGCAGGTAGTCGCGGAGCGCCTGGCGGTGAGCCGGCCGGCACTCGCGGCAGCCGATGGTGTTCACCTGCGTTGTACATTCGCGGATGCCGAGGTCGGCGAAGAAGGCGCCGCCGAACGAAATCACCTCAGCGTCGGCGAGGGGGCTCGCCTCGCCCAGGGCCTCCACTCCGACCTGGATGAACTCGCGGTACCTCCCCTTCTGCGGGCGAACGTAGCGGAAGAACGGCCCGACGTAGTAGAGCCGGCAGGGCAGGCGCAGCCGGTTCTCGAGCACCGCCCGCACCACGCAGGGCGTGCCCTCGGCGCGGAGCGTCAGGTCGCGGCCGGCGTGGTCTTTGAATGAGAACATCTCTTTGGTGACGATGTCCGACGTCTCGCCCGACGACTTGACGAATACGGCGGTGTGCTCGAACGTCGGCGTGAATATCTCCCGGTAGCCGCAGGTTCCAGCCAGCCGGCGGAAGACTTCCTCGGCCTGCCGTACCCGCTCCGAGTCGGGCGGCACGAAGTCCTGCGTCCCCTTGGGACGAGACTGCTTCAGATCCGCCATAGGAGAGGGATCAAGAGATCAAGGGATAGCGGGAGCGAGTGCCCGAGAGATCGGGTTCGGGAGTCCTCGGGTTCCGGGGTTCCGGCCGGTAATCGGTGTTCATCCAGGCCCAGCCGTGGTTGCCTGCTTCGTCGCTCACTTTGACAGACGGGTTGAGAGTTCGTACGCGACCAGGCCGAGGAATATCCCGGTGATGTTCGCCAGCATGTCGACCAGGTCAAACTCACGCGCGGGAATCTTCTTCTGTACCAGTTCCAGCCCGATCGCGAGCGGGCCGGTGACAAGGAGCGATATCCAGGGCGCGGCGGCCTGAGCCGAGATGCCCATCACCGTGAACAGCGTCGTGTGGATGATTTTGTCGCCGCCGCGCTCCAGCACCCTTTCCATCCGCCCCGGGCGGAAGCTGTAGGTCAGGCTAAAGCAGGTCAGTGCGATCCAGCATAAAAGGAAAGCCCATGCCCGCCATCGTCGCCGCTTTGCCATCCGCGGTTACCGGGCCTCGCCCCGGATTATCTCCTTGACTCGCATCAGCCTTGTCTGGTCGCTGCGCTCGCCCTCGGCCAGCTTCAGATTGATGAACTTCACCGTCTCCACGAGGTTGGGGATGAGGACGAACTCGAGGGCGTTCACCCGGCGCCGGGTCCTTTCCATCTCCGCGGCCAAAAGCTCCAGGCTCTTTTCTTTCTCGGCCAGGACGAGCAGCGGGTCAAGCAACTGGTCGAGGTCGGCAAGCGCCAGGTCGAGCTCGCCGGACGTGGTCGCGAACCCGTAGCAGCGCGAGCGGCCGGAAATTGTCTTGCGGAACACCGGCACCCTCACGTTCATAATGTTCCGGGTCGTCACCTGCACCGAGACCTGCTTTGAGGGGAGCATTACCGCTTCGTCCAGCGCCTCGCTGCCGTAGGACGCCCGGGCGATGGCGAAACGGCCGAGGATGCCGGCCATCCGGTCCTCGACTTTCTGCCGCTCGCCGCGGATGTCCGCGACCAGGGCGAGGATGACGCGCATCATCTCTTCCTGTTTGTCCTTCAGCAGCTTGTGCCCGCGGCGGGCGACCGCCAGCCGCTTCTTAAGACGGAGAAGCTGCATCCGGGTAGCGCTGACGGCGAGTCGCATGGGCCGTGATTGTATTCCCGATGCTTGGGGAAGTCAAGGAAGGGCGGTGCCGGCCGGCGGGTCGCGGGCAAAAGCGCACTGGCGTGCTCCCGCCGGTCTTCGGTTCGCCGAGTCAGTCCTTGACAGTGCGCAGTGGAGTGGTATATTCACGTCGAAAGTGTACTCGTCGGCAGCAGGGGCGCAGCAAGCGTCTGTCGCCGCGCCGACGAGGCGGCGACCGGACCGAACGGGTGGCCGCCGGTTGCCGCGAGCGATAGAGATCACCCACAATCAGAAGTCGTAAGGAGGAAAGGATGCGGACACTCAGGGTAGTGTTCGGTGTGTTGCTGGTTGTCGCAGCGGCAACGGCAGCGCAGGCGACCGCGAGCACGGTTGTCGTCGGCAGCGCCCGCCAGGTCGGCGCGGTCAAGGTCGAGCCGGTGTCGTTTGACGCGGTACCGCAACACATGAATCTGCAGGGGTACCTGACCGACGGAACCGGCAGTCCAGTTGACGGGAGCAAGTCGATGCGTTTCGACATCTATCGCGGGTCGTCGGTCTGGAATGAGATCCAATCAGTGGACGTAGATAACGGCCTCTTTTCCGTCACCCTCGGAACGGCTACGCCGATTCCCTACAGCGTATTCGAGCCCGGAACAACCTGTGAGCTTGGACTGACGGTCGAGGGCGAGGAACTCTCGCCGCGCGTGGAGATCACCAGCGCCGGGTATGCCTATCGCAGCATCAAGTCCGACACCGCCGGCTACGCAATCGCAGGCGCTCCGGGCGGAGCTGCCGGCGGCGACCTTGCCGGCTCTTACCCGGACCCGACCGTGGACGGCCTGCAGGGTCGGGCCGTGTCCGGCACGGCACCGAGTTCGGATCAGGTGCTGAAGTGGAGCGGTTCAGAGTGGGCGCCGAGCGCGGACCTTACCGGCGGCGACAACGCCTGGGTGCGTTCGGGCTCCGACAGCGTGCTCTACACCGCGCACCCGCTCGGCATCGCCCGGGGCGGCGCGGGCAACATGCTCTATGGCACGAACCGCTTCACCCACGTGAATTTCGGCGGCGCGTGCACGACCGGGACGTCGGGCTCGAACTATACCTATGCCACGGTAGGCGGCGGGAGCGCCAACAGCGCACGCAACAGCTACTCCACGGTCGCCGGAGGGCGAATCAACTGCGCGTCTGGAGCCAACTCCACGGTCGGCGGCGGCTACCAGGACAGCGCCATCGGTAGCTACTCGGTGGTTGCGGGCGGCGAACACGGCCGAGCGACGGCCAGCTACTCGGCTATCGGCGGCGGCTCGGACAACGTGGCGAGCGCGACGTACTCGGTAGTGGCCGGCGGCAACGATAATGTCGCCGGAGGGCAATACTCCGGAGTCCTCGGCGGTGCGTACGATACCGTCATGGGCACCAACTCGGCCGCGTTCGGCAACAACTGTTACATCTATGGCTCGGATACCGCAATTGTCTTCTTCGACTCGGTAACGCACGGAGTCCTGCGTATCAACATCGACGGGCGTCAGAACGGGGCGGCGTTTTCGAGCTCGCCCATCTTCGTTGGCACTTCCACCCACAACGGCAACCACGCCTACCTGACTGTCGGTGGTGTGTGGACCAACGGTTCGCTCAAAGCGGGCAGCTCTTTCAAGAGCTCGCCCCTGGCGGCCGCGCAGTTGCTGGACCAGTTGAAGTCGCTACAGGTGCAACGGCTTGAAGTCCCGGACAACGGCGAGGTGCACATCACTCCCACTGCCGACGATTTCCACGCTGCCTTCGGATGTGGCACTGCTCCCGTCAAAGGAAGCGCAGATGGCGGGGGCGGCATCGCCGCGCTTGACGTGGCCGGAGTCTCTCTCGCCGCCGTGCAGGAACTGCTGCGCCAGGTCGAAGAGCAGCAGGCGAAGATCGCCGACCTGGAAGCAAGGCTGGCGAAGCTTGAGCAGAAGTAGCCCCGGCGATAGCACCGGGAGGAACTATGCGTAGACTAGCAGCACTTCTGGCCATCGCGCTGGTCGCCGGCGCGTTCGGCCAGAGCTATGTCCTCAAGACCTGCGTCATCGACGAAGGTGGCAGCCCGGTGGCATCAGCCGGCTACGCCGCCCGGCTCAGCTTAGCCCAGCCAATCGCCTCCAATCACATCACAAGCGCAGGCTACAACGCCATCCTGGGATTCTGGCATCCCGGCCTTGTGCCCGGTATTCAGGAGCCGGTGAACACGATGATGGCCAAGCCTTCCTTCACGCTCGGCCAGAACGTGCCCAACCCGTTCAACCGCCGCGCGGTCATCAGCTACTCCCTGCCGGCCGAGGCCGAAGTCGACCTCAGGGTCATTGACCGGGGCGGCCGCGTGGTAACGACGCTCGCCAGCGGCCGGCAGCCCGCCGGGCGCTACCGCGTCACCTGGAATCTCGACTCGCGGGCGCGGGCAGAACTCGCCAACGGCGTCTACTTCTACCGCCTGACCGCGGGCGGGAATACCGCGACCAGGAAAATGGTGAAGATGGAGTAGTCGGCTCGAACAAACGCGGGGCGGGCGACGTGCCCGCCCCGCCTGCTTGTTGCCGCGCTAGCGCCGGACCACGAGCTTGCGGCAGAGCGTCGTACCGTCTGCGTTCAGCTTGCAGAAGTAGACCCCGCTCGCCACGGGCCGGCCTGAGTCGTCGGCCAGGTCCCAAGTCAACTGGCGTACACCCGGCCCGACCCTTCCCGACACGAGCGAACGTACCGGGCGGCCATTCGCGTCGAACATGGCCATCGTGGCGCGCGACGCACCACGCACGATGCCGGGCAGCGAGTATTCGATTCGCATCGCCCGGCTCGCCGGGTTCGGCCGGGCCGTGAATACCGGCCCCGGCGGCAGGACATCCGGCCCTTGTCCGATCCCCACTCCCGGTTCGTGTACCCGGTACCGCCATATCCAGTAGCCCGCAAACGTGCTCACATAGACACAACCGCCGTCAGCCGGGTCGTTGCGGAACCCGATGCCCGCCATGTAGTTCGCCAGCCCGGTGTTGAACGTGTCGAGCGGCGTGAACGTGTTGGCAACGGTGTCGAACGCGACGTACATCAGATAGTTGGGCACGCCGGTGCTCGGCGAGGTCCAGAGCCGGTTCGGGTACATCGGGTCGAGCACGAGGTCCCGGGCGATGCTCGACTGGACGCCGCCCGAGCGCGTCAGCGTCTTCGTCACCGTGCCGTCCGGAGTCATCAGGTAGATGACCAGGTCACTGCTGTAGGATGTGGCCCAGAAATGTGACCCGTCCCAGTCCAGACCGCGTACCTGAAGACCGTCGGTCGGGTGGAAACTCCGCGCGTACGTTCCTTCGAGCGTATACACCTCGCAGGATTCGGGGCTCGCAATCCGCGACACGCAGATCGAATCGCCGAACGCGCAGATCGCGATGACGGAGCTGCTGCCCGGGGTCGAGAATGAGTCGATGATCGCGCCGGTCAGCCGGTCCCGAAGGTGGACCGCCTCCGCCTGCACTGCGCAGAACACCGTGTCGTTCCGGACGTAGATACACTGGTACTGTGGCTGAGATGGGATGGAATCGAGCTTCACGAGCTCCGAATCGGGCCGGCAGTGGGGCGCCGCCGCCGCGCCGATGGAGTTCATCAGCGTTGCGTCGACGCCGAGCGCGGCCGCCAGAACGGGCACGAGCAGAACGAGAACATTCTTCCGCATCAATACCTCCTGCGCGCTGATTGCGCCACCCATCATAGTTCGCCTCTTCCCCGTGTCAACGCGATTTCCACAGAATCTGCGGATGCACGGCCACCAGTGTCCGCGGCGCCGTCCTCATCGCCGAGTGACTGGAGTGGGGTCGCGGCTCGCGCTTGACTGACCGGGCGAATGTGGTTTAATGTCGCGTCCCGTATCGGTTTTCGGCAAACCGCCGGGCCTACCCGGCAAGGAGGATGTGTGTTGCGAACGATGGTAGTTGTCTGCCTGGCCTTGGCGGCCGTACTCGCGGTCCCCGAAGGCACTCTCGCCGTGCCCACCGACGGCTGCGTGCCGCGACCGGGCCCGGCGCGGGTGCCGGTTCCGGGCTCGCCCGACGCGCTCTGGCTCCAGTTCGACCGGATGACCACGGCCGACCGGAAGAATCTGGAACTCCGGCTCCAACCCAGTGGCGCGGCCCTTCCGGGCGCGGGGGACGAGTGCCGGGCTATCGGCCGGCTCTGGAACGGCGGCGAATACGAGGCGGCTATCAGTCGGCTGCGCGGCTACTACCGCTTCGACGACCCGTGCCGGGTGACGGTGGCGGTGAGCTGGCGCAAGCCGGTCGCGGCGCCGAAGAGCTTCAGCGGCCCGGACGTCCGCATCGGGGCCTTCGATAGCATCCAGGACATCATGCTCGACCGTGGGGCCAACGGCTACCTGTACGCGGGGCTGCCGTGCCAGGACAGCACTCGTACCCGCCTCGTCTTCTACCGCTCCACCGACAACGGCAGCTCGTGGCAGGGGACTTCCTCGGTATACTGGAACACGAACCACTTCCTGTCCGCCTGGAGCGCGGCCTGCCACGGCGACTACTACCAGGTCAGTTGGACGACCCTCGACTATCCTCACCGCGTCTGGAGCGGCCGCAAGAGCATGTCCACCGGTAACTGGGTGCTCTACCCGGGCGACTCGCTCTGCGTTCCCGCCATCGAGGTTCCGGTCGGCGACACCATCCTCGAACTCAGCGAGTGCACGCAGGAAGACGCGGCCCCGGGCTGGCGCATCTACCTGTTCGGCCGCGCCACCGACCGCAAGCTCTACTTCTCCTGGACCGATTCCTCCTGCCATGCCTGGCGGGTCCACTCGACCAACGTCACGAGCTGCGACAACGGTCTGGACTGCACCTTCAACGAAGGCGGCGCCGAGCGGCTCATCTGGGTGTCGTGGCTGCGCGGTATGACCACCGACACGACCCGGCTCGCGTTCGGGTGGATGTCGACCGCGGACACGCTCTTCCACTGGTCGTGGTATGGCGCACTCCTCTGCCGGCTGAACACGTTCGACGCGACCGCAATCACCGCCTGGCATGACACGATCGTGATGGCCTACACCACGCCGGACGCCGCCGGGCAGGTGTGCGGTGTCCTCTCCAACGACGGCGGCACGGGCACCTGGTACGCCATCTCATTCGCCGCTGACCCGAGCTACACCCGCGAGCTGCCCGAGCTGAGCATGCGCGAAGGCGGGGGCCTTGCCCTCGCTTACCGGGCCTACGCTGCCGGCATCACCCGCTACATCTTCGCGCGGCATGCCGACACGGCCGGCGGCACGCTCACGCCGCCCGATACTGTCAACGACGCTGGCCACCGGCCGAGCCCCATTACCCACATCCGGATTGTGCCGCTGGGCGGCGGCTCATACGGCGTCGGCTGGGTGAACTACAACGACTCGGTCTTCTACGGGGCCTGGTTCAGCGCGTTCACCCCCGCCGGCGTCGCCGAACGGCCGGCACCGGCGCCGGCGCCGCTCGCGTTCCGGGCCCGGCTGACCGAAGGGGGCGCGAATCTCTCCTTCGAGAACCCGGCCGCGGGCCTGGTGCGGCTGCGGGTCTTCGACATTACCGGCAGGCTCGTGTGGACCGACCGCCGGTTGCTGCCTGCCGGCAGCCAGACAACCAGCTTCCGGGCGCCGTCGTCGGGTGTCTACATCGCGGTGCTCGATGCCGCGGGAAAGACGGCTGCGGCACGGTTCGCAACGGTCAGATAGCGTCAGGGAATACGTCAGGCGGGGCAGGCTCCATCCTGCCCCGCCTCGCCTCTGCCGTGCTGCCGCCGGTTGCGCTTGTCCCTTGCTCCCTCGGCGATCCGGCCTCGCATTCTGAACTCCGGTCTCTGGAGTCTGAACCATTCGCTCCTCCGCACGTCCCCTGTCCTTCTTCCTTGACCCGGCGCGCGCGCCGTTCTATCCTCACCCGCCAACTGAGGAATGCGCTTGCTGCTCAAAAAGACCACCAAGAACCAGGTCACGCTGCCCAGGGCGTTGCTCGCCAAGCTGGCGTCGACCGACTACTTCGAGGCCGAGGTCGCCGGCGACACGCTGGTCTTGCGGCCGGTGAAGGTCGTGGAAATGGTCGACATTGACAAGGTCCGGGACCGGCTCAGGCGGCGCCGGGTCAAAGCGGACGAGGTCGAAAAGGCGGTCAGTTGGGCGAGAAAGAACAAGTGACGCGGCTCGCGCTCGACACCGGCGTACTCGTGTCGGCGCTGCTGTTCCGCTCCGAGACCGCGGCCTTGTCCAAGGCCTGGCGCGACGGGCGTTTCCTCCTTGCGGTGACAGGCCCGATTCTCGACGAGTACGCGCGGGCGCTCCGCTACCCCCACTTCCGCCTGACCGAGGAAGAGGCGGTCGGAATCATGGAACAACTCGTCCTGCCCTTCTGCCAGCGGTTCGAGACCGTTGTCGGCCCGCGCTACTGCCCGGACCCGGACGGCGACAAGTTCATCAACTGCGCGCTCGTGGCTCAGGCCGGCGCGCTGGTGAGCGACGACCGGGGACTGCTCATGCTCGCCGCAAGCGTTGCCCGGGTGCCCATCATTACGGCCGCCGACGCCGTGGCCCGCTTCTGCCGCTAGCCGGGGCGGCGCCGGTTCCTCTCGCTGCACCTCGCATCGCAAACTGTCACCGTGGCGCCCATCGTTTCTTGAGCCGTCTCTCTAACTGAGCCCTAATCCTGGACTCGATCCGGATCCGTTGTCTTTCAGTTCGATTCATCCCGCAAAGCATGCGACGAAGCATGGGTCGAAGCAGCGGCAGACCCATCGTTCACTGCATACTGAAGTGCATCGGCCACAGCGTCGTCAACCGCATCCTGCACTCGACCTTCACTGTTTCTACAGGGGCGAAGCCAACCTCGACCTCAACCTTTATCTTTCACTGGACGAGTCAAAGCTCACGGCATTGCTCGGGTCATTGCACGCGTCATTGCTCGGTCCAAAGCTCCGCTCATTGCACGTCTCAACGCACCGGTCATTGCTCCTGTGGACCGATGCTCCATTGCTTCCCGGAAGGCAGCCCCCAAGGCGACTCCTACCCTACCTTCCTGCAACTCGGTGCCGCTTCCAAGAAGCCAATAATGCAGGAGTTACAACCGATTCGCGACCTCCCGGAGATGTCGTCCACGTGCGTCGGCTTCTGTCCGCGCCGGAACATCGTTTGTTCATACATCGTCCAGCGGCCGGTCATTGCGGCTAAGTCATTCTCCTTCCGTCCCTTCCGTACTTCTGGGCTCTAGCCTCTGGCTTCTAGCTTCTGACTT
>CAZAKP010000023.1:0-25203 GCA_964485845.1 uncultured bacterium | reverse complement strand
TGATGGTGATGCCGCGTTCGCGCTCCTGTGCCATCCAGTCCATCTGGGTGTTGCCATCATCGATGTCGCCCATCCGGTGAATCCGGCCCGAGTAGTAGAGGATACGCTCGGTCGTCGTCGTCTTGCCCGCGTCGATGTGGGCGGCGATACCGATGTTGCGAATCTGCGTCAGGTCGGTGTCCGGCATGAAAGAGAATGCTATTGGTTAGACAGCGGATAGTCAAGCGGAGAGGCGGACCCCGAATCCGATATTGAACCACAGAGCACACAGAGATTTGGAGGGTACCGGTCCGGAGTGACCACTTCACCTGACTCTGTGTGCTCTTCCGCCTCTGTGGTTAATCCTACGTCGGTTCTGGGGGCGGAGGATAGTTATCCAGCGGTCACGAGGTTCAGCGGTCGAGTGGCGGCCGCGAACGGCCGGCGGCTGGGGTTGCGCAACCGGGTTCGCGTGGTATCCTCTCCCGTGCCCGACCAACCCACCATGAACGACAGCTCAGATTTCCGCGCCGACGTGAGGCGCATCTGGGATGAATTGCAGCGCATCGAGACGTCGGGCGCGTACGGCAACATCGAGGGCGGAAGCATCGAGCAACAGCGGGACCGCAGGTTGCAGTTCCAGCATTGTGCTAACTACGCGGCCGTGCTGGCGGTGCTGCGTGAGACGCGTTCGGCCGGGCTCCGGCTGCTTGAACTCGGCTGCGGCAGCGGCGTGCTCACGAGCGCCCTTGCCCGCGCGATGCCGGCGGGATGGACAATCGAGGCGACCGACTATTCCGAGCACCTGCTGGCCGGTGCGAAGAAGCGGTTCGAGCGTGAGGGCCTGTGCTTCAGTCACCTGGACGCGCGCAACATCCGGCCGGAGCGACTTAAGGGAATCGATGCCGTGCTGCTGCTTGAGGTATTCGAGCACCTGCCTTCGGAGGACGCACAGGCGCTGCTTGATCGCGTCTACAACGCGCTGCCTTCCGGCGGAACGATGGTGCTGACCACGCCGGACCGGGCCGCGTTCCCGCGACCGTTCTCCGGCTACGCGCCCCACTTCGTCGAGTACACTTACCGCTCGCTCGACCGGTTCGTAAGCGACCCGCGCCGCAGCCCGTTTGAGGCGCACGACCTCTGCCGGCTTGTGTCCCGGCGCATCGTGTCGGAATCGGTCAGAAGCGAGGACCGCGGCGGCTACATTGTGAACCGGTTGCAGCGGCTGATGCTCGGGTTGGGGCGGCGGCACGCCGAGTTCAGCGCGTTCCGCGGCTGGGTGGAATCGCGGCTGTTCCGGCTTTACTCTCAGCTGCCGCAGCGGGACGGGTTTGACCTCGACGGCTATCTATCCACGCTCGACCTTGTCCGGTTTCAGCCGGAAGCGCACGATAGCGATTCCTACGGCCTGGTCGCGGTGCTCCGCAAGACCCGCAAGTGACATGACCGAAAACCGGAACTGCACCGCGAAAATGGGGACTGTACCGTCCCTCACCCTCGCCCTCTCCCAGAGGGAGAGGGAAGGGGTGAGGGTGATGCTTCCTGCCTTCCTCTTCCGCGCGGTCGAGTTCGACGGCTCTCGCCTGCGCATCCTGGACCAGACCGCGCTGCCGCATCGCACTAAGTACCTTTGTCCCAGGAGCGCGGTCGAGGTCGCGCAAATCATCAAGCGGCTTTCGGTGCGCGGCGCTCCGGCCATCGGCGTCGCCGCTGCCTACGGCCTTGCGGTCGAGGCGAGGCGGCTGCCGGATGCCGGCCTGAAGCGCGGGCTTGCGGCCGCGGCAGAGACTCTCATCAACTCCCGGCCCACCGCCGTGAACCTCAAATGGGCCGTTCTCCGTGTCATGCAATCCGTGTCAGAAAAGGGACTGCCACGGCTTTCCGCCGAGGAAAACCGTGGCTGTACCCAACTCCCGCTCTCACCGGTCAGCCTCCGCCGGGCCGTGCTGGCAGAAGCGCAGAAGGTCGAGTTCGAAGAAATCGCCCGCTCTCTCGCCATGGCACGTCTCGGGTCGAAGCTGCTTAAGAAAAACGCCGTCGTGCTTACCATCTGCAACACCGGCGCCCTGGCCGCCCCGGGAATGGGAACGGCTCTCGGGGTGGTGTTCCGGGCACACCTCGACGGCAAGCGACCGAAGGTGTACGCCTGCGAAACAAGGCCGCTATTGCAGGGCAGCAGGCTCACGACTCTCGAATGCCAGCGGGCGAAGATACCGGTCACCCTGATTGCCGACAGCGCCGCGGCGAACGTCATCGAAAAGTGCAACCTCGTGCTCGTTGGGGCGGACCGAATTGCGGCGAATGGCGACACCGCGAATAAGGTCGGTACGAAGATGCTCGCGACCATCGCGCGGGCCGCGAAGAAGCCGTTCTACGTGGTCGCACCGACGTCCACGTTTGACCTGGCGACTCCGAACGGTGCCGAGATTATCGTGGAAGAGAGGGATGGGGAAGAGGTGCGCTCATTCGCCGGGTGCCGCGCCGCACCTCAAGGTGTGCCGGTGTTCAACCCCGCCTTCGATGTGACTCCAGCCCGACTCATCACCGGTTTCATCACCGACCGCGGCATCCTCCGTCCGCCGTGTCGCGGGGCCATCCGCCGAATCCTGGCCGGTTAGGTCGGTCCTTCAGTCCATCTGTCTGCGCTCGCGCCACGGCAATCTGAGACCATTCCGAATGTCCCAGAAGCGACTATTACGGTCTTGGCCACTATCTTCGCCGTTTGGAGGAGCTAGAGCAAGATGTTACACCAACGTACAGAGCTGCTAAGTTACTGGAAAACAGCCATATTAGTTGACTTACCTCCGGCTGACGGCGGCATCTGGGAGGTCGCCTAGGGGACCGTCCCCGGGACGGTCTAGGTTACAGTACCAGAGGTCGTGGCGGAGGCGGTCTCAGAATCGGTTCGGGCGTCGGTGACTGAGATGGTCTGGGAGTTCGACTGTCCGACTGCTGCGCCAGTGGTTTAGGCAACCGTTACCGTAGTGGTATCCGGCATGGTTCCAATGGCCGCTAGCCAGATCGTCCCTGAGTAGGTCACCGTAGTGGTATGGCGGTTCGTGATGCAGATGGTTTGCCGGTTGGTGGCTGGGACGAACACGCAGACAGTCACCGATATGGTCTGCCGGGTGAACGCAGGGATCATGCCTCAAGTCCGGTGCGCTATCGGGCCGCCTGGTTTCGCCTGAAGCCAATGACGACTGCGTATCCGCGTGCTGGTTGGCGTATCAGCCGCGGCTGCGATAGCAGGGTATTGGCCAAGATCCGCACCGACCTCTTCGACATCCCCGCGCCCAAACCATAGCCGACGGCTAACCGCCTACCGGCAGGGAGAGAGGAGAGCCGCCCGCGCGGAGGCGGGCGGCTCGGGAATCAAAGATCGAACGCGCTACTCGGCGAGAATCACCTTCCTCGAGAACCGCTGGTTCTCAGCGGTGAGCGCACAAAAGTAGACGCCGCAGGCGCAACTGCGTCCCTTGGTGTCCTGCCGGTTCCAGGTAAGGTTGCAGTACGCGGCCTCTGTTCCTCGTTCGCAATCGCCTCCGCCATCTTGCCCGATCGAGTCGTCGTCAAAAATCAGGATGTGAGGATGATACGATCCGATCCAACTACCTTGACACGCTTCAGACTAGAAATCTGGGAAGTGTCCCTGTTTTTCCTGTTTTTCCCCACTAGTCGGTGACCCGGGCCTGGGTGCGGCTGCTACCTTTCGTGACGGCCGGGTGCCGGGTTGTGGTCGACTGGCGTCAGGTAGAGCGTCGTCTCGGCGACGCAGATGGAGCCGAATACGCCGAGGCCGCCGTCGATGTGCATGAGCGTGTTGCGGTAGCCGGTCGTCCTCTGCATGGTGAGATAGTCGGTGTAGTTGCGGTCGAGCGCGCTGACGCTCAGCCGGATAAGACAGAGCGGCAGCGTGACGCCATGGGACGACCGCCGCAGCGAAGCCCACAGCGGGCCGCCGTTCAGGGCAGCGGTCTCAAGTCCACGGTATTCGGCTGCGGTGTCGGTGCCGGGCTGGCTGTACAGGAACGCCGCGATTACCTGGTACTGCGCGGCTCCCTCGCTGGCCGACCAGGCACCGGTCACGGCATAGACTGAGTCCCGGGTATCGGGATTGAACAGCGTGTCGATGTGGAGGCTCTCGACCGCGAAACCGCCGGGCACAGTCGTCCTGCCCCGGGCCTCCCCGCAGTCCGGGCAGCCAGCCGCCAGGTGGTACGCACGGCCGGCATCGACGGCAAGGGATTCGGCAATGTAGTACCCGGTCGTCTCCGGTACGTAGCGGAATTGAGTCGAGTCACGGCCGCTCGTTACCAGAACCGAGGCATCGGCCACGCCGTTCCAGACATAGCGGTCGCGCTCACCATCGTAACTGACAGTCTTGCCGACAAGCACAAATGGGTGTACGTCGTCGGTGCGAAGGACGCAGAAGACGTTGAGTTGAGGGTCGAAGGGCTTGACGGGCGAGTCGCAGGCCAGGAGGAGTAGCACGAGGCCGAGCACTCGTCGCACTAGAAGCTCCCTCTAAGGCCCAGGCTGGGCAGCGGTACGGGAATCAACACGTAGGGTTTGCGCCGGCCGTTCTCGTAGCTGTACCAGAGGACGTTCTGGCGAGCGTAGACGTTGAACACTTCCAGGTAGCAGGCCAGTTCGACCCCGCGGAGACGGAACGACTTCTCGATGCCGGCGTCGAGCCGATGGTAGGATGGATACCGGAGGCCCTCAGCCGAGTACGGCCGCCAGTAGAAGACGCGACTACCGGTGATCGGGTAGACAAAGACATCCTCATACCATCCGACCGGCCCGGTGTCGGGAAAGCCGGTCCGGAACGTCCATTGGAGGTTCGCCGACCAGCCACGTCCAAGCGGGACCGTGCCGCCGGCATTGATGCTGTGCCGCGAGTCGTAGACCGGGTAGAACTCGTCACCGACGAACTGCCGGCGAGCAACCGCGAGGCTGTAGCCGACCCAGCCGGCGCCGCTGCGCACGAGCAGGTCGACACCAGCCGCTCGGCCGGTGCCGGAGCGAATGCCGGCATTGGCATTCACGAGGGCAATCGGGTACAGGTTCAGCGGGTCGAAGTCGGGCTCATCGGATGGATCGAAGTAGAGGTCGGTCTCGAGCAGGTTACCCATGCGTTTGTAGTAGGCCTCGGCGGTCAACTGCATCCCGTTCGGCAGCCATTTCTCGGCGCCGACTACAACGTGGTCGGCCCAGACCGGTGGCCGGCCGGAATCGGCCGGGACCATCAGTTGGAAGAGGAGCGCCGGAGCGCGGACGAGCAACTCGTCGCGGGGAAACGGAGTGCTGATGTACTGGTAGTAGCGGCCGATGCCGGCCGTGAGCGACAGGTCTTCGCGGAGGAAGTACTTGGCGGAAAGTCTGGGTGAAACCCGGAAGTAGCGGCCGCTTGAGAAGAACTCGCCCCGCAAGCCCGGTTGCACGAGCAACCGTGGCTGCGGATGCCATTTGTCACCGGCGTACAGGGCGGCGTAGAACGGCCGGCTCTGATTGTCCCAGAGGACGTTCGTGTCGGCCGAGCGCCGGCTGCTGACCTCGAAGAGCGTCGCTTCGTAGCCACCGGTGAGCGCATGGACGGAATCGCGCCGATAGTCGATGTCGGAGTGGAGACTGAAGCTGCCGGACGTCATGGACAGACGGTCGTACGTCGGAACCGGCGATGGCGACCAGACGTATTTCAGCGCCGCGCTGCTGGCGCCGTGGTTGGCGAGCGACGTGAGTACAAGGCCGGGGCCGAACACGTGGCGCCACTTCAGCGACATGGCCCGGCTGCCCCAATGGAACTGGGCGGTGTCGTTTGCGTCGGCAGAATCGATGGCATCGTAGCCGAGATAGCCGCTGAAGGTGAGCCAGTCCTGCTGCGACAAGTCGAGGTCTGCCCGGCCCTGAAGGTCTTCGAAGTAGTAGGGCAGCGAGAAGAGGGAGTCATGAGTCACGCGTGCCATCACGCCGGTCGCCACCTGGGTGTAGGCGCGACGTCCGGCCACAAGGAACGAGCCTTTGGGGAGCGGCCCCTCCAGGAGCAGACGCGAAGTGAGAAGCCCGGCGTCCCACCTGCCGGCAAAACGCTCGCTGTTACCTCGTCGGGTCGTCACATCAAGGACCGAAGACACGGCGTGTCCGTACTGAGCGGGGAATGCGCCGGCGTGCAACTCGGCCGCTTCGAGAGCGTCCGCGTTGAAGCTCGAGAAGAGGCCGGACAGGTGACAGGGATTGTAGGTGAGCGCCCCGTCAAGCAGCACCGCGTTCTGGTCCGGGCTGCCCCCGCGGACATAGAGAGCCGACGAGAAGTCGCTGACCGCTACGACACCCGGCTGGGATTGAAATGAACGCATGATGTCGGGGTCGATCAGTCGCGGCGCGAGCATCACGTCGCGCACGGCAAGACGGCGGGCGCCCACGTCCACCTCGTGGCGTGCCCGTTCCCGAGCGGCCGAGGCAGTGACACCTGGCATTTGTATCGGTACACGCCGGAGCCGGACGTCGCAACGTACCACACCGGTGACCGCCGCATCGAGGGTGCAGGTACGCGGCTGGTAGCCAATCGCCGAGAACTCGATGAGGCTGACGCCCGCGGCGCGGAGAATGTAGTAGCCGTCTTTGTCAGCGGCGGTGCCGGCGGCGTGGTCCGGCGTGGCTGCGGCAGCGTATGGCACCGGCTCGCCCGAAACGGCGTCGCGGACGTACCCGCTCAGCACCGTCGCGTTCACGGCGGTTGCCCACACCAGGAGTATGGGGATTTGAAGTCCGCGCCTCGCGGCGTTTATCACTAGTGGGCCAGATTGTACGCCCCGAATGACTGCGGTCAACGGGCGCTACAGACCCTGAATCCGATACTGAACCACAGAGTTGACAGAGGTCCCGAAGGTACAGACCGGACCTTGGCTTCACCCACTCCATGTTCTCTGTGGGCTCTGTGGTTGGCCCAATGTCGGCTCTGGGGACAGAAAGGGCGGGCTTGCGCCCGCCCTTCAGAGTCGAGTGGGTCGCTACTTCGTCGTGACCCAGACCTGTTCCATCACGACCGGCGTGGTGGGCTTGTCCATCGGTCCGGTCGGGACTTTCTCCAGCTTCGCAAGCACATCCATGCCTTCGACGAGCTGGCCAATGACCGTGTACTGGCCGTCAAGCTGCGGCGTGGGCTGGAAGCAGATGTAGAACTGGCTGCCGGACGACCGCTTTTCCGGGTTGACCTGGTCGCCGGTGCGCGCCATCGCCATTGCGCCTTTGGTGTGCTGGCGTTTGATTTCAGCCGGCACGGTGTAGCCGGGGCCGCCGGTGCCGTTGCCGGACGGGTCGCCACCCTGAATCATGAAGCCCGGAATCAGGCGGTGGAACGCCAGGCCGTTGTAGAATCCTTTGATGCCCAGGTTGGCAACATTGGTGACGTTCTTGGGCGCGTCCTTGGTGTAGAACTGGATCTTCATCGTCCCGTAGTCCTTGACTTTGATGTTGAAGAAAAGGTTCTCGGGAAGCTTGGTTGCGACCAGCGTGTCTGTGAGCATACCTTCCTGCGCCGTTGGCGTAGTTACTGACTTCGCTGCGGTTGTGTCGTTCGGCGCGGCCGGCGGGGTTGTGTCCGCGGCCTGAGCCGGCTGCTGAGCCGCCGGTTGCGCGGCCTTGGGGGACCCGCAGCCGACTGTCAGCAGCACGACGGCGATTGTGAGGAACCACTTCATCTTAACGGACCTCCTTTTGAGAATGCCGAATTGCCAATTACTAATGACGAGTGGCGGAACCGAACCATGGTTGCACGTCCGCGCTTCTCTCTACTGCCGGTTGACGATGAACTTGCGCTGCGACGCTCCGGCCGCGGTTTCGACGCGGACCACGTAAACGCCTGGAGCAAGTCCGGCAACGGGGATCTGGGAAAAGGTCAACTCCATCGCCCCGCGTGCGTAACATTTTAGCGGCCGGCCTGTAATGTCAATGATTTCCAGCCGGCGGCAGGCCGGCGGGAGCGATACGTACAGGAACCGGCTGGCAGGGTTGGGAAAGAGTCTTAACGCGGAAGGATGAGGTACGAACGCTGAAGGAGAGCTGATGCCGGCGGGGGAAGAGCGGTAGGAGACGGCGTCGAGGTCGAGCCCGGCTTCGGGGTCCGAAGGAGAACTGCTTGAGTCGCAGACGATGCGCAGGTAGCGGGCAGAGTCGAGCCCGGCCGAGCCGAGGTCGAACGAGGCCGTTCCGTTCGAATGGCCGAGGCCGGTCCACGGGCCGGTCCAGTCGCTCGCTGCATAGAGCCAGTAGCCGTCCGCCATGCTGTCGCTGTCGAAGACCGTGATGTCGTCGCCGGGAAGATTCGATATCTTTCGGCCGCGTCCCGCGCTGAGGCAGACATCACCCCTGCGGCCGAGCGGGAAGCCGTTGCCGTCAGGAGCGCCGAGTGCGAATATCGACGTCGTCGGCATGATTTCGCCTGGGTCGGCGCGGTTGGTCCACGTCAACTCTTCGACGTAGATGCTCCCAAGAGTATCGGGCACGAGGTCAAAGTCCGCGGTCGCGGTCCCGCCCGCGGGAACCATGACATCGGAGATGGTCTTGGGCAGATACCCCTGGGCATGCGCGGTAAGAGTATACCTGCCAGCGGGCAGCGGCTTGTGGAAGTCACCCATGCCCGGGTCGGTGTAGCAGTCCCAGCGCAGGGGAGAGTCGAAACTGATGCGGGCGAAGAGCGGAGACCGGGTCAGCGAGTCGCGCACGACTCCGGCTGCGCCGCAGCGCGCTGCCTGAATCATTGCCAGCAGCCCGCGGCGGTTCGCGACGCAGATGGAGTCGATCTTCGCCTGGGCGCCGGGCTGGTCGGTTTCGATGGTGTAGGCGATGTTGCCGAAGAGGCCGAAGCTTGCGTCCTGGCAGGTGCCGTCGGCTTCGTACCAGGCGTAGCCGTTGATGGGTTCAAGCTGCGTCGTGCCGGAGCCGTAGGTCGAATCCGCGTATTGCTGAGCCAGCGAGGCAATCAAGCCGGAGTCCGGCGGGTCGGACGGATGGTTATCCCAGAGGTAATTGACATAGGCCGCGGCCGAATGGTAGGCGAATTCCATGCTGATGTTGTTTTCGAGGTCGTGTTGGCGCAGCAGGCGTGTCTCCGGCTGGGAGAAGGGACCCGAGCTGTTGCCCGCAGCGTTCCAGCGGTAACCGTAGTCGCGGTTGAGGTCAACGCCATTCGCATTGGTGCGGTTGTTGGCGACGTGGCCGTCAACGTTGAAGACGGGAATGACCCAGAGCTCGGTCGAGTCGACCAGGTTGCGGATTGCGGTACTGGTGTCGTAGCTTGTCAGTACGTACTGCAGGAAGGAGAGCGCGATCTCGCTCGCTATCTTCTCGTCGCCGTGGTGCGGGCCGACAATGCGGAACTCGGGTTTCGCTTCCTCGTTCTGCGGGTTGTCGGTGACGCGCATCGCGAGGATGGCACGGTTCTGGACTGAGAAGCCAAGCGTATCGAGCCGGCAGATGAGCGGGTAGCTGTCGGCCAGCGCATACATGGTCGAGCAGACCTGGGCGTAGCTGCGATAGCCCAGCAGGATGGAATCGACCCAGGCCTGGTAATCGGCCAGCGCGACTCGCGGCGAGTAGCCGAGCGCCCGAAGGTGCGCCAGTTCGTCGTCAGGGGCCGCGATGGTGACCGTGCTGTCGGTCACGCCGTGAATCTCAAGCTCATGCGGCAGGCTGTAGACATCGGCGTGACTCTGAAGCGGGATGACGGCGAGGCGCTTCGGTGCGATACCGGCCTCAGCACTCAGGAGCAGGGTCACAACTACGATTATGTTCAAGGGCTACTAGTCTAGCAGGACGAGCTTTCGGGTCAAACTGGTTTGGCGCGACACGGCGCGGACGAGGTAGGCACCGGCAGGCAGTGGCCGGCCGTGCTGGTCACGACGGTCCCAAGTGAATCCGCCAACGGCTGACAGCTTACGGCCAGCGGCCGTGAAGGAACGGACCAGGGAGCCGGAAACGTTGAAGACCTGGATGGAGAGGACGCCCGGGCCAGCAGTGATGGGGACCGGACCGCGGCAGACCGTCGGCAGTTGCAGCCCGATCGGCTTAAGAGCGGACTTCTGCTGTTCCGAGACGCCCAATGGCGGTGCGTCGAAGAGGATGCTGGTCTGGCTGGTGGGCACGTGTCTCGGCGGGTCCCCGCTGTACACGTACTCCTGGTACCAGTTCCAGCCACCGTCGATGCCCTGGATGCCGATAGTGCTGCTGGCGGCGTCAGCGGTGATGTTGAGGTAGTTGATGCGGATGTCACCGTTGAGTTGCAGAATGGCCTGGAAGGTGAGCCGGCCGGTATCAGGCGGTTGTCGGCGCGCACCGACCCAGGTATATACCATTTTGTCCGAAGTGAAGTTCTCGATCACCTGGCCCGAGTCGCGGACCGTGAGGTCGTCCCAGAAGGGCGCGATGATGTTGCTGATTCCCTCGTAGGGCAGCGCCAGGTTCAGGCTGGCAATTGTGTTTGAGGTCTGGATGTAGCCGTTGGTGCAGACGTAGATTCGGTTGAAGGCGTTTCCATAGAAGTTGAAGTAGAACGGCAGCTCGCGACGTGACAGGCCTTCATCTCCGTTCGGGGTCCAGTCGTCAATCACGCTTCCGCCGGAGGTGTCAAACCAGGAGAACGTCATGTTGTCCGGTTCCTGGGTCGTCTTGTAGACGTAGCCGTATCCGTCGCGGTCGCTACCGGTCGTGGTGCGCGAGCGCGCGCGGACGGTGTCGTTGGTCGGGTTCTGGTCGCCCGCGAGCGTGACGAAAGCGGTCGTATGGAACACGGTATATACCGGCGGCAGGAATGTGCCGAACTCAACCAACCGGCTCGAGTCGGGCAAGAGACTGAACGTGCTGTCACCGGTGAAAACCGGCGACTGGGTCGGGGAGTCGACAACCGCGACGTGAGCGCTCAGGCTTTCCGCGGCGGCCCCGAAGTTGTGGAACATGACCGATACCGGGCAGGCGACTGCCGGTGACAGCCTGCCCGCCGGCGAGATGATGCCGGTCACGCCGACGTCGTGGTCGTAGCTGGACACGTCAAGGAACTCGGTTGTTTTCAGGTAGGGGGCGGCGCCGGAATAACCGCCCGCAACGTAGACATGGCCCGAAGCATCCGAGGCGCTGCCGGACACGCAGGAAACGGCCTCTCGCTTGTCGGCGCAGCGGACCCACTGGCCGTCGCTTGCGATCGACCAGACGTCGTTGAGGCCGGAGAAGCCGGAAGGCTGGAGGCTGAAGGATGAAGGATGAAGTCCGAGCGAAGAGCCGGCCTGCAGGGACAATCCGCCAATGACGAACAGATGGTTGTCGGCGACACCACACGCGGTGCGGCAGCGTCGAGGTCCCGGCAGGGTATCAAGTTCCTGCCACGAAATGACTCTCGGATTCGAGGGGTCGAGGACTCCCCGCCACGCGCGGTTGGTCGGGCCGGAGCTGGTCCAGCCGGTCGCAACGAGCAGCGTGTCGCCAACGATGCCGCACGCCACGGCCCCAAGCGGGACCGGCAGTGACGTCGCCACGTACCACGTTTCGATATTCGGGTCGAACAGCCGGACGGTTGCGGTCGGAGGCACCGAGGGATGCCAGCTTCCGCCGCCGACAATGAACACCAGGCTGTCGCGCCAGACGGCCGCGCCGAAGTCGTACTGACCGGTCGGCATGCCTGGGCCGCTACTCCACGTGTCGCGAGCCGGGTCGTACGCCTCAACGTAGGGCAGGGCAGTCCCGAACGTGCGGCAGCCGCCAAACACCCACACCTTGCCTAGTACCGAGCAGGACTGACCCAAACCGCGGCGCTGGGTCATGGGGGAGCGCATGCCCCAGGAGTTGGACTGCGGCGAGTATTCGGTGCACAACCGTTCCATAGTATCGGTGGGTGAGCGTTGACCGCCAATGGCATAGACGCGGGGTCCGGAGCCGGTGGCGGCGAAGGTGGTCATGTGCATAGCACGGGGGACGGGCAGCGGCGCGACTTCAAACCACTCGTTGCCGGGCCGTGCGGCGGACAGCGTCAAGCCGGCAACCAGGCCGCAGAGCAGTTCTCGGCAGCGTCTTCGTTCTCCTGTCAACATCACGTTGCTCCATGTGAGGTTAGCGGGTCGAGCCGGAGTGTCAATCAGGGCAGCGGTTGTCGGCGGGAGCCGGACTCGGGGCTAGTAGCCCCAGCGACGCGTGCGCTTCAGCCAGGCCTCGGAATAGGACAGCGTCAGCATCAGCCGGCCGGCGTACTCCCGGAGGCCGCCGGGATTGTCCTCCGGCGGGACGGCGACACCTTCATAGATGTGCGAGTCTCGTATGAGCAGTTCACCCGAGATGTCGAGCGAACCGAACTGGCGAATCTGCACGCTCGTTCCAACGTGGATGCCATTCTCGTTGATCGCGTCTGACCCCTGGCCGCGAGCATAGTACGAACTGCCGTAGTACCAGGTTTGTCGGGAGTACCCGATGCGCACCGGGTGAAGTGAATCGATGTCGTACTCGGCCCCGATTGAACCACGCCAGACGTTCCGGTATCCGAGGCCGGAGCGGCTTCCTTCACTTGTGATCGTGGCATCCTGCCAGGGGTAGACCGTGAGTCCTGCGTTGAACCCGATTCTGCCTCTTGGCTTCACGGCAGCGGCAACTGAGTATGACTGGGGTAGCGAGATGTCGTAGTAGCGCGTCGTATCGGTGATGACGCCGTGCACGCGTTTGTAACGTCTCACGTTCAGGCCCAGCGCCGGTTCATAATACGCGGCCAGCGAGAAGACGCGGCTCTGGAACGAGCCCCCGACCTTGAAGGTGTTGCCCACATAGTCAACCTCGATGGTATCGGTCGACGTGACCCCGCTGTTTTCGGTTTCGAACTGCCAGTTCTCGCGCGAGCCACCCATGACGTGGTCGAATTCAGCCCCGACGCAGACCTTGTTGAAGAGCGACTTGGCGAGTCCGACGCGGAGCGCGTAGATTCCGCCCCGGCCGACGATGTGGCGGCGGTATGCCGTGTCGGCAAGCGAGTCGGACCAGACGTTGAAGTCCTGGCTGAACCTTTGGTTAATGCCCGCAAACAGGCGGGTGGCGAAAGGCAGCGGCGTGGCGACGTTCAAAGCCGCCGGCCGGACTTCCCCGAGCATGCGGCTGTTACCATACTGCGTACCGAGCACGGCGGCGCCGAGCACCGTGACGTGGAACGAGGTCTGGTCGAGGCCGACGAATATGCCGGGGTTCAGGGTGGACAGAGCCGAAGGCCCGGCCAGCCCCGCGATGCGGGCCTCACCGGCCGGTGTGATTTCTCCCAGTCCGCGGGAGTTGAAGAAAGACTGGGCGCTCGCGGAAGAGGAGAATGCAGATATCAAAATGCAGAATGCAGATAGCAAAATGCCGACAGAGGAGCGGAGACAACTTGTAATCTGCAACCTACAATCTGAAATCTGAAGTGTCTTCACCTGAACCTGTCTTCCGGCGGGAGGACGTACTGGATATAGAGACGCGGTGCGTCGGGGCCGGAGCGGGGAATCCGGAGTCGAAAGAGCGCCGACCATTCGGGCGAAGCGGTTAGGATGAGTCCATTGTTTCGCAACGTATCGGACGGACGCAAAGGGTCAGGCGCGGGATGGTTGGTCCAGAGTGTATCGGGATGGTTCACCCAGGATTGAACCATGGACCGGATGTCGATGGTGACGGCGGTGTCGCTGTCCGCCGGCACAATGTAGCTGGCAACGGCGCTCGGCAGGCTTTCGAAGCGCGCGGTGGCGCCTTTCGGGATGAACGGCTCGGTCAGGCGGGAGGCCCCCAGGGCGATTGTATCGGTGCGGCGGTACTTCGTGCTCGGCTTGAACCTGAGGTCGGCCCTGGCAATCGTGGCCTCGGGCGGTATCGAGTCGATATTGAAGGAGAGCCAGGTGCGGAACGCGACGCCCGAGCCGACCAGCAGGTCGTACGGCTGCGAATTGGTGGCGACTGTGTCAATCAGGCTGGCGTCGGCGGCGTCGTTGATTATCCGCGTGGTCTGTTTGCCTTTCACGGTGTAGGTAACGCGGAGCCGCGGGGCCGTGGCCGCGTTTGTGCCCGTGCCGGCATACAACGAAACGATGCCGGTATCCTGCGGGAAGATGCCGATGCCCCAGTCGCGGATGGCCGTCCGGACTGCGGAGTCGAACTCGGCGTACCGGAAGTCGAACATTGCGCTGTCGCCGGCCATGGTGTCTGCGGCTACCGTTTCGGGGAAGAAGCTGCCACCGGAGGTCAGCCAGTGGTCGAGTGAGTCCACCATCTCCCACGATACGCCGCTCTCACTCCAGTCGGAGGAGCAGGGGCGGCAGAAGAAGCGCATCTTCCTTGACGTGTCCGGTTGGTGAAGCACGAGCTGGAACGAGGTGATGGAGTCGAGGTTCATCGTGTCCAGGATCGAGAACTTGATGGCGATGCGCGACACATAGGAGGAGTCTTTGCCCAGGTAGAGCAGGCTTGAGCCCCCGAGCGGCGTATATCGCACGTAACTAGCGGCCGTATCCGAGAGCAGCGTCGTGTCGGCCGTTCCGGGGACCCGGTCGCGCACCTGGTCGTAGCCAACCGGCAGCGTGTTGCAGGAAAGGACGAGCACGGCCGTGAGACACATCGGAATGAGAGCCCCGATTCTGACGGCTCGATATCCCGGCGGGGATGTTCTGGTTCTCATTCGGTCGGCGCCGGCTGCGCGAAGCGGTGGCGGATGTGCTCGACGAGATTGTCCTCGGCCGCGGTGGCGGCGCTGCGTAGTGCGTTCATTATAGCGCGGGGGGATGAGCGGCCGTGGCCGACCACGACCGCGCCGAGCACTCCGAGCATCAGCGCCCCGCCGTGTTCCTGGTAGTCCATCCGTTCGATGAACTCGCGGAGCACGGGCTTCGAAATCCAGCGCCGCATCCGGTACTTGGACTCCGATTCGAGATACTCCTCCACCAGGCCGGACAGAACGTCGGCGAGTCCTTCGGCGTACTTCAGCAGGGCGTTGCCGACGAACCCGTCGCAGACAACCACGTCCACCGTGCCCTTGAGGATTGCGTTGCCTTCGATGTTGCCGACGAAGTTCAGATCCTGCTTGTTGAAGAGCTGGTAGGCGTTGTAGGTCAATTCGTTGCCCTTCGAGTCCTCGTGGCCGATATTGAGGAGCCCGACCGAGGGATTCGCCTTCTTGAACAGGTAGCTCGCCGCCGTGGCGCCCATTATCCCGAACTGGACGAGCTGCAGCGGCTTGGTGTCGACGTTGGCCCCGATGTCGAGGACGAACGTGTTGCCCTTGAGCGTGGGGAAGAGAGCTCCGAGCGTCGGGCGGTAGACGCCGGGCACGACGCCGAGCATCGTCACCGCGAACGCCATTATCGCGCCGGTGTTGCCGGCGCTGACTACGCCCGAGACTCTACCCTGCTTCAGCAGGTCCATGCAGACTGCCATCGAGGAGTTGCGTTTGCGCTTAACTACCTCGTTGGGAGGCTCATTCATGCCGACGACTTCCTCGGCCGGAACCAGTTCCAGCCGGCCGGAGTAACCTTTGATGGTCTCGGCGTCGATGATGCCGGGCTTGCCGACCAGCACGATCTCGAGGTCCTTCCACTCGTCGAGCGCGAGCGCGACCCCTTCGAGCTCGGCGGCGGGCGCGTTATCCGTGCCCATCGCGTCAAGGGCGATTCTCATCGGTTCAATTGGGAGTGGCGGTCGCGGACCGGAGCGCTGCTAGCTCTCGCTTTCTTTCTCGACAAAGATGACCTCTTTGCCGGCGTAGTACCCGCAGTGCGGGCAGACGCGGTGCGGCAGCTTCGGCTCGTGGCAGTGCGGGCAGTCCACGATGGTCGGAGCGGTCAGTTTCCAGCCGGTGCGGCGCTTGCGTCCACGCGTGTGGGAATGTCGTCTCTTAGGTAGCGGCATTTGTCCTCCAGAAAGTGATTGTCACAGGTGCAGGGGATTCTAGCGGGTTAGGGACAAGAGTCAAGGCAAAGGGCTTGAGTTAGGCGGAGTCAGCGGTCAGAACGCAGGGTGCAGAAGTACGAACCCCGGACGGCTACATGCGGTCCGTGACTTCGATGCCGAGCAGGGCGAGGCCGGCCGCGAGCACCTTGCCGGTCATCTCGACCAGATAGAGGCGTGCGTCGCGCAGTCCCGGCGTCTCGGCTTTCAGCACCGGCGCCTTGTCGTAGAAGGCGGAGAAATCACGGGCAAGGCGGTAGATGCGGCCGGCAATCCGATGGGGCTCGTACGTCTCGGCCGCGGCGACGATGGAATCCGGGAACCGGGCCACCGACTTCAGGAGTGCGAATTCCTCAGGCAGGACGAAGGACGAAGGACTCGGGACTTTGGACTTTGGACTTTGGACTTCGGACTTTCTGAGTATCGACCTTGTCCGGGTATAGGCGTACTGGAGGTAGGGCGCCGAGTCGCCGTCGAGCGCGAGCATCCGGTTCCAGTCGAACACGACCTCTTTGATGCGGCTCTGGGAGAGGTCGGCGTACTTGATGGCGCCGATGCCGACGATGCGGCTGATGCGGGCCTTTTCCTCGGTCGAGAGGTCGCGGCCCTGAACTACGGCCTCGGCCCGGCGGATCGCCTCGGAGATCACGTCCTCCAGGAAGACGACCCGGCCCTCGCGGGTCGACATCCGGCCCTCGGGCAGGCGGACGAGGCCGAAGGTGACGTGGACGCACGGGACGTCGATGCCGAGTTTGGCAAGGGCCGCGCTGAACTGCCGGAAGTAGAGTTCCTGTTCCTTGCCGACTACGTAGAGCATCTTCTCTGGATGCCAGCGTTCGATGCGGTACTCGGCAGTGGCGATCTCGCGCGTCGCATAGAGGCTGGTGCCGTCGGACTTCTGGAGGATCAGGGGCGTATCAATGCCCTTGTCCTCGAGCGGGATGATGACAACCGTTTCGTCCAGGCCGATCTCGTCCCCACCGGTCACCATCGCGGCCGCCGGCCGCTCGCGCCGGGCCACGCCGCTTTCCAGCGCGCGGCCGATGACGCCGGCCAAGCGGTCTTCGTAGGCGCTCTCGCCCCGCACCGAGTCAAACTTCACGCCGAGCAGGTCGTAGATGCGGCCGAACTCGGCCGTGCTGAACCTGACGAACCGCTGCCAGAGCGACCGCGCCTTCTCGTCGCCGGTTTCGAGCCGGCGGAACCAATCCCGGGCCTCGAGCTCGAGGCCGGCGTTGGCCTTGGCCTCTTCGTGGAAACGTACGTAGAGGCTGAGCAGATGGGCGGTCGGATTGCGCTCCAGTTCTTCTTCGCTGCCCCAGCGTGCGAACGCGCAGAGGAGCTTGCCGAACTGCGTTCCCCAGTCGCCAAGGTGGTTGTCGCCGACGACGCGGTAACCGAGGTAGCTCAAGATGTTGTGCAGGGCCTGGCCGATGATGGTCGAACGGAGGTGGCCGACCGAGAAGGGCTTGGCGATGTTCGGAGAGGAGTAGTCGATCAGGATGGTACGACCGGCGCCGAGACCCGAACTGCCGTAGCGGTCCGGGTCGCGGCCGAAGTCGGCGATGACCTCCGACGCGAAGCGAACACGGTCGAACGCCAGGTTAAGATAGCCCTTGAGCGCGGCGGCCGAAGCGAACCGGGTGCCATTCAGTTGCAGGGACTCCGCCAGCCGCTCGGCCATTGCCTGCGGGTTTTCGCCTTTCTCCCTGGCGATGCGAAAGAGCGGGACGGCGAGGTCGGCGTCGATGCCGCCCTCGACGTCACGGATTTCGGCCGCGTTGACAGCGATACCCTGCGCGGCGAGCAGGCGGACGAGTTCGTCGCGGCAGCGGGCCAGGAAGTAGCCGGTATCAGGCATCGGGTATCGATTTCAGTGCTTCGACGAAGGACCGGAACGCCGGCTCGTCGCGCAGGACAAAACTAACCGAGCCGGGTTTGGCGTGGTCGCGGCTGTGGCTGAGTGCGGCGGCAATCATCAGGCGCGCGCAGGCGTCGGCGGGAAAGCCGCCGACCCCGGTGCCGAGCGCCGGGAACGCGACCGAGTCGAGTTCCAGCCGTTCTGCCTCGGCCAGCGCGCTCCGCGCAGCCCTGGCAATCAGTTCGGCGCTGGTGACGAGATCCTGCCCCATGGCTGCGGCATGGATGCAGTAGCGGGCCCGGAGCCGACCGGCAGTTGTCGTAACAGCCTGGCCGGGTTCAATCGGACCGAGTCGCATCGCCTCGAGCTCGATCTCGACACCGCCTTTCGCCTTGATGGCGCCGGCCACGCCCGCGCCCATCCACAGGTAGTTGTTGGCGGCATTGACGACCGCGTCAGACGCCTGCTCGGTGATATCCCCCAGGACCACGGACAGTTGCAGTCGGCCGATTATCCTGGAGTACGGGCTAGGACTCATGCTGCACTATCACCCGGAGCACGTCGTCGGGTGAGCCGGCCTTGTTCAGGCCGATGCGCACTTCGTCCTTTCGCAGCAGCTTGGAGAGCCGCGCCAGCGTCATGATGTACTCGGTTTTCTGTTCTTCCGGCGCGGCAATCAGGAAGATGAGATGCGACGGCTTGCCGTCGAGGCTGTTGAAATCCACGCCTGAATCGGACCGACCGAACGCGAGCACGATGCTGGAGACGGCCTTGGTCCGCGCATGGGGAATCGCGACGCCCACGCCGATCCCGGTGCTCTCCATGTTCTCGCGCCGGACGATTGCTGATACGAACTCGGATTCTTCGGTGATGGCGCCGGTCGCAACCAGCGGGCGGACCAGCTCGCCGATCACCTCGAATTTCTCCTTCGATTGCAGGTTGAGCACAATTGCCGAGCGCGGCAGCAGCTCGGATATCTTCGCCATCATACCTCCATCGGGTTATTTCACGAACACGACCGGCCGGTTGCTCTGGCGTACCAACTCCGAGCACGTCAACCGGCAGTCAGCGCTGGCGACGATCAACTCGGCATCGTAGCTGGTGCTGAGGCCGATCAGCTTCGGCAGCGGGTCGCCGGTCTCCAGCAGGAGCGAGATGCGGACGTTCTTCTGAAACGCGTCGTCCTCCACCTCGTACAACTGGTTCCACGCGCGTTCCTCGGCGTCGGAGGTCTGGGTGTCCCGCCGCCGCGGGGCGTCGGGGTCGACGACCGACAAAGCAAACACGCGGCAGGACATGTCCCGGGCAAGGCGCAACGCCCAGGCCGCCGCCGTCGCCATGCCCGGCGTGTCTTCGACATAGAGCATGATGCGCTGCATCTTACTTCCCTACGCAGAAGCGGGCAAACACCCGGTCGAGGATGTCGGTGCTGGTTGCTGGAGCATCTACCTGACCGAGCATATCAAGTGCCGATTTGGTTTCAAGAGCGGCGGCTTCAAGGGTCGGGGCCGCGCCGGCCCGGACAAGGGCGTCGCGGCAGGCTGACAGCGCCTCAAGCTGGCGACGGTTCACCGCGAGCCGGGGCGCAGGTCCGGCTCGGAGCGCGCGGGCAAGGTGCGTCTGCAGTCTCTTGATGCCGGCGCCGGTGCGGCAGGAAACCGGGATGAGTCCGGCCGGACAGGAGGGCAGCGAGGCGCGCTCGAAGCGCTGCCGAAGGTCGGACTTATTGAGGACGCAGACTGAGCGGCGGCCGTCGATGGCCGCTGTTACGGTCCGGTCGGATGGACCGGCCGGCCGGGAGCCGTCGAAGAGCGCGATGATGATGTCAGCCTGTTCGAGGGCCGTGCCGGTCTGAGCAAGGGCCAGCCGGCTGAGGCGCGTCCCGGCCCGGGCAGTCAGACCGGCAGTATCCACGAATCGCACCGGCATGTCGGCGAGCGCAACGGTCGCATCAATCCGGTCGCGGGTCGTACCTGCAATCGGGCTCGTAATGGCGCGCTCTCCCTGGACCAGGCGGTTGAAGAGGCTCGACTTGCCGGCGTTGGGACGGCCGATGATGACGACGTTCGCGCCTTCAACCCGGAACCGGCCGGCCGTGGTCGACTCAACCAGTTGGTTGAGTCGCGCCGCGATGCAGCGGATGCGCGCCGTCGGAAGTGCGGCGGCTTCGTGTTCGTCGAACCCGAGGTTGTACTCGATTTCCGCGAGCAGTTCCTTCAAGTCGTCGGCAATCACGGCAGCGAACCGGGAGAGCTCACCGCGGTAGCGGGCAAGTGCGCCCTTGAGTGCCGCCTCGGAGCGGGCTTCGGCCATGTCGGCGACCGCCTCGGCCTGAGAGAGCGTCAGCTTTCCGGCCAAAACCGCCCGGCGGGTGAATTCGCCCGGCTCGGCGATGCGGCTACCGGCGCGGACGAGCTGGTTGAGGATGGCGTCCGCGGCGGCGGTACCGCCGTGGCACGACAGCTCGGCCAAGTCCTCGCCGGTGTAGGACCGGGGTGAACGGAAGACCGTGACCATGACCTGGTCGACCGGCCTGTGGTCGGCAGAGGTGAACCAGCTCAACTGAACGGTGCGCGAACGCTGGCGCGAGGGTTTGCGGTCAGCGAGGAATTGGTCGAGAATCGCGAACGTCTTGTCACCCGATACGCGGATGACCGCGATGCCGCCGGCGCCCGGCGGCGTGGCAAGGGCGCAGATGGTGTCCGGCGAGCGCCGAGCGACGATTGACGTTTGACGATTGGCGGAGCGCGGGCCCGCTCCGCTGCGGCCGGTCATTTCTTCGCGGGGGAAATGATTACCACTCGCGGCGAGCCATCGCCGACGGCGTGAGCCCGGACCCCGGGTAGCTGCTTCAGTTCGTCCTGTACGATTTCCAGTTCCTCGAACGTGAGCGGTTCGAGCTCCATCTCGCGGCCACCTTCCAGTACGATCCGGGCGATTGCCAGCGCCTTGGCCCGCAGGAAGCCGGCGCGGCGCTGGCGGTAGCCGGCGATGTCCACGATGATCTTGGGTACGTTCGGATGATGACGGGCGACCATCAGCCGGACGATGTGGCCGATGGCCTCCAGTGTGGCGCCGTGGCGGCCGATGACGATGCCGCTGGAGCGCCGCGCGTGGATATTAGCGTAGTAGCCTTCAGGATGCAGCTCCACCTCAACCCGGGCGCGGATGCCGATGTGATGGGCAAGAAACTGGACCTCCTGTCGGACCAGCTCCGCCTCGGTCGGTACTTCGGGTGGAGTCCCGACTACTTCTGAGGGGGCGCCGTCACCAGGGACGGTTCCCTGCGCGTCTTGGTTTTGCTCCAAGGCAATCCTCCTCTCATAGCTATCAGGCTCTCGCCGATGGACAGGACGTTGTACAGGAACCAGTAAAGCTGCAGCCCGCTCGGCATATTCAGGAATATCAGGGTGATGAAGACCGGCATGATAATGGTCATGGCCAGGTTCTTCTTATCGGTGGACGTAATCAGGGTCTGAGCAATGGAAGAAGCGCCCATCAGCAGCGGCACGAGCCCGATCGCGGCGCCGCCGACCATCGGGAGGCCGCCGGGCAGGTGCCCGAACAGCGCATCGGGCTCGGACAGGTCCTTCAGCCAGAGCCCGAGCGGGGCGCCGCGCAACTCGGTCGAGTTGCTCAAGACCGCGTACAGGGCCCAGAAGACCGGCAACTGGATGAGGAGCGGCAGACAGCCCGATGCCGGGTTGATTTTATACAGCCGGTAGAGCTGCATCGTCTCGGAATTAAGCTTCTGCGGGTCGCTCTTGTACTTGACCTTCAGCTCATTGAGTTTGGGCTGCAGGAGCTGCATCTGGCGCATCTGCTTGGTCTGGGTCCGCGTGAGCGGGAAGAAGACCGCCTTCATCAGAACGGCGAAGACGATGATGGCGAGTCCCCAGTTCCGGACTACCGAGTAGAGTACGCGCAGGAACCAGAGCATGGCCAGCGCAATCGGCCGCGTCCAGCCCAGGCCGACAACGTTGTCGAGTCCGAGGCCGAACGCGCGCAGACGCCCGTACTCCAGCGGACCGAGGTAGACCGTGATTTCGGTCGTCGGGGCCGGGTTCTTCACCACGGCGTTGAATCCGACGCGGCCGTCCGCCAGCGTTACGGCGTTGGTCGAGTCGAAGGTCCGGCCGCAGCCGATGACGGCGAGCAGGAAATACTTGGATTTCACGCCGACCCATTCGGCCTCTTCGCAGGTGCCCTTCGGGGTCTTGAGCTTGCCGGCCGGGACCTGGTTGAGTTTCTTCCCGACCTTGGAATAGAAGTGGAAATGGGCAAGTCCGCGCTTTACGTCCTTCTCGGTTGCGGCGATTCCGGCCATTCCGTCAACGGCGAAGCCCTTGGCCGCACCCGAAAGCGAAATCCGGTGGTCCAGCGTGTAGTCGCTGCCCAGCGTGTAAGTTTTCGTAAGGGTCAGGCTCTCATTCCTCGCGGTGAAGGTGACTTGTGTATCGGTCCGCGTCACCTGCATTGGCGTGGCGTCGGTCGAGACCCAGCCGAGCGGGAGTTCCACGGCGGTACCGAGCAGGTTCTTCCCCTGCGGGACCACCTCTGCCTTGTACTTCTTCATCCAGGCGGACCGGATGGAGCCGCCGACGCTCGTGAACTCAATCCGCACCAGGTCGTTCTCCAGGGTCACGATCGACTCCGGCGCGGGCTGCACCGCGAGCGGGGTCAGTGAGGGCGTCTGAGTCGGTACCAACTCCTGCGGGGCCGGCTGCGCGGTCTCGGCCGGCTGGGTCTGCTGGGTCGGAGTCGGAGCCGGTTTAGTCGGAGGGGTCCTCGGCCGGAGGAATATCTGCGACAGGATCAGTATTGCGGCCACCAGGACGAAGCCGATTACCGTGGTCAGGGTGCTGGATGTCTGCTGGTCGTTCCTCATGTCGTCTTCCTTGGCTGAATGTCCGCCGTTCGCCATTTCCTCACAACCGGGTCATATCCACCTGCTGCCCACGGGTGGCAGCGGGCGATGCGCTTCAGTGCCATCCAGGTACCCTTCGCGGCCCCGTACTCGCTCAATGCATCCAGTGCGTACTGCGAACAGGTCGGGTGATAACGGCAGGAGTTCGGCAGCGCCAGCCCGATGGTGCTGCGGTAGAAAAGGACGAGGAGCTTCAGAAACCGAAGGCAGATGTCAGAAGTCCGACTCCGCTCCGATACACATCCGGCTTCTGCCATCTAGCTTCTCGCTCCTGACCTGGTTCGAGCAACGGCCTGCACCTGTTCGCGCAGCTCGGCAAAAGTGAGTCTGCCTGCTGATACCGTCGGCTGGATGATGCAGTCCTGCCCGGCCGGAAACCAGCCCTTGTTTCGGCGGTAGATTTCGCGCAGCCGGCGCTTCAGCCGGTTTCGCTCGACCGCGTTCCCGACCCCGCGCGGCAGCAGGAACGCCACCCGGCGGGAAGAGAGTGACTCGGTTCTTTTGTCGGTCGGCGAATCAGGATTCGGCGCGCAACGCAGGCTGAGGAACCGCGTGCCGGACTTGGCGCCCAACCGCCTGACCCGGGCCACGTCTCGCTTCCGGCGCAGGATTTCGATGCGAGCCAGAGTCTCTGCCATTCATACGGACAGGCGTTTGCGGCCCTTTGCGCGGCGGCGACGAAGAACGTTACGGCCTCCGGGCGTCTGCATGCGGGCGCGGAACCCGTGAGTACGCTTGCGGCTGATGTTTGACGGTTGGTATGTTCTTTTGGGCATGGGTTTTCCTCGAGGGCGATTATAGGCCGGATGGCCGGATGAGTCAAGAAATGTCCGGCCCCCGATTCCGGTTTCGTCGGCCACGAAGAAGGCTGAATGAAACGGGACCATACACTCGAGGCGCGGCGAGCTTCCGTCTGCACTTAACTGTCCTGAGGAGTACCGGGAAGCCACGCGGCAGAACGGTCTGGGCGGGGCGAGCCGTCCGCGCTGAGTCAACTCGCCCGCGTCAGTGCTCTACCGGGCAGTTCCGGCAAGGAGCTTGGCTACTGCTGGAAACGTCCGGAGTAGACACCACGTCCGGAGATGCGCACGCGCGGCCACAAGTAGGCTGGAGGGCGCTGGTTGGTGCGAAAGCCTCTCTTATGCTTGGCCATGCACGAGCGCGATGTTCGGGATGGGACATGGAAACGCTGGTGCGGCGTCGGAGGCGTAGCGAAATCTGCTAACATTCGATGATGCCTGCCCCGTAACTCACGCAAAATCAGGGCCGAATGCGTGGGTCTCATGTTCACGGTCGCTACTAAGGGGGGCCTACCCGGGGCCTACCCGGGACTATCCGGGGTATAGTCCGGTCCGGCACCTACGGACGCGAAGAATGGGGCTGACGACAGGCGGTTCAGAGTCTCCGACCGGGTGCCAAAGGAACACCCTTAGCATCCCTGGACCGGACAGGACTTCCTCGGTCGGTTCCTCCCGTCTCCTGCTGTCGTGAGGGGTAGAGCATACAGCAGCTAACTGCCGGGTGCCAGCGGCGTCAGGCCGGAGGGTCGCCCTGGCGCTTGCCTGTAGGTGGCGTTCTGGCCGGCGCTGCCCCCGCCGTCGCGAGTTCGACACCGAACTGCAGCGCCTCGGAGGCAATACCGACTCGCGGAGCCAGTCGTTCCAGTCCATCGCATTTGTGCTCGCTGGTGGCCTCGACCGTCTCGTCCGCCGCGAGTAGTCGGGAAACGGCCGTGCCCGCACGGCCGCAGTGCCAATCTGTGTGCACCCGCGTTTATCTGTGGTCAGTGCTCCGCTCCTCGCTCTGCACTCCGGTCGCTGACATCTGAATTCCGGCCTGCCCCGCCGCTCCGAGCGGCGCTCCGCCATCATAAGCTCATGAGCAGACGCCACATACGCCGCCTTCTCCGACTCATCCGCGACGAGCGAGCCAACCAGTTCCCGCAGCCGCTGCTCCTGCGGATTCTCGCGGTGCGGAGTGTGGTGGCTTCGTCTTCTCATACAGGTACTCCTATACGTAGATACGCCTGAAAAGCCCGAAATGTGTAACCTGACTTTATGGAATATGTCGATTGACCACCGGGTGCCTCGTTGGGGAGGTGCTTCCCCCAAGCCTCTGGTAGAGCCTCTCCCAAGGCCTTTGCCCCGCTCTCCGGTAATGCCTCGCCCAGACTCATCGGTAGAGCCTCCGGCAAGGCCTTTCCCCCGCTCTCTGGTAGAGCCCTTGGGGATGCCTCTCCCCATGCCTCGGGCAGAGCCTTTCCCCCGCTCTCCGGTGAAGCCTTGGGCAGAGCCTCTCCCGGACTCATTGGCAGACGCTCTGGCAGAGCCTCTGGTAGAGCGTCTCCCGGAGCCTCTGGCAGACTCTCCGGTGATGCCTCTCCAAGCTCTTCCCCCCGTTCTCGCCCACCTTGATAGCACGTCCATCCCGATGGTCGAAGGCCCGCGCGCAAGAGTAGGCTGCCTGCGTTTCCGCAGGCAGCCTTTGCTCGACGGGTTCCTTGGACTAG
>CAZAKP010000022.1:0-26604 GCA_964485845.1 uncultured bacterium | reverse complement strand
TCTTCTCATTGGTGTCCAGAACGGCGATTTCGCAGCCTCCGCACGAGGCCGCCCAATAGAAACCGAACTTGAGCTTATCGGCCAATTGAATCCTCCAGAGTGAGTAAGAGCGAAGAGAATAGATGAATCGCCCTCAAAGTCAAGCGCCCTCGACTAACGCGACCGGGTGATCCGGTCTTGAGGCATGCCGCTCGGCGAAATCCTCCTACCGAGTTCGCAGAACTCCGGCCTTGACGAGCCGCACTTAGGTATCTATGCTTAACCTTCAACCCAGACAGGACTGGTTGCAGACCCTCAAGCGAGGGTGAGTGAAACCTGAGACTGCTCTTATCATTTAAGGAGGAATGCATGTCCGTCAAACTCGCAATCAACGGCTTCGGCAGAATCGGGCGGCTTGTGGCGAGAATCGCTTCGCGCCACCCCCAGATCGAACTGGTCGGCATCAATGACGTCACCGACCCGGTGACCCTCGCCCATCTCCTGAAGTACGATTCGGTCCACGGCCAGTTCCCGGATGTGAAGGTCGACGGCGACTACATCACCATCGCCGGCCGCAAGGTGCTCGTGAACAACGCCAAGAAGAACCCGGAACTACCCTGGCAGCAACTCGGCGCCGATTACGTGATCGAATCCACCGGCCTCTTCACCGAGTACGACAAGGCGGCAATGCACCTGAAGTATGGGGCAAAGAAGGTCATCATCTCTGCTCCACCCAAGGGCGACAAACCCATTAAGTCACTGGTCATGGGAGTGAACCACACGACCTACGACCCCAAGACCGACCACATCGTCTCCAACGCTTCCTGCACCACCAACTGCGTCGTGCCGGCGGCCAAGGTCATCCACGAGAACTTCCGGATCCAGCGCGCGTACATGACGACGGTCCACGCCTACACAAACGACCAGGCGCTACTCGACCAACCCCACAAGGACCTGCGCCGCGCCCGGGCCGGCGCGCTGTCGATGATACCGACGTCAACAGGAGCGGCCAAGCTGATCGCCGTGATATTCCCGGAACTGAAAGGAAAGATCGACGGCGTCGCCATTCGCGTGCCCACGCCCGACGTTTCCATCGTCGACCTCGCTTGCAGCGTGGAGAAGAAAACAAGCAAGGAAGAAGTCAACGCCGCGTTCAAGGCCGCGGCCGAAGGACCGCTCAAGGGCATCCTCCAGTACATCGATGAGCCGGTCGTGTCGGTTGACCTCGTCGGGAACCCCCACTCCAGCATGATCGACTCCAAGCTGACCGCCGTAACCGACGGCACGCTGGTGAAGGTATTCGCCTGGTACGACAATGAGTTCGGCTACTCGAATCGGCTGGTCGACATGGTCGCCTACATGGCTTCCCGCGCATAGTTCATGAAGAAACTGACGGTCCGTGACATCGACGTTCGAGGTAAACGCGTATTCCTGCGCGTCGACTTCAACGTCCCGATGACCGAGGACATGCACATCCGGGACCTCGCCCGCGTCGTGGCCGCGCTGCCGACCCTGCAGTATCTCCTCGACCACGGAGCGGGTGTCATCCTCGCGTCGCACCTCGGAAAAGCCAAGGGCAAGCCCGACCCGCTCTTTTCGCTCCTCCCGGTCCTACCGGTTGTCTCCCAGCTCGTCGGCAGCCCGGTGACCTACGCTCCGGTCTACACCGGCGACTACGCAGCCAAAGTGAGAAAACGGGCTGCACCGGGAACCGTGACGCTGCTTGAGAATCTCCGGTTCCATCCGGGCGAAACGGCGAACGACCCATCCTTTGCTCGGGAGCTTGCGTCGCTCGCCGACGTCTATGTGAACGACGCATTCGGCGCAGCTCACCGCGCCCACGCCTCAACAGTCGGCGCTGCCTCTTTCTTCAAGCAGCCCGCCGCGGGCCTACTCATGGAAAAAGAGGTGGACTTCCTCACCCGGGTTCTTGAGCACCCGGCCCGGCCTTACGTCGCCATCATCGGCGGGGCCAAGGTCTCGGATAAGGCCGGCGTCATCAAGAACCTCCTGCCCAAGCTCGACCACGCTATTCTCGGCGGTGCCGCGGCGTTCAACTTCATGAAGGCACGCGGCATGGGCATCGGCAAGTCGCTCTGGGAACCGGACCTGGCCGAGCAACTGAGGCCGCTTGCCGGTGACACGAAACTGGTGCTCCCAACGGATGTAGTAGTCGCACCGTCCATCGACGCCGATGCGGACGCGAGAACCGTTCCGGCCAAATCCATACCCGAATCCGACATGGGCCTCGACATCGGGCCTGAATCGGCCCGGAGATACGCCGAAGTGCTCGCGACTGCGAACACGGTGGTCTGGGCCGGCCCGATGGGCGTGTTCGAGCGGGCCGCCTTTGCCGAAGGTACGCGGCTCCTGTCCGAGTCGGTGGCCGCGGCCACCGACCGTGGCGCGACCACGGTCGCGGGTGGTGGCGACACCGGCGCGGCGCTTACCAAGTTCGGCTACGCCCAGAAGATGAGCCACGTCTCAACCGGCGGCGGCGCCTCCCTCGAATTCCTCGAGGGTAAGACCCTGCCCGGAATCGCGGCACTGGCGGACCGATGAACCGCGCACAACTCCCGCTCGTCGCGGGTAACTGGAAGATGAACAAGGGCCCGGCTGAGGCCCGGGCATTTGTTCAGGATCTGGCCAAATCGGCTGTGCGCAACTTGCCCACCGCCGATTCCTCAGCGCAGGCGGAGATCGCCGTCTTTCCGCCGCTGGTAGCCCTGCCAGCGGTGGCAGACGTCCTGAAGGGAACCACGATCGCCTACGGCGGCCAGAACTGCCACTGGGCGCCCAACGGTGCCTTCACCGGCGAGACGGCGGCCGGATTCCTGGCCGAACTCGGCTGCAAGTACGTGCTGGTCGGCCATTCCGAACGCCGGACTTTGTTCGGCGAGACCGACGACACCTGCCGTAAGAAGATAACGGCGGCGCTGGCCGCCGGCATCGAACCGGTGCTCTGCTGCGGTGAGACGCTGTCGGAACGGGAATCGGGCCTGACCTTCAAAGTCATCGAACGCCAGCTCCGCGCGGCGCTTGCCGGAATCCCCGCGGCCGCGCAGTTCACCATCGCCTACGAGCCGGTCTGGGCGATCGGCACCGGCCGCACCGCGAGTCCGAGCCAGGCCGGCGAAGTGCACGCCTTCGTGCGGCAGTGGCTCGCCGGGAACCTGGCTCCCGGCTCCTCGGCACGGACCCGCCTGCTCTACGGCGGCAGCGTCAAGCCTGACAACGTCGTCGAACTGCTCAGGCAGCCTGACGTCGACGGCGCGCTCATCGGCGGCGCGAGCCTCGCTCTCGCCTCTTTCCGCGCCATTGCCGACTCGGCAACGTCTTACTTGACTGGCCTGATTTCATGAGTAGCATCGTGTCTTGACTTCGTTTTCCATTCCGCTAATCTAGCCCTATTAAGGAGAAAGCTCAATGTACGGCGTGCTGATATTCTTCCATCTGCTGGTCTCGGTTGTCCTGGTGCTGGTCGTCCTCGTCCAGCAGCCCCAGAAGGGCGGAATGGCAGTCATTATGGGCGGCGGCGAAAGCGTGTTCGGCGGCGGCGGGGCGGCCCCGTTCATGGCCAAGCTGACAACCGGGGTGGCGGTCGCCTTTATGCTCACCTCGCTCGGCCTCGTCATCGCCGGGTCGCGGCTCGGCCGCACGGCCGCGGCGCCGCAGCCGACCCCGGCGCAGCAGTCGCTCCCAACGCAGCCCCTCCCGGCCGAGCCAGCGCCGAATCAACCCAGTCCGCTAGGAAAGTAGGAGATCAGAATGTACGCGATTGTGAGAGTCTGCGGCTGTCAGTACCTCGTCGAGGAAGGAGATGTCCTGACCGTTCCCCATCTTGAATCCGAGCCGGGCGCGACGGTTCCGCTTGAGGTGTTGTTCGTGCGCACGCAGGACAAGGCCGTCATCGGGACGCCGACCGTGCCCGAGGCGAAAGTGGACGCCGAGGTGGTCGGCCACACCCGCGCCGACAAAGTGACGATCTACAAGTTTATCCGGCGCGAAAACTACCGGCGCAAGAAGGGACACCGTCAGCAGCTGACTCGCGTCCGGATTGCCCGGATCAGCCCCGGCTCATGACCAACCGCAACTGTATCAGGCACCAAGGGATGATAGTCGTCTCAACGCGAAAGGAAGTCTAATGGAACTAACTGCCTCACAGAAGATCGAGAAACTGGGTAAGGCCGTCTCCGGCATGACCCAGGCTGAGCTGTCACGGGCCGTAGGCGTGTCCCGCGAACGCATCCGCCAGCTCATGCCGCGGCTGAAGACCAAGCCGAGCCGCCGTATCCGCGCGTGGCACCGCACCGTGTCGCGCCGCACCTGTATCGCCATGGCCAACCTTCACGACAAGGGCGAGTCGCTTTCCGCCATCGGCCGTCACTACGGCGTCAGCGACTATCACGTCCGCGAAGCCATCCGCCAGGTGAGACGCGAGATTGAGCCTGCCGGCAGAATCCAGCGTATGTGCCGCCAGGAGTCAATTCGCAAGCTCCTCGCGCGCGGCCTGACCTTTGAGCAGGCCTGCGACAAGCTGGGCTTCAGCGGGCTACAGCGCCGCCGCTACCGCCGGCAGATGGGTTTCCGCTGGGAGGGCGTCAGGACCGTCCCGGCCCGTAACCGCGGCAAGAAGTAAGCTGGAAGCCGGATAACGGGAAATAAAGTGGTGGAAGTCGGGCGTGGTGTCGGGCTGGTTCCCAACCGCCAACTCCTGTCCGGTCTGGGCTCGATAATGGGCGATACAAGAGTTGAACTTGTGACCTCTGGTATGTGAGACCAGCGCTCTAACCAACTGAGCTAATCGCCCTTTCGGGACCGAATTGTAGCAGCGCTGCCCCGGGAGTCAACCCGAGGCAGCGGCTTTTCTGTCACTGCCCGATGATCTGCACTCCGCCCGAACCCGGCAGCCCGGCCAGGGCCCGCGTCGCATCGGCCGCGCTATCCCGGTCATCCAGCTTGACGTACAGCCGTGCCGCCTGGTCCAACCGCGACCGGGCCGACTCATTCTCCCCGATGTCGGCCAGCAGCCGGCCCAACGCCAGCAAACACTCGGCCTGACCCCGCATGTCGCCTTCGGCCTCGCGCAACTGAAGAGACCGCTGCAGATTCATCCGGGCAAGCGCCGCATCGCCCAACGCGAGGCTGACCGGGGCCATCTCAAACAGCGCCCATGCCTCGGTCGCAGTATCGTCCTCCGCGTGAGCCAGCCTCAGTCCGTCCTCGATTTTGGACTTGGCCTCGTCCGGCCGTGACTGGTGTCCGAACGCGACGCCGATCTCTACCAGGTCGCGCGCCTGCGCTGCGTTATCGTTACGCTTCCGGTGCAACTCGAACGCGGACTGAGCGGCTGAGGCGGCCGCGGACCAGTTTTGCTGCCGACGATGAACCTGCGCGGCCTCAGCCAGGGCCGCGGCCTGGACGCCATCCTCCCCGGCTTTGCGGGCCAGAGCCTGGGTCCGTTCCAGACTGCGGAGAGCGTCGGCCGCAAGCCCGGCCGCACCCTGGGCCTCGCCTAGAAAGAGTGACACCCACATCTCTGCCCGCTGGTCGCCAAGCTTCTCGCCCAGGGCCAGCGCATCAGCCAGCGGATTCAGCGCCTCGGCGGTGCGGCCGAGCCGCAGCAAGGCTCGGCCCACTCCGGTCAGGTCGTGGCACAGATCACGCTTCCGCGAGTCATCGCGGTCAATCCCGGCCGCCGCTTCGAACAAAGCCAGACCCTGCTCAAAGGCTCCCTGCGACAGGCAATGCTCGGCCATCTGCTCAAGATTTCGCGCCTGCAACCATCGTTCCCCGGTCTCGCGGGCAAGCGCGAGCGACCGCTCCCGATATTCCTGGGCCGCGTCCGGCTCAGCCCGTTCCTCGTAGATGAACGCCAGCTCATAGAGCAGGCGGGCCGTGGGGCCATCCTGGTGAATCTCGCCATAGATGTGTAATGCCCGCTCAAGCACCTCAAGCGCGCGCTCGGTTTCACCCTGTGCCCGGTGGATAACGCCGACCGACGCCAGCCGGTCGGCTTCGCCGAGCCGGTCGTGGACCTGCTTGGCAAGGAGCAGACCGTCCTCATGCGCGGCCCGCGCCTTGTCGGGTTCGCCCTGGCGGAACAACGTCTCGCCGGCAGCTCCATACTGACGAACTGCGGCCACGCGGTCGCCCGCGGCCTGAAGGGCGGCCACTGCCTGACGATGAAGGCCAACCGCCCGGTCGTAGTCCTCATCCGCGTCGGCCAGCCCGGCCAGGCGGACCAACGCCGCCGCCTCCAACTCGCTCAGGCCCAGTCGCCGGCTGAGAGAGCGCGAATCGTCGAGCCAGCGAGCGGCGTCGCGCGACGCATTCTGCTCTGTCGCCATCGCGCCCAGCGCCAAGAGGCTCGCCGCACTGCCCGCGCGGTCGCCTGCCTCGCGGCTCGCGCTCAACGCTCCGTCGAATTCGACCTGCGCCTTTTCGGGCTGGTTCAAAAGCAACCGGCAGATACCGCACAGGATCCGCAGCGCCACGGCCCCGCCCGGCTCGGCCTTGGCCTGGGCCCTGGTCCAGCGCTCGCCGGCCTTGTCCCATTCGGCCTGCGACGCGTATCTTGTCCCGGCCTCGAACATCTCCGCGACCTCCGGGTCGGCCGCGGCGGGCAAACCATCCAGATAGACAAAGCCCAGCCGGCGCTTCATTGTCGCCAGCCGCTCGCGGTACTTCCTCCCTGCCGCGTCTTCGAGCAGAGCCAGCCTCCGCTCCAACCCGGCCGCACGTGACTCTGCGGTCCGACGGCCCAACAGCCACCCGGCTGCTCCGGCCGCCGCGGCCGCCAAAAACCCGGTCACAATCGCGGCAATCACGCGCGCCTCACTCTAAGATCCGGTCGCCGCATACAAATACAGCTCCTTTACCGATAGAAAAATCCTGGGAAAGACCTCCGACCCGACTCCGCTAAGGTTAGGCCAAAACCGCGCGAGGTCAAGCGCCGACCCGGCACCGACGCGGTCCGCCGGCGAGACGACAAAAATCTTGACCATGCCCTGCGCCGTGCTACAATCCGGTCAGCATTTGAGGCAGGCAAGGCACGGCCGAGTTCGACGCCGGCCTGCTGCAAACCGAAGGAGACCGGAAGTAACGGAGCACAAGGAGGCTCGATGCTCAGAAAGACCGTACTGCTCGCCCTCGTCGTCGCCGCCGTGGCGATCATGGGCAACTGCACCAAAGCGACCAAGTTGACCGGCACACTCATACTGCAGACCGGCCAGTCCGGGGACGTGCAGAACTCCAAGGTCCAGCTTTTCGTATCCCAGGACCTCACCGGCTCCCCGGTGATGGAGGTCGCGTCCAAACAGAACACAACCGTCAACTCGCCGTTCGAATTCAGCGACCCGGTCGAAGGCTACTACTACCTCGTCGCCTGGAAAGACCTGAACGGTGACGGCGTCATCAGCGACAAAGACATCGTCGGCATCCACGGCGGCACGTACACGCCGGGCCACGGCGGGTCCCAGGTGATGGTTAAAGACGGCCAGACCACCGACTGCGGCGAGATCGTGATGAACATCTTCAAAGAACTCAATATCGCCGTGTCCGGCGAGCGCGTGAACGGCGGGTTGAACACGAACTTCACCTACACCTTCAACTATGACGTCACCCTGACGTCCATGACCATAACGTTCCCGGGCATAGGCGATGCCACTGACACGAATGCTCCGGGCGACAAGATTGCCGGGACGGCCAACCACTCCGACGGCTGGTTCCTGCAGAACGGCGACCCGATGCCAACTGGCGTCCACACGATCCGGTTCATCGGCACTTGGGAGGGCGGTACGTTCGACATCGCCGTCTCGGTCTCAGTCAGCTAGAGCGCAGAGGTCGCTACCAGTAAGGGAGGAGCCGCGGCTCCTCCTTCTCTTTTGGCTCGACCAGCACGTGTCGGACGAAGCCAGGCAACCAGGCCTGCACGGACCGGTCCGCTGATAGGACAAACCGGATTACTGTCCGTCGGACAGATGGGAAGGCAGTCTCCAGAACTGTCATGAGTGTAACACCGACGGCGATTCGGACAGCAGCACGCAGATGAATCAGCAGGACGGCCGCCAGAGCAGCGAGCCGGACAACCGCGGAGGTAGCTTGCAGGACAACAGGCTGGACAGCGGGCATAGCAGCGGACAGAACAGAACGGCGAACAACCCGGAGAACCGTATCGCCGGCTGCCGCCGGAGCAGCGGTGCGGGCAACTCAGCGAACTACCTCGGAGGCGGCCCCCCAGGCGGGGGAGTCATTTTGGCCCGATGGCATTCAAGTCACGAGTTCACTGTGACTTACAGAGACAAACCCATATCCAGTCTATTCTACAAAGCTGTAAAATCACCCCTAGACGACATGCCCCCATCAGGGCTCCGGCCCGGCCTCTTCGATTTGATGTTCGCGGCCGATGCGTCCGTGGTCGTGGCAACGGGTATTCTCCCGACCGGAGTACGTAACTGGCACCAGCGGTCTTCGCAGACACCGGACCCCGGGCTTGTAAGGCGCGGCGTGTTGCGGGCGCTGGACGGTTTGGTGAAGGGTCCGTTTTGCCGGACCGTCCGGGGCTCAGGCGGCGCGTGGCCGGCGGCGTTCTCTCAGCCGCAGCAGCAGTTTGTCGAGTTCCACCGCCCAGAAGACGCTGGTGCTCAGTGCCAGGCTGATGCCAAGGTCTCTCGGCGACAGCGGCACGGTTCTGAAGATGCTCTGGGCAAAAGGCACGTAGACAACTGCCAACTGCAGCGCGAGGGTTCCGACCACGGTCGCGGCCAGGGCGGGATTGGTGTGGAACCCGATACGGAATATGGAATCCCGCTGGGAACGCACGGCGAGGGACTGGAAGAGCTGGGTCATCGTCACGGTCATGAAGACCATCGTCTGCCAGGCCGGGTCACCGGCGCGGAACGCCCGCCAGCCCATGCCGATCGAGACAACGCCCATCAGGAGCCCGACCCAGATAATGTGGATGCCGAGCCCCTGGCCGAAGATGCTCTCGCGCGGGTCGCGCGGCGGCCGCCGCATGACGTCGCGCTCCGGTGGCTCGATGCTCAGGGCGAGGCTGGGCAGGCCGTCGGTCACGAGGTTGATCCAGAGTATCTGCAGGGGCAGTAGCGGCAGCGGCATGCCGAGGAACGGCGCGATAAGCATGACCCAGATCTCGCCGGCATTGGCGGAAAGGATGTATTTGATGAACTTGCGGATGTTGTCGTAGATCGCCCGGCCTTCGCGCACCGCCGCGACGATGGTCGCAAAGTTGTCGTCCAAGAGGACGATGTCGGCGGCCTCTTTGGACACGTCGGTACCGGTGATGCCCATGGCCACGCCGATATCGGCCTTGCGCAGGGCGGGCGCGTCGTTCACCCCGTCGCCGGTCATCGCCACGACGTTTCCCTGCTGCTGCAGCGCCTCGACGATGTGCAGCTTGTGTTCGGGCGCGACGCGGGCGTAGACCGAGGCATCCTTGGCCACGGCCGCCAGCGCCGCGGGGTCCATCTGCGCGAGCTCCGTGCCGGTCACCACCGGCCCGGCGCCACCGATGCCGAGTTCGGTGGCGATGTAGCGCGCGGTGAGCGGGTGGTCGCCGGTTATCATGACCGGCCGGATCCCCGCGGTCCGGCACTCGCTGACCGCGTCCCGCACCTCGGGGCGGGCCGGGTCGATCATGGCGGCGAGGCCGATGAAAACCAGCCCCTGCTCGATGTCGCTCTCTTCGGCTGAAGCCGGCGGTTCCGCCAGCGGCCGGAAGGCAAGGCCGAGCACTCTCATCCCGTTGGCGGCCAGGCGGTCATTCGACTCGGCGATCCGGGACCGCCACGCCGAGTCCAGCGGCTGCGAACGGCCCTCGGCCCAGACCGACCGCGCGAGCCCGAGCATCACGTCCACTGCCCCCTTGGTGAAGACGACATGACTCGCGGCCGGGGCCACGCTCGCCACCGCCTCGCCGATGCAGCGCCCGCTCTCGGTTGCCGCGACCTCGCCCCGGCGGTGGATGGTCGACATCCGCTTGCGCTCGGACGAGAACGGCACTTCCGCGACCCGCGGCATCGCGGCGTCGAGGTCGGCCTTGACCAGGCCGAACCGGTCGGCAGCGGCGACCAGCGCGCCTTCGGTGGGATCGCCGACAACGCACATCCGCCCGGCGTCGTCGCGTTCGAGCACCGCATCGTTGCACAGGGCTCCGCCGGCAAGGAGCAGCGTCAGGGCCGGGGCGCGCCCGCAGCCGAGCGCGGGCGAACCGAGGTCCATGTCCGGCGTCACGTCGAGCCGGTGGCCGGCCACGTCCAGCTCGGTCACCGTCATCCGGTTCTCGGTCAGGGTGCCGGTCTTGTCCGAGCAGATTACCGTCACCGAGCCGAGCGTCTCGACCGCGTTCAGGCGGCGGATCAGGGCCTTGCGGGCGAGCATCCGGCGGGCACCGAGCGTCAACGCGATGGTCACCACCGCGGGCAGGCCCTCGGGCACCGCCGCGACCGCCATCGAGATCGCAACCATGAACATCAGCCGGAACGGCTCGCCGCGGAACATGCCGAGACCGAACACAACGGCCACCACGACCAGTGCGGCCACGGCCAGACCTTTGGCCAGTTGTTCAAGGCGCCTCTGCAGCGGGGTCGGTTCGCGCTGCACCGACTGCAGCATCGCGGCGATGCGACCGAGTTCGGTCCGCATGCCGGTATCGGTGATGACCGCGACGCCGCGGCCGGCCACCGCTGCCGTACCCATGTAGACCATGTTCCGCCGGTCGCCGAGCGCGACGTCGGTTCCGGCTACCGGCTCGGAATGCTTCTCGGCCGGCTCCGACTCGCCGGTGAGCGTCGCCTCCCGCACGCGCAGGTTGGCGGCTTCGAGCAGCCGGCCGTCGGCCGGCACGTGGCTGCCCGCTTCCAGCATGATCACGTCCCCCGGCACGAGGTCGCGGGCCGACACCTCGAGAATGTGCCCGTCGCGTCTCACCCGAACAACCGGCACCGCAAGCGACTTCAGGGCCCGCATCGCCTTCTCCGCCCGGTACTCCTGGAGGACCCCGAGGATCGCGTTGAGCACGACGATGGCGATGATGGCCGCGGCATCGATGAACTCGCCAAGGGCCAGCGAGATGCCGCCGGCGATGATGAGCACGATCACCATCACCGATTTGAGCTGTTCCCAGAGGATATGCCAGACGGTCCGCCCGCCGCTCTCAACCAGTTCGTTGGGCCCGAAGCGCTGCCGCCGGTTCTCGACCTCGGCCGCACTCAGACCACCGGGGCCGGAGTCGATGCGGCTCAAGGCATCGGCCGCGGGCATTTGATGCCACGCAACCGGCGACGAGTCTCTGTCTTTCGCTATCAAGGGGTGCCTATTCTGCCGACCGGCGGCGTCGGGTCAAGCCCAGTCGCCGCCGGTCGATGCAATCCTGCGCTACTTGCCGCTGGAAACCGGCTTCGGCTCCTCCTTCTTATCTTTGAGCAGGTCGGCAATCATGCCGACGCTGGCGAGCACTCCGGTCGCCTCATAGGGTACGAACAACTTGGTCGCTGTACCATTGGCCATGCTGGCAAGCGCCTCCAGATACTTGATCGTGATCAGATCCCTGGTCGGGTTGCCTTTGTGGATGGCACCGTAGACCCGTTCGATTGCCTGCCCTTCGCCTTCGGCAACCGTCAGGAGTCTGAACTTGTCCGCCTCCGCGACTTTCTGGATAGCCGAAGCCTGGCCCTCGGCCTGCAATATTCTCGATTGCTTCTCGCCGTCGGCCTTGAGGATAGCGGCCGACTTGATGCCTTCGGCTTCCAGCACCACGGCCCGCCGTTCGCGCTCCGCTTTCATCTGTCGGTGCATCGCCTCGGTCACGTCCGACGGTGGCTCGATCCGCTGGAGCTCGACCCGGGTCGCCCGCGCTCCCCACTTGTCGGTCGCCTCGTCGAGCACGTCGCGCAGCCGGGCGTTGATGCGCTCGCGTGAGGTGAGCGATTCGTCGAGGCTCATGTCGCCGATAACGTTACGGAGGTTGGTCTGGGCCAGTTTGATCGTAGCCAGGCGGAACTGGGCGACATTGTACAACACCTTCACCGGATCGGTCACCTCGTAGTAGATGATGGCATCGACTGTAACGGTGGCGTTATCCTTGGTGATGACTTCCTGCGGCGGCACGTCGACGACCTGCTCGCGCATATCCACCTTGATCAGCCGCTCGATGAACGGCACGATGAAGTTGAGCCCGGGCTGGACGGTGCGCTGGTACTTGCCGAGACGCTCCACGCAGGCACGCTCGTAGGGGCGAATCGTCTTGATACCCAGCAGGGCCAGCAGGAAAAGGAATACCAGAATGACGATCAACAGAGTTCCACTCATCTAACGACTCCCTTCTTCTTTGCTCATTTCCACCAGCAGGTGAGTACCGTCGACCCCTGTCACCCGCACAATCGCGCCTTCGGCTATCTCGTGGTTTGCCGCCGCTCGCCATTCCTCACCATGCACCTTCACCCGGCCGAAATCAGGCGGACGGATGCGCGCGACTACCCGGCCGGTTGTACCAACCCAGCGGTTGGCGCCGACCAGCTCCGGCTCGGGATGAGTGATTCTCCGGGCGATGCGCTGCGAGAAGACGACCATCAAACCCGAGAGGACGACGAACACGCTGAACTGGACGTATTGATTGTGAACGAAGAATGCCAGAATGCCGGTCACCACGCCGGCGATTCCGAACCAGATGATGACCATCCCGGGCACGATCATCTCCAAGACAGCAAGCACGAGACCGGCGACAATCCATACCGCCGGTGTAAGTTCAAACACTAGGGCCTCCTGTTCAGTTCAAACCGGACGCGATCCACTCACTATGATGGCAAGGACTCTGCCATTGTCAAGCCGGCTGCCCGGGATTGCACGACAGCGGGAACTCGGCGAGGACGGAGTAGGCAGGCCCGCCCGAACCGAGCACGCTGCGAAACAACACCACCCGGTCGACTGTGAATGCTTCAGTCACGAACTGGACGGCGACGGCCGTGCTGACGTCATCCGGAACGCGCAGACGGCCGAGCGTCAGGTGCGGGCTGAACGGCCTCCTCTCGGGCTGGTAGCCGACGGAACTCAGTGCCCTTACGACGTCCTTCTGCAGGGCGCAGACTTCAGTCCTGCCCTGGTCCGTTCCCAGCCAGACGACCCGGGCCCGCCACTGGTCGGGGAACGCGCCGAGCCCTTTGAGCTGCATCACGAACGGCTCGCGCCGTCCCGCGACCTCGGAAAGCTGCTCTTTGGCCGAGTCGAGAAAGTCCTGAGACACCTCGCCGAGGAAGGCCAGGGTCAGGTGCATCAACTCCGGCCTGACCCATCGCACCGTGGGACCTGCCTCGCGCCGCAACCTGCCCAGCAACTCGGCAATCTGCCCTCTCGCACCTTCTAAGATGCTGACCGCGACAAAAGAACGAATTGCTTCGCTCACGCTTGTCCCTCAATCACCCGGCGGCAGAGAAGCAGCGCGGCCTCGGCCGCCTGCTCTTTCACCGCCCGGCGGCCGCCGCGGAACCGGTGGCGCTCGACCGCACCCCGATTCCCGGCCTTCGCGCAAACGTACACAAGGCCAACCGGCTTTGCCTTTGTTCCCCCGCCGGGTCCGGCGATACCGGAAACGGCTATTCCCACCCGCGACCTCAATCGCCGGCAGACGCCGGCCGCCATCTCCCTGACCGTCTGCTCGCTGACCGCGCCCCAGCGGTCAAGCGTCTGCTCACGGACCCCGAGCAGGCGAATCTTGAGCGCGTTTGAGTAGGCAATCACGCCGCCGGCGAAGTACCGCGAGCTCCCCGGGATATCGGTAAGCCGGTCGCAAATCAGCCCGCCGGTGCATGACTCGGCCGCAGCCAGAGTCAGTCCCCTGCTCAGCAGTAGCTGCCCCAGGACGCGCGGCGTCGTGCCCATCAGTGGAAATGCAGGACCGGAAAGACCACGAGACCGATGCGCAGGACGAGGTTGGCACAAACCCCGGCGAGCACGTCGTCGATCATTATGCCCCAGCCACCGGGCAGTTGCTGCGACTTGTCGATGAACGGGAGTTTCACGATGTCGAAGAACCGCCAGAGCAGGAAACCGGCACCGAGTCCCCAGAGAGACACCGGGTTTAAGAGAAACGTGACCAGCGTCCCCACGACCTCATCAATCGTAACCCTGCCCGGGTCATTACCCCACACCCGCTCAAGGTCGGTCGCAATCGGAACTCCGACAAAGAAGATGACGACCGCGGTAAGCGCATGCCACAGCGGGACCCGGGCAAGAAAGAAGGCCGGCAACAGCACCAGAAGGCTGGTCACTGTTGCCGGCGCAATCGGAAAGTAGCCGGTGAAGAAACCGCTACCGAGCAGCGCTTCCAGGAAGAAGCGCGTCCGACCTACCGGCGGCGCCGGCTCGGGAACTTCTTCTCCCATTCGACCACGAAGTTGGCGACGATGAAGATGGACGAGTAGGTTCCTACCACCGTGCCGACAGTCATTACGAACGCGAAGTCCTTGATGGTCGCGGCACCGAAGACAAGCAAAGCGAGCGTGACGAACAGCACCGTCAGCGAGGTGATCACCGTCCGGCTGACAGTCTTGTTGATGGCCTGGTTGCAGACATCGGCGAACGATTCCTTCCTCATCTTTCTGACGTCTTCGCGGATCCGGTCGGAAACGACGATTGAATCATTCACTGAGTAGCCGATCATTGTCAGCACGGCGGCGATCACGGTTATCGTGACCTCCTTGCCGAAGAGCGCCACGAAACCAAGCGTTATCAGCGTATCGTGGAGGAGCGATAGCACGGCGCCGGTTCCGAACCGGAAATCGAATCTGAAGCTGACATAGATCAGGATACCGATGAGGCCGAGCGCCACCGCCAGCAGAACCTTGCCCTGGAGCTCCTTCGAAATCTGGGGTCCGACGGTTTCATCGCGGAGGATCTCGAAATTGTTTCCGGGAAAAGAAGTCTGCAGTTCCTGACTGAATACCGAGCTGAATGTCTGCTGTCCCGGAAACTCGCGCGCCTTGGCCCGAATCAGAAAGTCGCCCTGCTCGTCACGCTGCAGGCCGGCACCACCCTCACCGATCTTGTCGAGCACCCCGCGCATCGCATCCGCCGAGACCGGCTGAGTGAAGTGCACCTGTAACAGCGAACCGCCGGTGAAATCGACGCCGTAGTTGAACCCCTTGACGATTATGACGATGAGGCTGGCGAGTATCATCACCCCGGAAATGACAAAAAACAGCCTCCGCTTCGGAACAAACGGGATATTGGTATCACCGATAAGTCGCATGTGTTATATCCTCAGCTTCTTGACTTCGAACCGGGTGAGCCACCAGTCGAATATGAACCGGGTCACGAACACGGCAGTGATAACGTTTATCACCAGGCCCGCGGTCAGGGTCGTCGCAAATCCACGGATGGGGCCGCTGCCGATGAAGTAGAGCGCGATGGCGGTGATAATCGTGGTCGCGTTGGCATCGACGATCGTGACAAAGGCGCGGTCGTAACCCGCGTCAACTGCGGCCATCACGGTCTTGCCCCAGCGGAGTTCCTCACGGATCCGCTCAAAGACAAGCACGTTCGCGTCCACCGCCATGCCGATGGTAAGCGCCAGGGCGGCGATCCCCGGCAGGGTCATGGTCGTGCGCAGACCGGCCATCACCGCCAGCAGGAAGAAGACGTTGAAGAGCAGCGCGAAGTCGGCGAGGACACCCGCCACCGAGTAGTAGACAATCATGAACAGCACGACGACCGCCGCGCCGATGAGACAGGCGAGAATCCCGCGGCGGATCGAATCGCTGCCCAGCGAGGCGCCGACCGAGCGTTCCTCAACGATGTTCACGGGAGCCGGCAGCGCGCCGGACCGGAGCACAATCGCGAGGTCACGCGACTCGTCCGGGTTCACTTCATTGGTGGTTATCATCGCATTGCCGTCCGGAATCCGCGTCTGGATGACCGGAGCCGACTTGACGACATTGTCGAGGACGATGGCGAGTCGCCGGCCGATGTTGCGCCCGGTGACCTGCGCGAATACGGCGGCGTCCTTCCGCCCCAACTTGAGGCTGACGATCCAGGTGTTGGCAAGCCCCGGCTCTGAACCCTGGTAGGGCGCGGGCCGCGCGTCCTTAATGGCGGAACCGAGCATCTCCGGCTCGGCCTTCAGCATATAGAGGCGCCGCGCCGGGCTGCCTTCCAGGGCTTCGGAAGAGCCGAACTGGAACTCGTATCCTGCCGGCCAGAAAGGCCTGGCTCGATCCAACAGCGCCTTGAACTCCGGATAGTCACGGTCGTCCACCGCGAAGTCGCCGCCGACCGTGCGGACGTAACTCAGCAGAGTTCCCTCCTCGGGTTGCCCGGCCACGGTGACCCCGGTGTCTTTGCGGGCCGTGTCGAGGAGCGCCGCAATCCGCGAAGTGTCTGCCTTTGGCTTCGCGGTAGTGTCGGATTTCGCCGGCTGGGCGGAATCGACGGCCGGCGCCGACTTCAACTTGTCGTCCAGTGTCTTCAACGCATCGTAGGTTGCGCGCTCTTCCTGCACCAACTGGAACTTTAGCTGCGCCGTCTGTCCGATCAGGTTCTTGGCGCGTTCCCGGTCCACCCCGGGGAGCTGTATCAGGATCCGATCCTTGCCGACCTTCTGAATGATCGGCTCAAAAACGCCGAACTGGTCAACACGGTTGCGGATTACCTCAAGCGCCCTGTCGCCGGCGTCGGCGGCTTCCTCCGCTGACAGCTTGCTCTTGTCGACTTCGAGCGTAAGCTGCATTCCGCCGACCAGATCGAGACCAAGATGCAGCGAACGCTTGTGGATGCCGGCCTTGTGTTGCTGGAACTCAGCCATCTCGACCTGAACGCGGGCACTGTCATCCGCGTTCACGGCCCGCGCGAGCTTGGCATTGAGGGCACGCTCCTGCCCGGGCAGCACGAAGTACAACTGGTAGGTCGGTATCAATGACCAGATGGCCACCGCGACGGCTGCGATGAAAACCGCGAGCTTTATTCTAACGCCTTTCACAAGAGTAAACCTCCATGATCCGCTTCATATCCTCAACCGCCCGCTGCAGCCCCACAAATACCGCCCGCGCCACTATCGCGAACCCGATACTGTAACCGGCAGCGATCCGATTCTCCAGGACCGGCACGACGTTCTGGTAACCAAGACCATGCCCGACGTGAACTACGAGTCCAGCCTTCTGCGCGGCCCGGCCGGCAGCAGTGAGCTCGTCAATGAGCCGCGTTCCGCGCGCCCAGCCCCGGCTGTACCGGTCGGTGTTCAGTTCAACGACGTCCGCTCCAAGCCTGGCCGCGGCTTCGACCTGGGCAATGTCCGGCTCGATGAATGTGCTCACGCGGATTCTCGCCTTCTTCAGACGCACGACGACGGACTCCAGCTTGCCCCGCTCTTTCAGGAGGTCGATGCCGCTGGTCGTCGTCACCTCGCCCGCCAGTTCCGGCACCAGTGTCACCTGAGCCGGCTTGATTCGGGTCATCAACCGCACCAGGTCGTCCGCCGCCGCCATCTCGACAGTGAGCTCTGTCTTAGCAGTCGCGAGCAACAACTCAACGTCGCGGTCGGTCACGTGCCGACGATCGTGCCGCAAATGGACCGTAATCCCGTCGGCTCCGCCCAGCTCCACTGCTGCCGCCGCCTGCACCGGATCGGGAAACGATTCGAGCCGGGCCTGCCGCAGCGTCGCGATATGATCAATGTTGACCGAGAGACCGAGCATGGTGGCCGGGATTCTAAGCCAGAAAGCCACCCGAGTCAAGGCAAGCGGGACAACAACTCAAGGTCTTGGCGTCCCGTCACTTATGTTCCCGGGACCAGACCTTCCCGGCTCGTCCGCGCGTCGTTCGTCAATGCCGATAAACCCCGACCCGCGACGGCGACTCCGTTCCCGAAGATCGCCGAACCTTGACCTCTCCCCTGTGTCAGTTGACACGCAGGCTTTTTGCCCTAGAATGGCCGTGCTTTGCCGGGATAGCTCAGTTGGTAGAGCACGGGACTGAAAATCCCGGTGTCCACAGTTCAATTCTGTGTCCCGGCACCTTATTCTCACCCGACGGAGGAATATTGGCGAAGAGAATCGCATCGGCCCAGAAGCAGGCTCGCAAGAGCAGGAAACGCCGTGAGTTCTACCGCGGCAAACGGCAGGCGCTGAAATCAGCCCTGAAGAATCTGGCAGCCGCCAAGACAAAAGAAGAGGCGCAGAAGTTGCTGCCCGGCGTCCAGTCGCTTATCGACAAGTCGGCCAAGCGGCGGATTGTACATCACAAGACCGCCAGCCGACTCAAGTCCCGGCTCGCCCGCGAAACGGCCGACCTCAAGTAGCTTACGCGGTCGACGCGTCCCGTCGGCGTGCCGGTTGACGGCGCACGCACGCGGGCCGTATCAATCGGCGCGACCGGCTCGCGCAACCAGGCCCAGACCAGCAAAACGCCCGTGACCACCTCTGCGGCAAAGTAACGTGCAGGCTGAACAGCGGACGAAGCCCGGCGTTCCCGGCATCCGCCGACGGAGGCTTTCCTGGCTGAAGGTCACGCTGGGCAGCATCGTCGTGCTGGCGAGCTTCTACTTTCTCGCCAGCCGGCTCGTTCGCGACTGGCACGAAATCCCGTTCGCTCGGCTGCACTTCTCACCGGCCCAACTCGCCGCCGCGTTTGCCATCCTCCTGTTCCTTCACTTCCCGCTGTACGGCTGGTTGTGGCGGACCATTCTCTCCACACTCGGTACGAGCATCCGCACCTCGACGGCGACGGCGATAACCGCGGTGTCTGCAATCGGCAAGTACGCACCGGGCAAGGTCTGGTTCACACTGGGACGCATGTCGCTGGTCAAGCAGGAGGGGGTCAAGGAAGACACTGTGCTGGTGAGCGTTGCACTGGAGATTGCCTTCACGCTCCTGGCCGGACTCATGCTGCTCGGTTCGGCGGTAGCGCTGGTTCCACGCGGACAGGTCCCTGGGCCGGTCTACCTGCTCTTCCTCCTCGCACCGCTCTGCCTGCTCGTCCTCTACCCGCCGGTGATGAACCGCCTGCTGAGCGTCGGGCTGAAATGGTTGCGAAGGCCCCCGATCAAGCTGCAGCTGACCTATGGCCGGCTGCTGGCGATACTCGGTATCTGCCTGCTCGACTGGACCGCACAGGGCTTCGGCAGTTTCGTGCTCATCGGCTCGTTCTGTCCGCTGTCAATCCGGCAACTGCCGGTGCTGCTCGGCGGCTACGCCATATCCTGGATGACCGGTTTCCTTGTCCTCATATCGCCGGCCGGCCTCGGCGTTAGGGAAGGGGTTTTCACCCTCATATTGAAGACGGTCGTACCGGAGCCGCTGGCAATCGTCGCTGCGCTGGTTACGCGCGTCTGGATGACGCTCGGCGAGTTCACGGCGGCGCTCGTTGGATTCACCTACCTGCGCCTGAGATCTGCAAGGAGGAAAAGTGCCTAAAGAACGCAAGTCCAAACATCCGCATCCCCCGGTTCAGACGGTGCCGGTCTTGTCCCCGTCCCTATCCGAGGCAGCGCTCAACCGGGCGGCGATAGTCGTGCTCCTTCTGCTGCCGTTTGTCTTCTACTGGAAGTACCTCACCGGTTCACCGATGCTCTACGGCACCGACTGGCTCGGGGCCGGTTCGCTGGTGATGCGGGACTTCATGGCGCGATTTATCCAGACCCATGGCACAATCGCCTGCTGGATGCCGGCGATGCTCTGCGGTCAGCCGACCGGCGCCGCCTTCTTCGCGGACATGTTCTATCCGACCTCCCTGTTCCGGCTGTTCATACCGGTGCAGGTCGTCTGGACGTGGACATTCGTGGTCCACATCTTCCTGGCCGGGCTCGGCACCTACCTGTTCCTCAAAGAACTCAAGGTCGCCGTGCTGCCCGCCGCCCTCGGCGGCATTGGCTATGCCATCGCCGGAAGCCTTATCAGCCTCACCTTTGCCGGACACGACGGCCGCCTCATCGGCTCCGCGCTCATGCCGATGGCGCTCTTTTTCCTTCACCGAGGAATGACCCGGCGCCGGTTCTTCTACTTCCCCCTGGTTGGACTCGTCATCGCCCTGCAGCTCCTTTCCGGCCACCTGCAGAAGGTCTACTACACCGGCCTCATACTCACGGCCTACTTCCTGTTCATGCTGATCTGGACCGCGCGCCGCGAACGTTCGGCCGGGCTGGTTGTAAGGTTCTGCGCCTACTTCCTCATCGGCCTGGGCCTCGGCCTCGCCATCTCCGCGGTCCAGTACCTGCCCATCTACGGCAACCTGCCTTACGCGTCGCGCGGCAGCGAGCGCGGCTATGCGTATGCCGCGTCCTGGTCGATGCCCGTCATCGAGACATTTGACCTCCTGACTCCGAGATTCTCGGGCGGCCTTGCCGACTATTGGAGCAGGAACGCGTTCAAATTGCACAGTGAGTATCTGGGAATCATCCCGCTGCTGTTCGCCTGCGTCGCTGTATTCCGGCGCTGGAAGGAACGGAACACGAAGTTCTTCACCTTTTCCTTCCTCGGAGCCCTGCTGATGGCATGGGGCGGCAATACCCCGTTCTACTACATTCCCTACTACCTGCTCCCCGGGCTCAGCAAGTTCCGCGGCCCGGCCATGATCTTCTTCCTTGCCGCCTTCTCCCTCGTCGCGCTCGCCGGACTCGGGCTCGACCACCTGCTCAGAGGACTGAAGGAAGATGAAGCCCGCAAGACGACTCGGACGGTGCTGGCCGGTGCTGCCGTGCCGCTTGTGCTGCTGATACTGCTCGTCGCCCTCAAGGGACCGATGCTGTCCGTGCTCCGCTCGACCACCATTCCGACTCCTGAAAAACTTGCCGCGTTGGAGGCCAACTACCCGAACATGGTTGGCGGGCTCTTGATCGCAACGGCAGTCGCCGCCCTCGGGCTGCTGCTGGTGAGGCTGCTGCTCGACCGCAAACTCAAGCCGGTGGCCTTTTCCGCCGGCCTCGCGGTCTTGATGGTCCTCGACATCGGCATCTCGCTCAGCCTTTGGGACGAACAGCGGGGATACATTCGTGGCGTGCCGCCGCCGAAAGAGTATTTCGCCCCGGACGAGGCCACGGCCTTCCTGAAACAGGACACCTCGCTCTACCGCGTCCTCCCCTGGCAGTTCGAGCGCAGCGACGACGGCATTCTCTTCTACAACGGAGTCTCAAGCACCGGCGGCCAGTTGCCGAACCCGCTGCAAACCTACCAGGATTTCATCGGCTCCGGCACGAGCGTGTTCTTCCGGCCCGACCGGCTTCTCAGCCCCAACTTCATGAACCTGGCGAACGTCAAGTATGTCATCAGCGTTACCTTGCCGACCGACGTGTCGAACTACGATGCCCGGACCCAGCAGCAGATCGCCCGCATCCACAGTTATTTCAGCCAGCCACAATTCGAGCTCGTGCTCGCCGGCAAGCAGTACTCGGTTTACCGGAATGCGAACTTCCTGCCCCGCATGTTCGTAGCCGGTCGGTATGAACTGGCCAAGAATAAAGATGAGGTGTTCTCCCGGCTGGAGATGCCCGATTTCAATCCCGGCCGGACCGTACTGCTCTACGCCGACCCGCAGATACCCGGCGGCACCGATTCGACCGCAGGCACGGCCACGATAACCCGGTTCGACTGCAACAAGATAACGGCCGCGGTCGACATGACCGCACCCGGCCTGCTCGTTTTGACCGAGAACTTCCTGCCCGAATGGAGGGCGTACGACAACAACCGGCCGGTACCGGTTCTGCAGGCCTACCACACCTTCCGCGCAGTGGCACTCCAGCCCGGGCACCACGACATCGTGTTCGAGTACGACCCGAAATACTACACGGAAGGCGGAGTGCTGACGCTCGCCGGCCTGATCTTCCTGCTCGGGACGCTGGTCGTCGCCCTGGTTTGGACGCGGCGCGTCCGCCCGGCGTCCGAGCGAAAGGAGTAGCGGATGGCCAGGACCGCGGAGCGGATAAACCCGGAGCGGTTCGATACGCGCGAGGAGTATCTCCTCTATCTTCGGCACCGATTCGCCTACGAGTACGCGAAGTCCTGCACACGCCCGACCGATGAAGCCATCGAGGTCGGCAGCGGCGAAGGCTACGGCACCAGCCTGCTGTCCGAGGCAGCGGCGCGAGTAGTCGGGCTCGACATTGACCGAGCCACGGTCGAGCATGCTTCAGCGAAGTACGCCTCCGACAAGGTGCGCTTCGAATTGTACGACGGAAACACGATACCGTTCCCGGACAACACCTTCAACCTGGCGGTCTCATTCCAGGTAATCGAGCACATCCGCGATGATACCGGTCATGTCGCGCAGATCCACCGGATACTCAAACCGGGCGGCGTGCTCGTCCTGACCACGCCGAACCGCAATTACCGCCTGCTTCCCGGACAGAAGCCGTGGAACCGGTTCCACATCCGGGAGTACGACCCCGAGCAATTGGCGGCCACCCTGCACAAGATATTCCCGGACGCGCAGGTCCTGGGCATCCGGGGCAGCGACCAGGTGCAGGCAATCGAGCGAGCCCGCGTTGCCTGGGCGCTGAAGGGCGGACCGATGAGCGCAATCCGCCGTTCCCTGCCCGAGCCGCTGAAACTGCTCCTCGGCGACGTACTCGGAGTCGTACGCAAAGCAACGCACCCCGGTTCACCGGCCCGCGACTTTCTCACCGCCTACCGCCTGGATGACTTCCACGTCATCAACCAGGGAGTGGAAGAGAGTCTCGACCTGCTGGCCGTTTGCCATAAGGCGGCCTGAGCCGGCCGCGCGAGAAGAGAGGCAGCCGCGAGGCTGCCTCTCTCGTTCTCTTGCGGTCCCGGGTCTTGCCCGTTCGGACCGGTCGGCTGCTAGTGCCGGCCGATAATCGTGACGCTCTGCGCGTCGCGGTTGGCGCAGGCGACGTATGCCCCACCGGCGGGCGTGCGGACCGCCATCGCGCCGTAACCGGTGCTAATCTGGTCGACTATGGTGTTGTCCGCGGTACGGACAACCAGGACATACCCGCCGCCGTACCCGCCCGAGGCCACGAACAGGTACTCCCCGTCGTTCACAAAGCACATGCCGCAGACGGCGCCGCTGCCCTCAATGGTAGTGACCAGGGCATCGTCGGCGATCCGAACTACCGCTATCCTGTCGCCCCAGTATTCGGTTGCGTAGACGTACTCGCCACCCGGCATCACCCGGACCCGGTGCGGGGTAAATCCCAGATTGATGGTCCCGACCACTGTGTTGTCCGAGGCCCGGATTTTGGTCAGGGTCGTTGCTCCGACATTGGCGGTATAGATGTAGTCGCTGTTGCAGTCTACGTCCCGCGGGATATTCCCGACCGGTATGGTGGCAAGGACGGTTCTGGCTGCCGTACCGATTACCGACACGGTGTTGTCGTTCTGGTTCGCAGTGTAACAGCGACTGCCGTCCGGCAGGAAGCAAAGGCGGTGCGGACAGGCGCCCGTCTTTATCTTTTCCACAACCGTGTTGTCGCTGGTCCGGATGACCGACACCTCATCGTCCCACTCGCTGGTCACGTAGACGTACTCGCCGCCCGGCATGGCCGCGCACATATACGGGTTCGACCCGCAGGTCACATGCGCAACCACCTCACGGTTCTCAACGTCGACGACCGTGACGTTTTGTACTATCTGGTTGGCCACATATGCGTATCTGCCATCGGGAAGGACCGCGATGTCGGTCGGGTCACCACCAACTGATATGTTCGCGATAACCGTGTCCGGGTATCCGGACTGCTGCGAACCGATGAGTACAAGGTGGACCGGCGACCAATCAGACCGCTTGCCGACCACATCCTGGGCACGCACGCGCACGCTGTAGGCGCCGCCGGCCGACCACGCGTGATGCATTGTGACCGGCTCGCCGCTCGGGGCGTACTGGCTCCACTCGCCGAGCACTCCGCCGCCCCAGTCGAACTGGTACGCCAGCGGCATGCTCTGCGGGTCGGTAGTAACCGCCGTAAAGCTGTACGATACCCCGACGTCGCCGGCAGAAGGCCCGGCCGGCTCACTCGGAACCGCGGGCGGCGGCATGCCGCAGCCCGCAAGAAGAACGATGCTGCCTATGGCAGCCAGCAGGCTCAGACGCGTAATCATCAACTCCTCCTAGTCGACATTATTCTAGAACCGGGCTAGTGGTTGTCAAGCGTCTTGTTCTTGAACAGGGTCAAGTCCGGTCGGGCGCGGCCGGTTTTGACAAACCTCTGAACCGGGCTAGAATCGCAATACGATGATGGACGACGCTCAAAGAAAGCAGGAACAGTGAAGATAGTATTCCACGCCGTCTACTATTTACCCGAGTTCGGCGGGATGGAAAGCCACATCATGAGCCTCGCCTGGGAGCTCCGCGACCGCGGCCACGAAGTCCACATTGTCTGCGGCAAGTCCCTGCCGGGCCTCGCCACCTACGAACTGCTGGACGGCATTCACGTCCACCGCACCGCCTGGTTCGGCCGGAACCCGGTCGGCTGGTTCTTGTACGAAGGCTGGTCGGTATTCAAGCTTCTGGCGGTCGCCAAAGGCGCTGACATCGTGCATGGAGAGAGCTTCCCATCCGGCTGGGCCCTCACTTTCGTCAAACTCTTCTACCACGTTCCGGTCCTCATCACTCTTCACGAAACCCGATTCCAGAAGTTCGTGAAGAAACCACTGCTCCGGCCTTTGCTCCGGCTGCTCTACATCTGGGTCGACCACATCTTCGCGAACAGCCTGCCCCAGGCTGAGGCCGCCCGCCGGGTCGCGGCCCCAGACAAGGTCGAACCTTACGTCAATGCCTGTGACACCAAGATCTTCCACCGTGTCGCGCCCGCCTTCACCCAGCCGGGCGGCAGAAAGATCCTGGTCTGCTCGGCCCGGCTGATACCCAAGAAAGGCGTGCGCCATGCCATCGAGGCGATGCCCGCGATCCTCGCCCGCTACCCGTCCCATCTCTACATCGTCGGCGAGGGCGTGCTGCGTCCCGAGCTTGAGCAGCTTGTCCAGGAGCTCAAGTTAGAGGACTCGGTGACGTTCCTCGGCAAGAAGCCGAACACCGAGATGCCGCCGTTCCTCAGCTCCGGCGATGTTGCGCTGGTGCCGTCGTTCTACGAGGAAACGTCCATCGCCGCGCTCGAAGCCATGGCCTGCGAGACCCCGGTTGCCGCCTCACGGGTCGGCGGCCTGCCCCAGATTGTCGAAGACCGGGTCAGCGGCGCGCTGTTCGAGGCCGGCAACGCCGCGGACATCGCCGAAAAGGTCATCTGGCTGCTCGGGCAGGACCGCGAGAAGATGGGCAAGGCCGCCCGCCAGCGCGTCATGGACAAATGGGACGTGCGCCATCTCACCGACCGCCACCTGGCCGTCTACGAGGAACTGCTCAGCCGCAAGAAGAAGCGCTAGGCCCGGCTCGCGGTGAGTATCAGCCACAACCTTCTCGTCCTCGAACAGAGAATCGAATCGGCCTGCTCGCGTGCGGGCCGCAGCCGTTCCGAGGTCGCGCTTCTCGCCGTCACCAAGACCCGGACACCGGCCGAAGTGGATGAGGCCATCGGAGCCGGCATCAAGCACGTTGGTGAGAACCGGGTACAGGAAGCTCAAACCAAGAAACCCCAGGTCACGCGACCTGCAACCTGGCACCTGGTCGGGAGCCTTCAGAGCAACAAGGTGAAGAAAGCGCTGGAGCTTTTCGACTTCATCCAGAGCGTGGATTCCCTCAGCCTGGCCGAAGAACTGCAGCACCGCTCCCGTCAGCTCGACCGGAGCATCGACGTGTTGATCGAAGTGAACACCTCGGGTGAGACATCCAAGCACGGTGTCACGCCGGACGAAGTCCCGGGCATTGTTACCGAAGTGCTGAGGCTCGACCGGCTGCGCCTTCTCGGGCTGATGACCATCGGCCCCGGGTTTGCCATCCACGACCCCGAGGCGTCCCGGCCCTGTTTCGAGATACTCAGGACCCTGGCCGAAGACTGCCGCCGACGCTTCTCGATACCCCTGCCCCACTTGTCGATGGGCATGAGCTCGGACTTCGAGGTCGGCATCGAAGCGGGCGCGACCATCATCCGCGTCGGCACGGCCATCTTCGGCCCGCGCCCGGCCCCGGCCAAACCCGGATGAATAAGCACGAAATCCGATTGAAGCTCGAATTGCCGAGAATGCCCAATTCGGACTTCAGCATTCGAGCTTGATTCGTCATTCGGACTTCGTGTTTCGGGCTTTTCTCTTGCCCCATGGAGCTTGACCGCTTCAGCGAGCTGGTTGATGAGGCGATTGCCTCAATACCTGAGGATTTCCGAACGAAACTCGACAACATCTCGGTAATCATCGAGCCCATCGCCCGGCCGGGCCTGACCCGTGACATGGACTACAACCCGTGGGGATTGCTCGGCGTGTACCAGGGCGTACCCTACAAACAGCGCGGCCCCTGGTACGGCAACGTCCTGCCCGACCGCATCCTCATCTTCCAGAAGCCGATCGAGCGCATCGCCCGTACCGCCGCCGAGATCCGCAAGCTCGTAAGACAGGTCGTCATCCACGAGGTCGGGCACTACTTCGGCCTCTCCGACGACGAACTGCGCCGGCTCGAGGCCGAGGCGAATAGAGCCGAGGCAAAAGCTGCGGGCTCGGGAGATTCCCCGAGCCCGCTCTAGGTCCTTCTGGTCCTCTGGGTCCTATTCCTGTTCTACTT
>CAZAKP010000021.1:13239-26753 GCA_964485845.1 uncultured bacterium | reverse complement strand
ACCGAGCGGTAGTCCTCGGGGAGTCCTTCAACCGCCTTCTGCAGCGCGGCCCGCAGTTCACGCTGCTTCATCAGCCTCTCCGGTCCGTACTTGATGTCGGGTATCTCAAACGGCAGGTCGCCAGCTTCGTTGACGGGCTGGTCGATCGAGACGGTATCGATTCGGTCCCGCTTGCGTAGCTTGCTCAGACTCACATTCGTCGCAATACGGTACAGCCAGGTGAAGAACGAAGACTTGAACTGGAACTTCTCGATGAACCGGAACGCGCGCAGGAAGGCGTCCTGCAACGCCTCGCTGGCGTCCTGCTCGTTGCCCATCAGCCGGTAGGTGATGTTGTACACCTTCCGTTCGTAGCGCCGCACCAGCTCCTCGAACGCCTCGGTGTTACCAGCCTGGACCCTTCGTACCAGCTCGTCGTCCGGCACGGGTAGGGCCGGTGCGGCAACGGCGAGCTGCTTGCTCTCGGGCATCCCCTCTAAGATAGTGACGTGCGGGGGATTGTCAATCTGACCTGTCCGATAAGTCAGGCAGGACTACGGCAGCAGCGGTACGACCCGCTGGCCGCGCATCCGCCCCGGCGAGTTGTCGAACACCTGGACCACATGGTAAATGACGCCGATGGACCGGCGCGGCGACTGTCCGTGGAAGTAGTCGTGCACGAGGTTGATATACTCCACTACCTGCCTGTCATACTCCGACAAACCCGGGTCTTTCGGGTCGAGCATCTGGGCGACGCAGCGCAGCTCGTACGACTTCGGCAGGTCGAGGAACACGACCGCCACGCCCGGGTCGACCATCTGGTTCAGGAACGAGTGCGTTTCGAAGTTGGGCTGAGAATAGAGCTCGAGTGACGACTGCTTGGTCCGGTCAAAGACGTCGGTCGCCTTGGTGTAGAGGCTGTCGAGGAGCGCCAGCTTCTTGTCCATCGAGTCGTTCCAGGTCTGCTTCAGGAGCGCAATCATCTCCGGCAGTTTCTCCGGCTTGGGCAGCCAGCCCGTCCCCTTGACCGCGTTGTTGATGTCGAACTCGGAATCCTTCCGCCTCATGCCGTGGCTCGCGACCATGGCGTTGTGCGGCCCGGATATCTCCGGCTTCATCATTCCGCCCATCGCGCCCTCGGGCATGCTCATCATCTTCTTGATTGTCGCGAGCTGCTCGACGCGCTTGCCGAAGTTCCACGTGCAGAAATCCTCGGGCAGGCTGACCACCTTGAGGTCCAGCCACTGGCCGTCAATCTTGCCGCGGATGATGCCGTCCTTCAGCTTGGACACGTCAACCACATCCTGGTGGAACCAGCCCGACCAGGAGCCGCGCTTGCCGGACGGGTCGGTCGTATCCGGAGTGAACTTCAAATCATGCCAGAACTGCGTAGTGCCGTGCTCAAGGTTCTTCATCTCCGGCAGGGCAGTGGCCGGCGCCGCGCCGTCCTTACCGTACGCCATTATCGAGGCTGCCGCCAGCACTGCCATTATCAGCACTCTCATTCGAGTTTCCTCCATTCTCACTTCTGCATTCCGATTTCTGACTTCTGATTTCGTCCGCACTGAGCCGTCTGACAACAACCGGCAGGCTCCGGCCTGACCGGTTCACGGACGCGTCGATCACCTTCACGATTCCGAGCCCCATCGCTAACCCGACTCCAGCCAGGATCCCCGACCAGAGGTCTTTGCGCAGCGCGAGACCGCCGACCATCACGCCGGCGACCATCAGCAGCACTGGTATGCCGAACACCAGCAGGTTCGACTTCGCTCCGGTTCCCTCGATGCTCTCCAGTTCCACCGCCTCTCCGACCCCGGCTCCGGCCCGGTTCACGGCCACCACCTTCCTCGTGCTCGTGCCGGTCCAGTTGCAGATGCCGTGCGCAGTACAGTGCTCGCATTCGCCCCGGGCAGCAACCTCGACCTCGGCTCGGCCGTTCCTGGTGCTGACTACTTTGCCGCTCTCACGCATTGGGTTTGAAGACCGCCCTCAGTCTACGCGCCCGTCGTGCCGGGTCAAACTCCGGCGGCCGGTGGTGTTGTCTTCGCCGCAGCCGCGGCACGCATCCTCGCCTTGCGCCGCGCCTGCTGGATGGTCGTGTTCAGGTAGATTATGCCGCCTGTCACCGCCAGGAACGCGAGACCGGTGGCCACGGCCAGGCCGAAGTACCGGAAGATCACCCTCCAACTGTGCAAGATCACGACCAAGTGCGGGAACATTCCAAGCACCTGGACGAAGCCGGTTACTGCCTGTATGAACAGAAAGGGAACAAGGATGAACCCGATGAGCAGGTGCAGCTTACGCAGTTGAATCATGCCCCGTCCTCCCCCGGCACCGGTGCCGGGTAGCAGTTGAAGAAGGCGACCTGTTCGAGCGGCAGGCGCTCGGGCCGGGTCTTCTCCCACTCGACTTGCTGCGGCGACAACACCGGATTGATGGTCTCGGCGTGCCTGCCGATGTTCACCAGCGTAATCACGGTCATCTTCTCAGGTATCTTGAGTACCCGTCTGACGGCTTCCGGGTCGTAGCCAGCTATCGGATGCGCTACCAGGCCCAGTTCGGTCGCGCGCAAAATGAGGAATGCGGTCTGCATGCCGGTGTCAAACAGGTAGTATTCCCGGTCCTTAAAGACGCAGTCCGCCTCTTTCTCGGTGAAGACCGCCACGGCGAGCGAATCGGCATGACACCAGGCATTGCCCTTGCTGAATACCGGTTTCATCTTTTCGAGCATGGCCGGCTCCCACACGAACACGAACCGCGCCGGCTGGTTGTTGAAGCAGGTCGGCGCGAGCTGCGCGCAGCGAGCGAGCTCCCGCACCAGTTCTTCGGTAATCGGCGTCGGTGCGAGCGACCGGTATGCCCTCCGCGTGTTAATAGCATCAATCACATTCATCGTTGTCTCCCGTCCTCCACCATCTGTCCTTCTCCCTCTTGGCGCTTTGGGTGTTGCCCGGTAAACAACTATATCGTCATCGTCTTGGCCTTCACGCCCTTGATCTTGTTCAAGTCGGTCTTCAGGGCGGCCACCTCTTTGGCTGTGCCGCAGAGGTGAAGAAGCACCAGGCCGTCGTCAGCGCAGACGTCGCCCGTTTCGTGAAGACCGAGCCGCATCCTGATGATGCACCCGTGCCGGGTGAGTGTTTCCTGGACCTTCACCGCCTCCGCAATCCGCTTACTGAGGGTCACCGCCATTATCGTCCTGCACTCCATCTCAATATCCTTTCCGTTGGCCATCGGCAATTAGGACTCGGTCATTTCCTTCGGCAGACGTAGATATCTGCCTCCAGCATCACGCTGGGCTGCTCAGGCTTGAAGTAGTGGTGCACAAAGTAGAGGTTCCCCGCGTCATCGAGCGTCGGCTCACCGGCAAAGCGGGCGACTACCAACTCGGCCGGACTCCAGTTACCCGTGCTGTCCAGTTTGCATCGGTAGATGCATGGCCCGATGACGGTGTCGTTCCAGCCGGTGAAGTAAAGCTCCTTCATGTCCGAGGAGAGAAACGGCCGGCTCTCATCTTTGGGACCGTTAACGTTCGGCCCGAGGTTCTGCGGCGCTCCCCAGTCCGAGCCGGTCCGTTCCGATTTGAAAAGGTCGAGCCCGCCATACTGACCGGCCTTGCCATAGTACATAGTCCGGTGGTCAGAGCTGAGGTGGAGCTCGCCAAACTTCAGCGCCTCGTTCACCTGCCGGCCGGCGTTGTGCCAGTCAGCCCACTCGCCATTCCGTCGCGTCGCGACGTACCAATCCAGCTCTCCGTAGTTGCCGGTGCGGGCCGATGCAAACCACATGGTATCACCGAAGACGTCTTCACAACCATCCATCGCGATGTCGTCATTCAGAATCACGCGCTCCGGTTCGGTCCAGTTCCCGGCCACGAGCCGGCACGACCAGATACCGGTCACGCTGTCGAGCAACTGCGTATTGACCGGCACCCGCACGTCGGGCGTGAAGAAGAAGTAGAACTCCTGCCCGTCCGCGGTGATGAATGGTGAATCCTCGCCGCCCGCGGTATTCACCGGACCCGGCATGGGCGCCGGGGCTTCCCACTCGGAGGAAACTGTGAACGGCGGAAACGGATCGGTTGCGGGCGTACCCTTCACTGCATCGGCTGGTATCTTCGAGTACCTGTTATCGAGGAATGGCCAGGGCTTCTTGCAGCCGACAAGACTTCCGAACGCGAAGCCAAGGATGGCCAGTTGCAAAACCCTGCTCCGAATCATACCAGTGATTATTACATCTTCGGACACCGGGTCAAGCCTTTTGACAACGCTTGACATCCGGCAGCCGACGGCGGAGACTCAACGGCACAAAGGAGCATGATGGTCAGATGCAGCAGTTACCAAAAGCAGCCCGAAAGCGCCCCTAGCGGGCGTAGGAAATACAGCATCAACACGGACGTCAGGTACAGTCACCTGAAGGTCGTGGACGTCCCAGCCCTCGTCGCGGCGACAAGGGAGCGATGGTTCAACCAGACCCTGGTGCAGGTGAATGACAGTGTCGTCAGACTGGGCATAGTGAAGGGCGAGTTCCATTGGCACAAGCATGAACGCGATGATGAATTCTTCTTCGTGCTCCGGGGCCGGTTGCTGATCGACCTCAAGACCCGGACAATCGAACTCGGTCCGGGCCAGGGAGTGGTAATCCCCAGAAAGGTCATGCATCGACCGCGGGCTCCGAAGAAGACGGTGATGCTGATGGTGGAAACCCGGCGGATCGAGCCGAGAGGTGACCGGGTGACTCCTCCGGGTCAAGGCCCCGGGCCGGCCAGGCGGAACCGGAAAGGGCAGAATGCACTCCGGCCCGAAGGCCGGTAGACACTACTCGGATAGCGCCAGAAATCGGGTTGCGGGTCAAGCGCGGCCCGGTTGTATGCTGCCACCAGCGGTCGGTTCGCACGAGTCAGAACTGTATCACGCGACGCAACTCATCAGTCCGAGTAACCTCTGCTGTTACACTTCTCAAATGGCTGGCTACTTCACAATGATATTCCCGACCATGTCACCATGCCCTTCACCGCAGAAGATGTCGCAATGGAACGGATAGGTGCCCGGCTTCTTCGGGGTCAGCCGTACGCGCGAAATCAAACCAGGATTCACGTCGGTACGAACGCCCAGCCCCGGGCAATTGAACCCGTGCTGGCGGTCCATTGAGGTCAGCTCGACAATCGCCGGCGCGCCGGCTTTGAGCGTTATCTGGCTCGGCGTGAATTCAAACTTCTTCGCCGTCACACTCACGACCGGCGTCAACTCGGTTGCCGCGTACTCGGCAAGCACGTATCCGGTGGGCGACACCTTCACCTGTCTGAAACCCAGGCCGCGGTACGGTTGGGTCGAATCCCACGGCATCGGCGCTTTCTTCGGTAGCGAACCCGGCGCCGGCAGCGGATACATCAGGCCGCGCGCCGCGTGCTCCGTCACGGTCCCCGCCGCGTGGTCGTTGTTCTGGTGGATGTGGCCGTAGAAGACCGGCACGTTCTTGAAGGGAGCCAGAGCTGCGGTTACTTTGGCACCGTTCTGCGTCCACCAATCCCAATCCGGGTAGAGGTCGAAGAGCGGACGGTGAGTCAGCACAACCACGCGGGCTTTTGCCTTGTCCAGCCTGCTCAGGTCATCGACCAGCCACCGCAATTGGGCGGAATCAACACTCGAGAGCGGGCTCGAGACATTGTCCAGCACGATGAAGTGGACCCCTTGGTGGTCGAATGCATAGTGCGTCGGGCCGAAAACCTCCCGGTATGTCGCCCCCGTATCAAGCGCAGCGTCATGCTCCCCGGGCAGGAACCGGATATCCTTCACCTTCAGGGCCTTCAACTGCTCGCGCAGCTCAACCATGCGGCGCCTCCGCTCCGCGCGGTCGTCGGTTGTATGCGTCAGGTCGCCGGTGCAGACGATGAAATCCGGCTGGGGGTTGAGGCCGTTGATGAGGGCGATGGTCTTGGCCAGAGTGCCGCGCGCATCGGGATTCACGGTCGGGCCACTGAAGCCCCAGTGGATGTCGGACAACTGGACAAAAGTGAACTCGCCCTCAGGCGATGCCGCCGGCACAGCGTTAATCAGGCCTGCCAGCGCGATGAGAACCAGACTCACTACTGACGCGGACTTGCTCCTATTCATGATTGCTCCTTCCGGGAATCTTCTCGCCTCGCTGCCGGCGTCGCTCGGCTGGGTCGGGACGCGTACTCCGCTACGTCCGTGCGATCGGCGGGTGACCCAGGCCGGGCTCACCGCTACCCGAGAGAATGTCCGACAGCCGGATGGGCGTGAACTCGCCGGCTGCCTCCAGGGTGAACTCAGGGCTTGCGGTGACTACCCCTGCCGCCATTGCCACCAAGGCCAGGTTCTTAACCTGGACCGGCAGAGAGATCTTCATGGCTGTTCTCTTGATGTCGAGGCCATCAACACTCAGAGTGCAAGGTTCGTGCCTGCGCAACGGCAGGTTCAGGGCCGATGAACGCAGGCCGCGCCCTTCGGCGCGGCCGCTCACTTGTAGGTTTGAGCTGCGGTGGCTAGCTCGAGAACTTCACTCCGAGCTTGCGCAGGCCGCGTCGGCCGGTGGACGTGATGTGGAACTCGCGGCCTGATCGTTCCAGCCAGCCCTGTTCGACCAGGGCCGCGGCCAGGAGCGAACCAAGATGCGAGCCGATATGCGCGTAGAACATACCGGCATGGCGCTCCACACAGGCATTGACCTGTTTGCGCCCGGCTGCATCCAGTTCCTCAACCGGAACGCCGAGTGAGATCAGCTCGCGGCGGCCCTTCGGGGTCACCAGCAGCTCGCCGCTGTTGGAGCTGATCCAGGCCTTGCGCACCAGGGCGTCATACAGACTCTCGCCGAGCGCGCCGCCGATGTGGTCATAGCAGACTGCGGCCAGTTTCCGAGGACCAACTTTGCTCATAGTTCAAGCCCCTTCGCGATTTCGATTGCCCTCTTGGCGACTCCGGCCGGGTCCGGACCGACGAGGAAAAAAAGCGGTTCCTTGCCCCAGCCCCGTGACTCGTAAAAGACCGGCGGCACTATGCCGCAGGTCGCGACCAACTGCTCCACTTTCCATGGAATCGAACCCTTGTCCCGGCCAATCAGATTCCCAGGTTCGGCAGACCGGTCAATCCAGCCGAACGCGAGGCCCTTCGCCGAGCAATAGCCCTGCACGTACTTCGATATTGCCTCGTTCCAGCGGAAATTGAGCCCGGCCCGGATGGACGGGTCGTGACGGCGCGCCTCGGTCACGAGCCGTGCCATGTGGTCGGAGACTCCCGTGCGGATCGGCCCGGACGCCTTTGGCATCCCAGCGACGACGGTGATACGGCCGTCCACTCCGAGGACCTGGTCCGGTTGCTCGGTTCCGTCGGGCGCGTACACGATGTTCACCCGCACCTCGGGCACAAGCCGACTGAACTCGCGGCACCCCTCAAGCAACGACACGGCGTCCGCCAGCTCGCGTTCCTTGTTCATCGTGGATCACTCATCGTTTCGTCTTGAGTGCGCCGAAGTACGCTGACCAGAACGGATCGACCACCGGGTGCACGAGCTTCGTCTCCCGGCCGTCCTCGACCAGCACCATACCCCGGCGCGTTACCTCGCCGACGGCGGCGCATCGGATGTACCGACGCCGGAGTGCGGTAAGCACGGCCGCGGTCTTCTTGGGCCGACAGGTCAGGATCAGCGTCCCTTCGCTGATGGACTTGTAAGGGTCGATGCCGTACAGGTCGCATATCTCTCTGACGCCTTCCATCACCGGTATTGCCTCTTTGACGACCCGCACGCCGAATCCGCCGGCCTGGGCCATCTCGTACACCCCGCCCCAGAGCCCGCACTCGGTCGCGTCGTGCATCGAACTCACGCCCTTCTCGCGCACGCCGACGCTCACCGCGACCAGTGCGTCCTCAACTACCGACATCTTCCAGAAAATCTTCTCGGCCCTGCGCGCGAAATCCGCTCCGAACTTCTTCTCCAGTCGGTCCGGAAACATCGCGGCAAAGATGCCGGACGCCTCGATTGCCGGGCCCTTGGTGACAATGATTGAATCACCGGGTCGCACGAAGCTCGGCGCGACGTAGTCGGAGAGCCCGCCCTCGGCGATAACCGTGGCGCCGCCGACCATCGGGTAGCCGCAGTTGCCGTACCGCGCGGTGTGGCCCGTGACCACTGTGACCCCGTACTTCCGGCACTCACGGTGAATCGTCTTCCAGACAATTTCGAGCTGCTCCTCGGTGATGTCCATCGGCAGATTGAAATCGATGGCTAGGTAGCGGGGCGAAAGCCCGCTCGTAACGACATCCGACAGCAGGATGTGAATGGCGAACCACGCGGCCCGCTTCCACCCGTACTCCGGCACGATGAATACCGGGTCGGTGGTCAGGGCCAGGGCCCGGTTACCGACGCGAACGATACCGGTGTCCACGCCGTGCATCGGGCCGACGAGCACGTTCCGGCTTTTCGCGCCGAGCCGAGGGTAGATCAGCTCTTCAAAGACCTGCTGGGAAATCTTACCGATCTCCGGCAGCTTCTCTTTCACTACCCTAATTCTAGCCTCAAAACGCCCACCGTCAAACCTCGCCATCCCACCCCGGCGTGTCGGCAGAGTTTGTATTCTGAACTCCTCGCTCTTAATCTGGGACATTCAGGGCTCTTCTCCATCTGCGTTCATCCGTGTCCATCCGTGGTTATCGCATCCCCCAATCTGATGGCTCTGCGTGCTCGTGACTCCGGCCCGACCTGCTCTTCATCGCCCGCCATCGCATCAGGACGGACCCGTGCCCGCGCCGACTTGACACCGGCCCGCGCTCGCCTAGCATGTTCGTAGACACGACGCAGCGCCGGGTCGCGAGGCATCCCCCGCGTACGTACGTTGCGCCGCGAGGACGGGATCCGCGACCAGCAGCAATGTCCGGGCCGTTGCGATGCGGCCAAAGGAGGCGGCAGTGGGGTTGTTCGACAAGTGCGCAAACGTAACCGAGCGGGTCAATTACACACGGGCCCGCAACGAGTTCTTCTATCTGCGGGAGTTCGAACCGACGGCAACGCCCGTCGTCAGAATGGCCGGTAGGGAGTTGTTGATGCTGGGGGCCAACAACTACCTCGGGCTGGCCAACCATCCCAAGGTCATCTCGGCGGCAACCGAGGCCATGCGGAAGTACGGGACCGGCGCGTGCAGTTCGCGCGTGCTGACCGGGACCTGCCCCCTTCACTCCATTCTCGAGCGCCGGCTGGCCCGATTCAAAGGCACCGAGGACGCCATTCTGTTCAGCGCCGGGTTCATGGCGATGATGGGCACTGTCGCCGCGATGACCGAGAAGGGCGACGTCGTACTGAGCGACGAACTGAACCATGCCTCGATAGTGGACGGTTGCCGGCTGTCACGCGCCGACGTGCGGATCTACCGTCACAACGACATGGCCAGCCTGGAGGAGGAACTGGTGAAGGCGACCGGCGCGAAGAACCGGCTCATCGTCACCGACGGCGTGTTCAGCATGAAGGGAACCGTGGCTGACCTGCCGCGCATCCGGGCGCTGGCTGACAAGTACGACGCGGCGGTGATGGTCGACGACGCGCACGGTACCGGGGTGCTGGGTGAACATGGCCACGGCACGGCCGAACACTTCGGCCTTGAGGGAAAAGTCGAGTTCGTCGCGGGCACATTCAGCAAGACATTCGCTTCTTACGGCGGTTTCACCGGCTCCACGCGGGACGCGGCGATGTACATGAAGTTCGCGGCCCGGCCATTCATGTTCACGGCCAGCCCGCCGCCTTCGGTAGCGGCGACCGTACTTGCCTGCCTCGATGTGATGGAGCAGGAGCCGCAGCTGCTCGAGCAACTCCGTAGTCACAGCCGGTTCTTCAAGGACGGGCTGAGGCGGGCCGGATTCCGGCTGGAAGAGACCATAACGCCGATAATCCCCGTTCTCATCGGCGACGACGAGCGAACGTTCAAGATGACGGGCGGGCTGCAGGACGAAGGAGTCATAGTCAACCCGGTCGTGCCGCCGGCGGTCCCGAAGGATGGTTCGCTCATTCGGGTAAGCCTGATGGCGACCTTCACTTCCGGCCAGCTCGAGCAGGCGCTCGACAAGTTCTTGAAAGTCGGCCACGCGGTCGGCATTATCTGACCCGGAGAAGGACGCAACGACATGGCGGACAGAGCCGCCGGTGTGCTGACCGGGAGATTCTGGCGCGGTTACCTGGTCACGATGCGACCCTACCTGCTCTTCGTGTCGGGCGCCGCCGGCGCGGTCGGACTGGCGTTCATACCGGCGCCGGCGACCTGGCGGGTACTGCTTGCCTTCCTCCCGCTCTTTTTCTCCTACGGCCTCGGCCAGGCGCTGACCGACTGCTTCCAGACCGACACCGACTCGATATCGTCGCCTTACCGGCCGATGGTTCGTGGCGATATCTCACGACGGGCCGTGATGGCCACCAGCCTGGTCGGCCTGATTCTCGGCGTGCTCATAATGGGATTCCTTAATCGTTGGGCGCTGATACTGGCGGCGCTGACCGTGGTCGGCCTCCTGACCTACACGCCGCTCAAGCGAACCTGGTGGGGCGGGCCGCCGTGGAACTCCTGGATAGTCGCGCTCCTACCGATGATCGGCCGCCTGGCCGACCCCGGAGTCGGACTTTTCAGCCTGTTCAGCCGCAGCCGGCCCGAGACCGGGGCGTTCCTAGCCGCAGTCGCGGCGATCTTCTTCGGCTACGCGAACTTCGTGGTGATGGGCTACTTCAAGGACATCTCGGCCGACCGCCAGACCGGGTACAACACGTTCCCGGTCCGGTTTGGCTGGCTGGCCAACGCGGTGTACAGCGACCTGGTCGCGCTGGGCGCTGCGGCCGGCTCGGGCCTGAGTATCTGGCTCAGCGGCCGGTTCAACTGGCTGGGCGCGGTTGTGTTCTGCGCCGGTCTTGTCGTCAACCTGTGGGCGCAGATCGCCATCCACGGCATCCGCGACGAAGCCCGGTCGCACGGCCCGATCGCCAACGTCGTGCGCGCGTTCGTGCTCTACTGCCTCGCTCTGGTGCTGACGATGAAGCCGGGCTGGGTCCTGCCCGCGGTGCTGTTTTATCTCGGGTTCGAGTTGGTCCTCAAGCTGCGGCCGGAGCAGGCACAGGTGTAGGACCATGGCCCGGCCTCTGGTCCTGCTCAACCCGGGCTGCAACTACGGCACCGGCCGCCGGCGCTGGGACAAAGCAGGCACGGGCCTGCGCGGGCGCATCGGCGACTTCGACCTGGTCGAGTTCGGTCGCCGTGACATCGTGAAAGAGGTAGTCGCACGCGGCCTCGATAGCGGTGCCCGGTTCCTTATCGCCGCCGGTGGCGACGGCACGGTCAACGTGATTCTCAATGCCCTCCTCGAGCTCGGGCGCGCCGGCGAGATCACGCTCGGTGCTGTCGGGCTCGGGTCGAGCAACGACTTCCACAAGCCGTTCCGCAAAGGCGACTACGCGGGCGGCTGCTCGTTGCGTGTCAGCCCCGACCGTGTCCGCCCGGTCGACGTAATCCGGATCGAGTTGCCGTCCGGTGTGCGCTACTGCCTGCTCAATGCGAGCATCGGTGTCACGGCCGAGGCAAACGACTACTTCAACTCGCGGTCGGGTTTCATCCGCGCGCTCCAGTGGGCATCGGTTGACGCGGCAGTAAACGCCGCGGCCCTCAGGACGCTGCTGTGGTTTCGCAATATCCCGCTCCGAATCAAGGTCGATGACGCGGACGACTCAGAATTCGAAGTGAGCAACATGGGAGTCATCAAGCGGCCCAACTTCGCGGGGTCGCTCTGCTACGACACGCCGATAGCGCCCGATGATGGCCGCCTCGGGGTCAACGTCGCCTACGGTCTCTCGGTCTTCGGCCGCATCGGCACCTTCGCGGCGGTGTCGCGCGGGAGGTTCAGCGGTCGTCCCGGCACGCGTGCCGGCTACGCGACGCGCGTGGAAGTATCTGGTCCGCGCGATTTTGCCGTCGAGTTCGACGGCGAGGTGATCAGAACCGACCGCGTGCTTTTCACGCTGGTACCGAAGGGAATAAAGGTGTGCCTATGAAGATGGACGAGATTGTCGAGAACCGCGTGATCGACCAATGGGTGCGCGCATTCACCAGGCCTGCAAACCGTGTCAACGCAGCTCACGAGTCGGACGCGGAACTGGTCGCACTGCCGGGCTCCCCGGACAGTTTCCTGGCCGTGACCATCGACGCGGTTGCCGAGGAGATCGCCGAAGGCATCTATCGCGATCCGTTCACGGCCGGCTGGGTTTCGATAATCGCCTCGCTGAGCGACCTCTCGGCCGTCGGCGCCGACCCGCTCGGCCTCGTGGTCGCGGTGACGCTCGACGGTTCCAAACCGGCCGAGTTCCACGCCGGTGTGGCGCAAGGTATGGAAGCAGCGTGCCGCGCCGGCAACACGGCGATACTCGGCGGCGATACCAACTTCGGGGACCGGACCATCCTCACCGGCTGCGCGTTCGGCCTGGTTCCGAAACGGCGAGTCATCACTCGCCGCGGCTGCCGGCCGCGCGACGTCGTCTACGCCTCGGGGCGGCTCGGTGCCGGCAATGCTCTCGGCCTCGCCCGGCTGTCCGGTCTGCCTGACGCAGCGTTTCCCGAGAACCTGTACCGACCCGCTCCGCGCATCGCCGAAGGCAGGCTGGTGCGCGAATACGCCACCGGCTGCATGGATACGAGCGACGGCCTGTTCGCCACACTCGACCAATTGCTGCGCCTCAACAACGTCGGGTTCCGAATCGAGTGTGACTGGCAGAGGCTGCTCTGCGCGCCTGCACTCGAGCTCGGCCGCAGGGCCGGCGTGCCGGGCTGGGCGTTCGCAGCCGCTCCGCATGGCGAGTTCGAGCTGGTGGCAACCGTCGCGCCGGACCGGGAGCATGAGTTCCTGGCCGCGGCGGCGGCACAGGGGAAGCAATTCCTCCGGCTCGGCACGGTGCAGGAGAAACCGGTGACCACGCTGGTCTTCGCATCCGGCCGGGCGGTCGACATTGACCTCGCGCCGTTTCGCAACCTGCTCTTCGAAGTCGGCGGTGACCTGAAGCGCTTCCAATCTGAGTTCCTGCAACTCGGCGTCAGATTGGGACTGGAATGAACTTCGCCGGCCGGCGCGTGCTCATAACCGGGGCCTCTTCCGGCATCGGCCGGGCCCTCGCCGATGCGGTGGCCGAACGCGGTGGAATCCTCTGTCTTGCGGCACGTGACCCTGACCGCCTCGTTCGAGCAGCCGACGAGATCGCCGCTCGCCATCCGGACGGCCCGCGTCCTCTTGCCCTGCCGTGTGACGTGTCTGACCATCCGGCTGTTCATCGACTGATCGCCGAGTGCCGGGCCCATCTCGGCGGGATAGACGTCCTGTTCAACAACGCCGGCACCTGTGTCTACGGCCCGCTTGAGCGTACCGGCGCTGACGACGTCCGTGCCGTGCTGGCCGTGGACTTTTTCGGAGCAGTCAACTGCATCCTCGAGGTCCTGCCCGTGCTGCGGCAGCAGGGAGCGGGCCATATCGTGAACATCGGGTCGCTTGCCGCTCTGTACGGCGTTCCCT
>CAZAKP010000021.1:1991-13139 GCA_964485845.1 uncultured bacterium | reverse complement strand
GGAGCGGGCCATATCGTGAACATCGGGTCGCTTGCCGCTCTGTACGGCGTTCCCTATCTCGCCGCCTATTCGGCCGGCAAGGCCGCGCTCGCAGCCCTGACCCAGTCACTGCGCGCGGAGTTGCACGGCACCGGCATAACGGTCGCCGCCGCCTATGTCGACTACACGGTAACCAACATCTTCACCGCCGAAAAGAAAGTCGGCGGTGCGGTCCGGCCGCGCGGCCCGTACGCGCCGGCCGCCAAGGTAGCGACAGCTATCGTCCGCGCGGTCGAACGCGGGAAACGGGACTTCGTAGCCTCGACCCGGGGACGCGCGCTTGTCCTCGTCCGGGCGCTGGCGCCGGGCATCGTCGAACTTTACATGAATCGGCTCGCCGATGAGTTGCGAGCCGGGGAGGAGTGAGTGAGCAAACCGAAGCTGCTGATAATCGTGCTCTTTCAGAACCTGGGCGAGGAGTATCCGTACTACGCCCGCTCGCCCGCGCCGCCGCTGGCCGGGGCACTCGTCGCCGGACTGACCCCGCCGATTGTCGACGTCGAACTCCACCACGAGATGGTGCGGCCCATCAACTACAACACCGACGCCGACTTCGTCGCCCTCAGCTTCATGGACTACTGCTCGCCCCATGCGTTCGAGGTGGCGCGCAAGTTCCACGAGCGGGGTAAAATCGTGATTGCCGGCGGCAAGTATGCCTCGACATTCCCGGACGCGGTCATCCCCCACTTCGACGTGACCGTGGTCGGTGAGGCCGAGCAGGTCTGGCCCCAGGTTGTCGAAGACCTTGTGAACGGCCGGCACCGACAGGTCTACCGGGCGCCGTTCGCGCCGCCGCTCGACAACATCCCGCCGCCGCGCTATGACCTGGTCGAGCCGGTCTTCCCGGTCGTGATGGTAACCGAGACTTCACGCGGCTGCATTCACCGCTGCAGCTTCTGTCAGCTCACGGTCGAGAACAAACCCTACCGGGTCCGGCCGGTCAAAGACGTCATCCGCGACCTCACCGCGATCAAGACCTTGCCCTACCCCAAGCGCAAGCTGGCGATGCTCATGGACAACAACTTCGGCGGCGACATCGAACACGCCAAGGAAGTCCTGCGCGAAATCGCCAGGCTCAAGATGTGGGCCATCGGAATCCAGTTCAGCTTCGACTGCCTCCACGACAAGGAGTACGTGGATCTGCTGGTCAAAGCCAACTGCGGCATGGCGTTCATCGGACTCGAATCGCTCAACGAACCGAGCCTCGCCGCCATCCACAAGCGCCACAACCACGTCGACGAGTACCAGCAGCTCTTCCGCATGCTCCGCCAGCGCCGCATCCTGACCTTCACGGGGATGATGCTCGCAATCGACGAAGACACGCCGCAGTACTACGAGGACCTGCCGGACAACCTCGCCAAAGTCAGCCCCAGTTCCATACTGATGTCGATTGCGATACCGATCCCGGGCACGACCCTGCACAAGCGCGTCGTAGACGAAAACCGGCTGACCGATACGAATCTCGCCAACTACGATGGTGACCACCTCTGCTTCCAGCCGCGTAGCGTCACGGCCGCAGACGTGTTCCGCGCCTACAAACGCATCAACCGGCTATTCTTCTCGATACCCAGCATCCTCAGCCGCTGGTGGCGGTTCGTCACCGCCTACTCAGGCGAAGAGAACCCGGCAGTCCAAGTTGTCAGGACAATCCTCATCAGTGTGTTCTTCTTCTCGCTCAACTACTTTGAACGTGACCACGCCAACCGCCGTGTGTACGCCAATGCCAGCCTGTCCGTGGGCAAGAGCGAGGCGGAATCGGCAAAGAAACGCCGCTAGCAAAGGCCGTCCTCGCCTCGTCCGCACACTGTCCCCGCCTGGCAGAAAACGGGGACAGTCCCTCCGAGCGGCTGCGTCCGACGTGCCCGAGGCACCGTAGTAACGAGCGCCGCAGGACAGTCCCCGTTGTCTACACCTGTCTACCCGTTAAGGAAATCGCCCCGTCGCCGCGATTTCGCCAGGTCTCGCACCCGGTTTTGACCGCACCCCTCCGCGGGGCTAGAATAAGGTAACCGCAACTCTATGTGTAACTTCTGCGTCAAGCACGGCGAAGGCAAGCGCTGGTACGCCAACGCCGCCAACTACGCGCTGGACCTCGAGTCGGACTTGCGCCGGCGCGGGTTCATCGTTGACTTCATCCGCAACTTCGAGGGCAACCGCCGCACGACCAACGCCGGGCTGGCAGCGCTGCGCTTCGTCCCGCGGCCGGCCCGAAAGCGGTTCACCCGTCGGCCCGAAGCCGCGGCCCGGAGGCACCACTTCGGCCAGCCGGTTCCGATTGAGGAATGCGCGCGCATCTTCGACATCGCCACGAACATCACCCGACTGCCATGCGTCTGCCGCGGCGCGATGAAACCGCACTCAAACGCCGAATCCTGCTGCATCGTCATGACCGTGAACAGCCATGACAAGCTGCTCGCCGAAGGCTTCCGCGACTACCAGGGCGGCCCGGCATCTCAGGGATTCGAGCGGCTCACCAAAGATGAGGCGATGGCGTATCTGCGGGGCGCTGAAGAGCGCGGGCTCTGCCACACGGCATGGACGTTCATCACGCCCTTTATCGCGGGCCTCTGCAACTGCGACCTGCCCTCCGGATGCATGGCCATGAAGATACAACTCCGCGGCGGCATCCGCATCATGTGGAAAGGCGAAGACGTCATCCGCCACGACCGAGAGCTCTGTACCGGTTGCCGCCGCTGCGTCAAGCGCTGCCCGTTCGGCGCAATCAGAGTCGCGCCGCGCCGGGCCGGCGTCACCGTGGACCGATTGAAGTGCTGGGGTTGCGGCATCTGCCGCAGCGCCTGCGCCAAAGGCGCGCTCTCGCTCGAACCCCGCAGCGCCACTGCCGACGTGGCGACCGCCTGGTAGCCGGGCACCCAGGCGCAACCGCGCCGTGAGCCGTCAGCTTACCTGTGCTTGTGCTAGCTGTGGGCTTGCGGCTTGAAGCTTGTGGTTGGCGTGCGTTGCTACACGCCGACCTTCTGGAGCAACTCGGGGATCGTTCCGACCCAGAAGCGGCGGTGGAGTTCGCTCGCCTTGGCCGCGTCGCGGTTGTAGCAGAACGCCTGCACCGTGGCCGTGACGCCCTCTGCGGGTGTCGGTAGCCGTCCAGCTTCGACCGGCAATAGTGAATAGTGAATTCAGAATAGTGAAGGCGGAATCCATGTTCACTCTTTACCACACAGCATACAGGTCGGCCAAACGAAGAACGATGAACGACCCAACGATGAACGATCCCTGCCGGCTCTCGCCTCATTCTTCAGATGTTCGATGACCGCGAGCAGGGTTATAGAACCCGCGGTCGGGCGTGCAAAGTGGCCGCGCGGAATCCGCGCAGCCTGCCCTGCTAGCTTTGTGAATCCTTGAGTTTGGCCGAAGTGTCTCGGATGAACTGCTCGCGGTCAGTCCGCACCGAGTGATTGTCCAGATAGAACTTGCCACTTCCCACCAGCCAGAAGATCTTGTCTATCACATAGGGCAGTTCTCCAACGCTCTTCGCAAACCTGATTACCGCCTTGTACACGACGTAGTAATCTGTGCTCTCCGATAGCCCAAGCCCGTGAAAGACGGCTTTCACATGCACGTCCGGCTTGGGATAATGAGGGTAGCCGTTCTCCTTCAGGAAGTCACAGGCTAGTGCGAACCCAAGTCCGTGGATTTCCTCCCAGAGTAGTAGGGGCAGCGCGGCGAGGGTATGCTCGTTGACGCTGAACTGGTCAACGAGCCTAGTGAACTCATCAATCCCATTGAACGGAGCCAAGAACGCAGCAGCATCGACGACAGTCTGGCTGAACTGCACCCAGTAGTTGTGCGAATTGGACTTGACCATCCGACCACGCTTGAGACCTAGTGCCCTGATGCTGTCGAACACATTCTCCCATCGGCCCCCGAACTCCTCAACCAGCGCACGGGGCTCGAAGTGGCACAAAGCCCTGGACAAGCTACTGACCTCGCCTATCGCGTTTGGCATCCCTTGTCTGTTCGAGCTCGATTTGAGAATGTTCTCCAGAGCTGCACGAAGAGACTTGAGTTCGCGCCCGCGCCAGTCGTTCAGATGTCGGTCCAACATTCCTTCGGTGACTCCGGGAAGCGACAGCAGGTATTCGCGCGCGGCCAGCAGTGCCAGCGTGCTTCTTTGCGCCAAGTGGTCGGCGGACACGTTGTCTGTCACGGCCGAAGCCTAGAATTCCCTGACGCGCGTCAAATGGGCGTGGCAACCGATCAACGCATACCCCCGAGCCACTGCAGCACCGCCCAAGTTGCCTCCAAATCCTCGCGGTTGTACAGCATTATCTTGTCCATCGTCTTATTCCTGAGGTCTACATCCTCGGTCTCGACGGCTTTGATGTACTCGGCCATCGACCAAGCACCGTTAGATTCCGGCAGCGTCCTTCTGAACCCAGCCAGCTTCTCGACCTGCTTGATACTGTAGCTGTATGTAGGCAGAACGACGGCCTCCTTCGTGACTACCAGCAAATCGCACAAGTTGGCCAAGACACGTGCTGCGATGCCTTCGGCGTCGCCGTACCGCTCGATGTACTTCTTGACGTGGTCCCTCTCGTAGTGGAACCAGTGCACAAAAGGTAGGTCTCCGTGGTTCTGGAAAACGGTCGAGGCGCCCTCCAAGAATCGATTCCATCCGTTCTTGTCGCCGTTAGCGCCAAAGTCGGCAACAGCCTGTATGGCGGAACTGGGATTCGTGCCGCATACCTGCATGCCCCAAAGATAGATCTTCTCGGTGTCGTCCAACTGCGGAGGCAGTCCCTCAAGGTCGAACATCACGCAGTTGTCGCTCGCTGGAATGTCAGGCCGTTTGAGCAGCTTGGCCTGGTTTGAGGCCAGTGCAGACGCATGCGCGAGCGCGGATTCCGCAGCCTTGTCGCCGATGCGGACAAGCTGCTTGCCGCGCAGCTTGCGTAGATTAGCTAAGGCATCGAGCGTGAGCCGGTTCGGCAGCTCTCGGTAGTCTTGGACGCCCAGCTCTCGCAAAGCGATCGCGGTAGCCTGATCAACGTCGCAGACCACGGCTGGATCGCATGCCTTCACAGCGTCGTCCCAGCAGTGCTGTCTATAGGCGCAGCCTTGGCACTTGCTCCAACCGACCGGTTCGTACCCCGTGAAGCCGCCGTCAATCACTTCCTGCGCCTTCAGGAGTGTATCGTGAGCCCGCTGACCGTGGCCATACTCAAGAGCGTGTATCGTGCCGTCGCCAGCAAGCACTTCCAGCCGAGTTGGCGAGTGCCCCGTATTGACTTCCACCAGCCAGCCGTACAGGTCGAGTTGCTCCAGAATCTCTTTGTGGTCCTTATCGTTGATCCGCAGAGACGTCTTGCAGTCGCGAACAACGTAACCCTCCTTTTCGCGAAGCAGGAAATCTGGTACGCCGGTGATTTGGGTATCAGAGTCAAAAGGGGCATCGGCCGTAAGGACTGGCTGATATATCTTGGCGTAACCCTCGCGCAGTGCATTTCGGGTCGCCTGAATCCTATCCTGTATCAGACCCGATGAAAGATCCAGTAGCGGCTCCAGCGTCTGTCTATGTCGGTCTTCATGTCGCTTACCGAGTACTCGGAGGACTTCCTGGTAGGGGTCGGGTTCGGCTTCCGGCAGCCCTCGTCTTCTACAATCGAACCGACGACTACACTTGCTGGGTAGGTAGTAGAAGCCGATGTCGGATGCCGTAAGAGTCTTCATTGGGAGAAACCTGTATCGGGTTTTTTGTGTCAAGTCAAGGCACCTCGCGGGTGATGCGGGACCAATCTTGAAGAATCGAGAGACCTATCGGTGCGGTCATGACCGATTGCTCGCTTCTGCGTCTGGCGGCGACCTCAGAGCCTTGTCGGCTGGCTCCGGCGCGGTGAGTTCAGGACTGCTACCTGCAGCGCCCAGTTCCTTCAGGCGGCGCGCACTGGGCAGAACTCGCGAGTCCCACGAGCCGACAGCAGCATTGTACGACGCCGACGCCCTATCCAAGCCTGCCTTGATACCGCCCAGATGCTCTGTGAACTTGAGAATCCGTTCGTGCAGCTCAGCGCCTGCGTCCCAGATCTTCTGAGCGTTCTCTGCTACCTGCTGCTGCTGCCAACTGAGCGCCACCGAGCGCAGAAGGGCAATTAGAGTGGCCGGCGTCGCCACAACAACCTTGGCCTTGAATCCGTCCTCCATGAGTTCACGATCCTGATCCAGTGCGGCACTGAAGAACGACTCGCCGGGCAGAAACATTACTACGACATCCGGACTGTCCTTGAACTGGCTCCAATAGGACTTTGAGCTCAGGCCGCGCAGGTGCGTCCGCACAGCCTGGGCGTGCGCAGCCAGCTTGCTCGTGCGTTCCTCGTCGGTCTGTGCTTCGTAGGCCTCGATGTAGGAACTCAATGGAACCTTGGCGTCCACTATGATCGTCCTACGTTGAGGCAAGTGAACAACCATGTCTGGGCGCTTTCTGCCTTCTTCAGTGTCAACCGAGACTTGCTCTTCGAAATCGCAGTAGCACGACATCCCCGCTACCTCCACGACACGGTGCAGCGTGATTTCGCCCCAGCGTCCCTTGACGTGAGGCCTCTTGAGCGCCGCCACGAGAGCTGTCGTCTCCTTCTGCAGGTTTATGTTCGTTGTGCGAAGAGACTCGAGCTGTTCCTTTATACCGCCGTATGCGCTCTGGCGCGAGCGTTCCAGCTCCTGGATGCGATTATCGAACGTGTTCAGAGACTCCTTCAGCGGTCTGACGAGGCCGTCGATGGCTTCCTGGCGCTTGCCAAGATCACCTTGCGCTTCCTTGAGCACACTGTCCATGGCGGTCTTGGCTAGCTGCAAGAAAGCCTGGTTGTTGCTCTTCAGTGCGTCGGATGCAAGGGCGTCGAAGGACTCTTTCAGCCGATTGGTCGCCTCCTGGAGCAACCGCTTCTCTTCTTCAAGTGTCTTTCGCGTTTCTTCGACTCGGGCCTCTGCTGCGGCTCGCAGTCGAACCTCGTTGGTCAAGGCGCTCTGGATTTCGATGAGTCGTGTCTCTGCTTTCCGTGTCTGTTCAACCTGTGCGGAGTGAGTCTGCTCCAGTGCCAGCGACTTAGCATCGGCCTCTGCCAGTCTCCCGGCATTTCCTGCCCGCGTATTCGCACGAGACCAGAACCAAGCAATCACTCCGCCTGCAATGAGGCCTGCCACTGCCGAAATGATCTCAATCATGAATTCCACTCTGAGAGAAAAACGGCGATCTCTCCATGGCAACTGCTAACTGCCACATAGTTGAAGACCCTTCTTGACGTGTTCAATCAATTCCGCGTTCACAGGTACTTCGCCCGTCGCATTACCATTGTCGTGATGGAACTTCTTGCTGTAGCGCAAGAGCTCTTCGAGGATCTCCAGTCTATTATGCATGGAATAGGGTCGATCTTTGGGCTTTGAGCTTCTGATGGCCTCGACCATCCGGCCGAGCCAGAGCTTCTGACCGAAGAACTCTACCGGGAATCGCATTCTCAGATTCCCCTCGACAAGGAGCCGCAGGTCGGACGCCACTCTGTCGAGGTCGCCTGTACCGTGATCCACGTAGTCCTGTAAGGCGAGGTAGGTGCGGTAGTACTTATCAGCCGTGGCTCGGTCAACGTTCCACTCCGCGATTCCGACATTTGCGGGACCCTCGTACCGAAGCTGCAGGAAGAGAACATCCTCGATCTCAGAGCGCACCAACGATGCGAAGCTCATGTCGTGAGTCAGAACCAGAACCTGCGCGGCCCTCTCCGAGAGTTTACTGATCTGCCCGACGGTCGCGCTCTTGCGATTCGTGTCGAAGCTGTTGATGGGGTCGTCGAACACTACCACCGTATCGCGCAGGCTCGCGCTTCTCGCCAGTTTGGTCAGGAAGAAAGCAAAGGCCAGCGTGCCCTTGTCGCCTTCGCTAAGGGTGTTGCGAAATGACGCTGTGTCGCTAGCGCAGTCCTGTGTGCCCAACGGGACTCGAACTCCCCGAATGATCAGGCTGTAGTCGAGGTTCGCTTTGCGTCCTTTGAAGTTGACCAATTCACGCGCTGCCTGACCCAGCGTGAAGTCAGCACCCAACGACTCAAGACCGCTATTCAGGTCCTTCAGGTAATCACGCGCGAATTCCTTCAGGTGCTTGTCGAGTTCTTCCTTGACACGGGTCTTTTCGGCTGCAAGGTCTTCCTTTTTCTTCACGAGGGCTAGATACTCACGGCAAAGTGTCGCGACTGGTTCCTCATGCCTACGCGCCTGGTTCCGCAGTTCAACCAGACCTCTACGCTCGGCGTCAAGGTCACCACCGGAGAGTTCTCCCTTTCTTGCAGAGATCAGGGCGTTGGCGTCACGGACTAGAGCATTGTAGTCGTTGACCTCGCGCAGGACGTCCTCGATGACCTTGACTTGGGTCTCCAGCTCTCCTGTGAGCGCCGGCGTTGCCAGCGGTTCGCGAACCTTGTCATCGACGGCCCTCAGTATTGCTGCGCTGGCGGCCCGCCACCGAGATGTCAGAATCTCTCGGTCCGGGTCGACAAAGCCAGAATCGATGTGATCCTTCCAAAACTGCCAGAGACCTTGGTTGGAGGCAATCACCTCGGTCACAGCGGAGATGCTGTCAGAGGCTAGACAAGCCTCCATCTTCTCAGCAGCACTCCTAAGTCGGGTCTTGAAGTCGCGATAGGTTGTGCTGAAGTACTGCGCGTATGCTTGGGCCAGCTCACAATCACGGACATCCTGACCACAGTAAGGACACCTGTTGTCCCGCAGTCTCTCGGACCCGTACTCCAGCCACCCCTCTCCCTCTTCGTCCAGATACTCGGAGATATGGCGTTTGACTAGGTCGGCGGCTCCCTTAGATACTTCGTCAAAGCCAGCGGACAACATATCGGCTAGGAACGAGCGGTCAAACCCAGGCTTAGGCGCTTCGGCCAGTGGTCTCTTCTCCAGAATGGAGCTTGACTTCTCCAGGCGCGAGACGGCTGCCTTCTTCGTATCGATCTTCTGCAACACCTTGTCATCAGGACGCAGCTTGAGGAACGGCTCGAAGTCCATATTCTCGATAATGCGGGGCAGGATGTCTTGTCTCTTCGCCCTCAACTGCGTATCGAGTTCCCGCATGGACTCGTCGGTCTTGTCGATCTTCTTGGACAGCGCGACTGCCGTCTCTCCCAGACTGAACTCGCAGAGATTCTGCCTATGCTCCACCGCTACATGGTCGCCCGCATGGACGTTGCGCATTATGAAACCTGCGTCGAAGATTTCCGCCGTGTCCAGCCGGCCCTGCCACGCGCCGTTTTCGAACTTGCAGTACCCGCCGGACGTCTTGAGTTCGACTCGAGGCTTCTCCGCCGTCCCAAGGGTCTTGCGGCCTATTATCAGCGCCGGGTCCTGATTGGCAAGCGAGGCTATGACCTGGGCAAGAGTCGTCTTGCCTGCACCATTGTCAGCATAGATGAGTGTAGTCTTGGCCAGTTTGCCATCCCATGTGCTGGAGGCCCTGACTGAACACTCGAGCAGCTTTCCGACATTCTCTATGGTTACTATCTTCTCAAGCACGTTACCCCTCCGTGTGAACATTCGAGCTTCAGTTCTCCCAGAATGAACTCCAATCTGAGTGGTCCGCTGTATCGTCCCCAAGCTGCACTGCAGACGCAAGGTTGCAGGCAGCAGGCTCTGTCGCGGAGCTCGGGTGTTCGCTCGGTCACAGGTCGGCTTTCGCTATCCGCTTCTGCGAACTCGAGCTGGCTTGCGGGAGCTTCGGTGTGGCGTCTTCAGTTCCACGTACGCTGCAGCGGGATCCCTGACCGCATCTCGCATCAGCAACTCGGCTTGTCGCGGACGTATCTCCAATGTCTCATCCAGCGATGTCGTCCTGCGCCAGACATCGGCAAGCTCGTCGGGGTCGTCGGTGTCTAGGAAGCGGAAGGCAGACGCTGCCAGGTACGTCCGGTCTTTCTCGAAGGCGAGCCAGTTTCTGCCGGCATGCTCGGCCGCTGCGCCGGTGGTGTTGGAGCCAGCGAAGATGTCGAGGACCAGGTCGCCGGGGTCGGTCAGGAACTGGATGAAGAAGGCCGGGAGCTTCTCGGGAAAACGGGCAGGATGACCTTTGATGCCCACGGCAGCGCAACGGCGCAGGTAGGGAGAGTTACTTTCCGTGTTCGGAATCTGCAGGAGGTTCGACGGGATCGCGCCGCCGTTGCTGTCCCCGAACCGGCTGCTGATGTCATGCCCGGATGGACGTTTCTTGGGTGTGTAGAACCGCTCGCTGTCGGCCAGCAGTTGCTTCATGCGTTCTGAATAGGGCGCGAGGACCTTTCTGACATCGGCTTTCGGGTAGTCGGTCTTGGACAGCCACCAGATGGTATCGACCGAGTCCTTGGCCCGCAGCTTGCGCTTGTTGACCCATTCAATGGGTGACGGGAGCTTGGCCGGGTTGTGCCAGAAGAACTCCTCGGCGAGGCGAAAGTCGTGTTCGTCACAGAATCGGAGCAGGAGACGGTAGTTGTGCAGCGACCGAGTTGGGCGTCCAGCAAGATAGGCTCCGCCCAAGTCAATCACGAAGCTGCCGGTGGTTTTCAGGACTCGCTTGATAGGTTCCGCGAACTGAAGCAGCCAGTCAACGTAGACGTCCTGGTCTTCGTTGCCGTACTCCTTCTTTCTCTGCAGGGCGAAAGGCGGAGAGGTTACGATGAGGTCAACCGATTCCGCCGGGAGTTCCGGAAGCCGAGCCAGGGAGTCGCCAACGTAGGCTTTGCCCCACTGGGTGGTGTAGAGCGGTTCAGGCAATTGACTCACGGATTCAGCACACCCCTGGAACCGGCATTGGAGCCACGAAAGCACGAAACACACGAAACGAACAGACGCAGAAGACCACCCGCAGATGGTACAGATTTGGAGCCACGAAAGCACGAACGACACGAAACGGACAGGAGACTATCAGCAGATTCACGTACACAACACAGATAGCCACGAGTTCGGAGCCCAATCTGCGAAATCTGTGTAATCTGTGGATGTCCGCTCCGGCTCCGCTTCATTCCGTTTTCGTGTCTTCGTGGCAGACGACCCTGGATCAGGGGTACTCCTCAAGTTTGTACACCCAACTGGACATCACCCGCCAGAGAACCGTCACGGCGAAGTAGACTT
>CAZAKP010000021.1:0-1891 GCA_964485845.1 uncultured bacterium | reverse complement strand
TTGTACACCCAACTGGACATCACCCGCCAGAGAACCGTCACGGCGAAGTAGACTTCCGGGTCGGCTTTGCGCAGTTGCTCGACTTTGCCGATGAAGGCTTTCTCATCCTGGGTCCCGAGAACGTAGGCAACCCAGCGGCGCGTGTCGTCGTTCTTAAGGGCGGCGACGAGTTCGTCCACGTCAACTCGACCAGACCTGCTTAGCGCCCAGGCGATTCCGGCCCTCTGCTCCTCATGGCTATCGGGCAGCAGCTCTGCCGCGTGCAGCTTGGTGCCGGCGATGATCTTGCGTAGCGCCCGAGCGGCCTCGACGCGGATTGGTTCTGCAATTTCCGTGAATGCCCGCACCAGCGCGTCCGTGCTCTTCGCCTGGCCCAACTCGCCGAGCGCCCACGCCGCGCCAGCTCTGATTTCCGGCGGCTGTTTGGCGTCCAGCAGGACATCGGCGAGCAGGGCTCTTGCCTGCTCGGTTCTAATCTCGCCAAGGATGATGACGGCCTCAAGCCGGTGTTCGAAGTACTCGCCCTGGAGGACTGAGCGGATAAAGTCCATCCCGGCCTCGTGCCCCAGAACGACTAGACTGGCCGCAGCTTCGAGTCGAACGTAGATGTGTTCCTTGTCGTCGCTCACGCGCTTGGTGAGCATGGCGACGGTCTTGTCGCCCTTGAAGTGACCGAGTGCCTTTGCGGCGGCGTAGCGCTCGGCAACCGAGGACGACGCGAGCATCTTTGCGAAGGTGTCGGCTTTTGCACCCGCCGGACAGGCAAAGGACGCTGACACTGGAACGACCGAGGCGATAACCTGGTTCGCCCGCACATCATCACCGACCTTCACCAGCGGCTTGAGTGGGATTGAGCCGCGGGCCAGTTTGAGTGAGATGGTTCGGCCGTCGCTCGCTCGCCGGTACTGCAACCGTGACGATGACACGTCGACGACGTTCCCATCGGCACTGGCTACTGCGCTCGGCCAGGTTACTCGGAGCTCAAATCCTTCTCCCGCGCCCTTGGGCTTCTCTTCGACCACCTTGCCGTCAGCGTAGGCGCGGCGCAACGCCTTGACCGAGACATACTGCACCGACCCCGAGGCCACGCAGTCAATCGGCCGCGGGCCGCTCTTGCTGCACAGAGCAAGAGCCAGCATGTCGCCGTCAGAAAGCCCTTGGTCCCAGCCGCGGGCTGAATCGGCCTTTGAGTGCGACGCGGTGATTTCAAGTTTGGTCTTGGCTCTTGCCTCGATCCTAGTGGCACAGCGCAGGCACAGGATGTCGGGGACGCGGACTCGCTTGATCTTGATGGTCTTCCAGATCTTGTAGTCCATCGAGCCACGCTCAAGCTCTATCGGGTCGTGGCCCTGACGGAGGAGGTCGTCCCGGACCGCCCGCGCTCCCGTAGCGCCAAGGGCCAGTTTCTCAAGGAAGCTCTCGTCGGTCTTGAACGAAGTTCGATTCAGCATGGTGCTAACATCGCCTTGGGGAGCACACCATCGGTGTAGTAGCGCGACTTGATGCGCATCAGGTTGATGAAGCCCGACTGCCCCTCAACCGCCGCGCCGACGAACAAATCCCGGAGCGCATTCTCGAAACGCTCCTGGCTCTTATCTGCCTTGGCCGCTGCGCCTACTGCCATACCGCGCCTCCAGTGTGCTTGTGCACGAGTGAGAATATTAGACCCGGAGCCCCATTAGTCAAGAGCGCTTGTCAATTCCATGTGATGTTGCCGGGCTGAGCGGCGATGATACAAACTCGTATCATTGGGCGTGCGGCCAGAATCGGTCCTAAGTCCCGCATTCTCAATTCACTATTCGCTCTTTGCCGCGAATGACGCCCCCACCTGGGGGACGGCGCGAACGGGACATGGGTTACAGTTTGTTATCAGGGCATGGGTTACAGTTTC
>CAZAKP010000020.1:0-27447 GCA_964485845.1 uncultured bacterium | reverse complement strand
CCGAGCCGGTCGTGTTCCTCGCCATCGAGCCCAAAACCAAGGCCGACGAGGACAAGCTCCACTCCTCGCTCGAAACGCTCGCGCTCGAAGACCCGACCTTCAAGGTCCGCACCGACGAAGAGACCGGCCAGCTCATACTCTCCGGCATGGGCGAACTGCACCTCGACATCCTCATCGACCGCCTCGCCCGCGACTACAAAGTCGAAGTGCACTCGGGCAAACCGCAGGTGTCCTATCGCGAAACCGTCACGACGGCCGCGACCGCCGAAGGCAGGTTTATACGCCAGACCGGCGGCAAAGGCCACTACGCGGTTGTGAAACTCATGCTCGAACCCTCGCCCGCGGGCAACGCGGTCGTGGACGAACTCAAACCGGGAACGCTGCCGCGCGAGTTCGCGGCCGCGGCCGCCCAGGCGATACACGACTCGATGGAATCGGGCGTGCTCGCCGGTTACGCGGTGGTAAACGTGAAAGCCCGCATCCTCGATGGCGCCTGGCACGAACAGGATTCGACCGACGTGGACTTCAAAGTCGCGGCGGGCACCGCGTTCCGCGACGCCTTCATGCAGGCGGACCCGACATTCCTTGAGCCGATTATGGAGCTCGAAGTCGTGACGCCGGACCAGTACCTCGGAAGCGTCCTGGGCGACATCACCTCCCGCGACGGCAAAATACTGCACCTCGAAGCGGTGAAGGGCCACCAGATAATCAAGGCCGAACTGCCGCTTGTAAAGACCTTCGGCTACGCCACAACTCTCCGCTCCCTCTCCCAGGGCCGCGCGTCGAACTCCATGCAGTTCTCCCACTTCAGCGCGGTCGACCAGGCAACCCGCGAGCGCCTCTACCCCCTCTTCGCCGGCAAACCCCAGTAAGGGCTCAAGCCCAAGGTCCGGTCCGGTTCCGAACGTGCTGCCACGAAGACACGAATGAACATGAAACGGAATCGGGGCATGCCATTCAGGTCTGATTTCGTGTCCTTCGTGATTTCGTGGCTCAGCCTTCGGCTCGGCCGGTCCTGCTTCGACTTGACAAAGGTGGCGCGGGCATTACCATTCCAGCAAGGATACGTGTTCCGTGTAACTAACATAGGAGGACACTTCGCGCACTAACGTCGTCGAATGAAGACGGCATCGCAGCCTGCGTCGGTAGTCACGATGAAGCCGCAGAGAGGCCTTGCGGGTAGGTACCCGTATCGGGTCATCGCAATCCTCTTGCCGTGGCCTCAGTTCATGTGTAATCTGTGCCCATGAGTCACACGCTCGAACAGGTCATCACCCTTGTGAAGAAGGGTGAGACCCGGGTTTCGGAGCACGGCTATGACGAAATTGCAGCCGACGGTATCCTGGTCCGTGATTTGGTCGCCGGAATCGAGGGCGCCGAACTGGTTGAGGACTACCCCAACTTCGCCAAAGGAGCGTGCGTGCTTCTGCTCCAGCATGACCGCGATGGCAATCCGGTACACTCGGTCTGGGGAATCCCGAAGGGCGAGACGGGCCCGGCGGTTCTCGTCACGGCGTATCGTCCGGACCCGCGGAGATGGAGCGATGACCTCAGAAGGAGAATGAAGTGAGAACTCGACATCAGACAAAGCTCGTGCACGAAGGCCAATACGTCGCTGAGGTGGACGTGGAGTTGATTCAGACGGACACCGGCTGGTCGCCGTACCTCTCGCTGGAGGATGTCTACAAGCTTGATGACGTACGCGAGGCCCTCAGACACAAAGACGTCGGAACCGCTTCACGTCTTGCGCGGGTGTATACTCTCACGCCCGTAGCCGGGTGAGATGGTGGGATTAGACGAGAAAGGAGGCCACAGCCCACACTAACGTCGTCGAATGAAGACGACAATCTCGTTCGTGGCCCTGCTCGCGACCACAGCATTCTCCAGACCACAACCTGGCCTGCCGTTCTTGCTCATCTGGCCGACCGCCCGCTCGACCGCGCTCGCGGGAGCAATGACCGGTCTCGCCGACGACCCCGACGCCGCCTTCTTCAACCCTGCCGGGCTGGCGTTCCAGTCTGACTTGGGCGCGACCGGCAGCTACGCGAACTGGCTTCCTGGTCTGTATCCTGGGAATCACAAAGCCTACGGGGCCTTCACCTACGGCATCCCTGCGGGACCGAGCGCGAGAGTCGGGCCCTCAGTCGTCGGCTTTGACGTAGACTGCCTCGAAATCAGCAACTTCCTCCCCTATGAGATCGAATTCCCTCCTGCCTGGCGCCTGACGATTGGCGCGGGTGCCGCTCTGGAGGTCACAGAGGAGCTGGCCGTCGGCCTCAAGGCCAAGCTCGTACACACGCAGTACGTTCCGGACTGGGTCTGGAAGTCGATGCCTGGACTGGGAATCGAGGCTGGCGGCACCGGCACGACTTGGGCTGCTGACGTTGGCGCTCTCTGGAGACCATCTGCCAAGTTCTCCCTCGGCGGCAGCGTCGCGAACCTGAGCCCCGGAATATCCTATGCCAGCAGCGGCGAGCATGACCCGTCGCCTGCAATCCTGCGGATAGGAGCTTGCTGGACACCGATAGACAAGAAGAATGTGCGTCTGCGCGTCCTGCCGGAATGGGACAAGGTGCTGGTGGGCATGTTCTTCGATACAGCGGGCACGAAGACGTTCGGACAGGAACTGCAAACGGAACTCCGCGATGCGTGGAAATCCTTGGCCGTCGAAGTCAGCGGACTGGAATTCGTCACTCTCAGGCTGGGTTACTTCGAGGACATGTCGTGGAAAAGAGGAGGTCTGGTCTTCGAAGAGGCCGGCCGGGTGTGTCGGCACAACATCTGTGACGTGCTGACGAGAAGAGGTCTCGGCACCCTCAAGTCGGTTGGCCTCTGCTGGGGGTTCGGCATCGGGTACAAGGACTACTTCCGCATCGATGTGTCGAGCGACGCGGCAATCTACGATTTCCCGACCAAGAACTGGAGGTTCTCACTTGTCGCCAACGACATCGCGGGTGAGATTCGCGAACTGAGACAAGGCCATGCGCCTTGGGAGGAGTGAGACATGAAGTATCAGGCAATCGCTGCTCTGTTCGTATTGTGCATGGCGGGCGTGCCGACCGCTGGAGCAAGGGATATCGGCATGGGCGTGTTGACGATATGGCCCACCGCACGCTCAACCGCACTGGCGGGCGCGATGACCGGGCTTGCGGACGAGGCTGACGCCACCTATTTCAACCCGGCTGGACTTGCCTTCCAGACAACGGCAAGGGCAGATGTCAACTACGACAACTGGCTTCCAGGGCTGTATCGGGGCATGCGCTACGCTTCCTCTGAGGGCGGCGTGCCCCTCAACCTGCGCTTCCTACGAGGTCGTAGGGCCTTCATTGCGGGAAGCGCAACGTACCTGCGGATTGGCAGGATGTCCGTCTTCAGTGAGCGCACGGGGAAATACGTCGGAGAGGTGTGTCCTTCCCGTGGAGATCTGGGAGTCTGCGCGGCGGCGACGTTGTCGGACAACATCGCCATCGGGCTGGGCGCAAAGCTGCTGGTGAGCCGGGGCGCCATCCCCCCATGGCCGTATCTCTGAAGGAGCCCATTCAGGGGGCCCGAGTTCGGGCTCGAGACCGGCGGAAGCTGCACGGGTGTCGCCTTCGATCTCGGCATGCTCTACCGTCCGACACAGAGGCTGTCGATTGGCATTGCCCTATCGAACATCGGTCCTGACATCACGTATCGTCCGAACCTGCCCACACAGGCCGAGAGCATCATCGCCCTACCGACCACAGCCCGGCTGGGTCTGGCCTGGACTCTCTTGGAGAATCACTCGGTTAGGTTGCGCATCATGCCGGAACTCACCAAGGTCATCGGTGGTGTGTCTGCGGATACCGCTGGCAGGGACTTCGGCCAGCAGTTAGGCGAGCAATGGCGGGATATCTGGAAGGCGGTCGGTCTTGAGGCGACCGTCTTCAACCTTGTGTCGCTCAGGCTCGGCTACTTCGAGGACGTAAACAGCGAGCGCGGCGGTTTCATGTACGGTGAGGATCGGATCTATCAGCACTTGAGCATCACCGACGTCTTCACCGTGACTCACGCTGGAGGGCTGAAGCGCGTGGGCCTGTGCTGGGGATTCGGTATCGGTTACAGGGACTACTTCCGCATCGATGTATCGAGCGACGCGGCAATCTACGATTTCCCGACCCGGAACTGGAAGCTCCAGTTCACCTGCAACGATGTCGGCGGGTTGTTCGGCAGACGAAGCTAGGAACCCCTCACCCCAACCCTCTCCCCTCCGGGGCGAGGGTGACCAAACTTGGTGTCCTATTGCCTTGGTGGTTGAATCCGGTCCGGGCTTGGCGGTCTTGGCGTCCTTGGCGGTTGTTCTCTGGCCGGGCTACTTCGACTTGCGCGGGACGAGCTTGAGCCCGGCGGTGTCCTTGCCAGCGGGCTTGTAGAGCCGGACAATCGGGATGACGTATTCGGCGAAGAGCATGAGTACGCCGAAACCGAGGATGATACGCCGAGCCAGGAGCGCCCATTCCTGCTCCAACTCGGGAATCCTGAGCGGGTTCGCCCACCAGGCGATGCCGACGGCGAGCACGACTATCACGAGGATATTGGCGATGGTCCGCAGGGTGTTCCAGAACAGGACCTTCTTCATCAGGCCCTCATCGGTGACGACGATCTCCGGCTCCAACGCCTTCGCCGCCTTCCTGAGTTCATCGAGGCTCGCAACCTGCATCAGCTTTCCCTCCGGTTCATCCCGGACCCAGCATGTCTAGCCACGAAATCACGAAGACGGAAGAAACCGACGCCAGTGTCATAGCTCTGATTCGTTTCGTGTCTTTCGTGTCTTCGTGGCCTCGGTTTCGGCTTCGGCGGTCTTCTTCGGCTTGGCCTTCTTGCGCGGCGCCGGTTCGCCCGCGACCGGCAGGGGGCGCGCCTCGGGCAGCTTTAGCTCTCTCACCGCCGGCGGCCGGCCGAACAGCTCTTCATAGACCCTTGAGTAGCTGTCCTTGCCGCTGGCCAGGGCAAGCGTCAGCGGCATCACGTGGCGCGCCTGCTCCATCATCCGCCCCGCGATGTCGCGGATGTCCCACTGCGCGGCCGGGTCCTCGCGCAGCCGCGATACATGGTAGAGCTCGCGGGCATCGACCGTCACGAGCACCCGACGCTGGTGCGAGTTCGTGAGTACGTACTGCGCCGCCGCCGGCACGATGGTCGCGATGTGGTCGAAGACGTCCTCGGTCCGCGCGAGCATCTCCTTGAATGACTTGTGCTCTTTGATTTCGGCAATCGAGGTCGGAATGGTCCAGCCATTCTTCGGGTCGTACGGCTGGGCGGTAATCGTCATCAGCCGGTGCCGCTTGAGCTGGGCGAACCCTGAAGCCGAGATGACAAGCTCGAATGTGAGCGACAGGTGCTCGAACTCGCGCAGGACCGCGTCGTAGGCCTGCAGGTCCTGGCATGCCAGCTTGAATATCTCCTTCTTGCGCGCAAGCGTCTGCCGCTCGACGCGGTTCAGGCACTCGGCGTGCGACGCCTGCGAGACCGTGTGCAGAATCGCCGCAAGCAGCTTGTTATCCGCGTTCTGGGTGTAGTCCACTAATGCCACATCCGAAGCGGCCAAGGCGATGAAGTTGCGCGGACGGCGACTGAATGCCGGGGTCATGAAAGTTGAAGCGTAGTCGCGGATGCGCGCGTAGGTGTTCTTTTCGTAGTCGGTGGGCTGCGGGAACACGATGAGCGATGGCGCGACCGCAACGGTCTGCTCGTACAACTGCTTGGAGAGCGCCCGCACTTCGGCAAGGTTGCTTGCGGTCAGGCTCCTGAGCATCAGCTCGAGGTTGCGAGCATTGGCTGTCATGCCGAGCTGGGTCTCGATCGCGAGGCCGGTGATGTAGCGGGCGTCTTCTTTGGCTGCGTTCTCGGCTCGACTCGGCTCGTCCTTCCACTCCGGGTGCTTGGACGTGAAGTGCCCCACGAGCTTCGCATACAGATCGTGGTAGTAGCGGTTCTGCAGTTTCACGGTCCCGACGTACTCATCAAGGACTTCGGTATCCTTCAGCTCTTCCGGCACGACGAAGTCGTCGCCGAGCGCGACGTAGCGCTGCGACTTCTCCATGTACGAGTTCAGCCGGTGGCGCTCCAGCGCCTCGACCGCGAGCCGCGAGATGCCGGTCACGTCGAAGTTGAACACCGCATGCTCGGCAATCGAATGGTGCCCCATCTCGAAGACGATGGTCACGTTCGATTTGCGCGCCTTGTCCAGCTCCTTGCGGGCGTCCTGCCGCAGCTCTTCGACCGGCTTGGCGCTTCGGCTGATGCGGGCGTAGGCGGCCGAGATTGGCTCCGGCGTGAGCGCGACGCGGTGGTTCTTCGCGAGCGACTGCATCAGGTCGTACTCGATGTTGAATCCGGCGAGGGCAACTTTCATCGTGCTGAGGATATTGTCCGGTCGCCCAAAGTCAACACGAGGATTAAGTCCACAGTGGCAGGCATTACGCCGGCATTCCTTCCACCACCCGCGTCTGCTGGGGCGTTAGCGCGTCGATGAGCCCGAGCATTGTCTTCATCATCAGGGCATTGCGGGCCGCGGCGCCGGCATGGCAGTTGTTGAAGAACGTGTAGGTCGTCTTTGCGCCCGCGCTGACGCTCCGAAGCGGCGGGATGAACCCGGCGAGTTCCTCCTTCGAATAGAGGTAATTGTACCTTTCCTCGCGCGAGCAACTGAACCAGTTCTGGTTCCGGCCGTGGAAACGAAAGTAGGCGACGTCCGACGTCCGCCGCGGCTCGAACGGCATCAGCCGCGGCAGCTTCGGCTCGTCCACGACGCAACAGCCCATCCCGCTCTCTTCCAGCAGCCGGAACGCGTCCGGCCTGAGCCATGCCCGGTTGCGGAACTCGACCACCAGCGATACTCCCGGCATCAGTTCGGGCATCCTCCTCATGTATTCGAAGTTCTGCGGCACCGGGTAGAAAAAGACCGGGAACTGGACGAGCACGCACCCGAGCCGGCGCGTATCAACCAGCGGGCTGATGCCTTCGCGGAAGGCCTTGAACACGTCGGCCGTGTCTTTCAAGACCCGCCGGTCCCCGTCCTGCCAGATGTCATGGGTCATGTCCTTGTTCGAGCGGACCACGAAACAGAAACCGGGGCCGGTCCGGCCGACCATCGACGAGAGCGTCTTTGGCACCGGCATCGCGTAGTAGGTGAAGTTCAGCTCGACCGTATCGAATCCGAGCACTCGCTCGTAGTACTCGAGCATCTTCGTCTTGGCCAGCCCGGCCGGGTAGGCCCGGCCCAGCCAGTCGTCAAACGAGAAACCGCTGGTGCCGACTCGGATGTTAGTGAGACTGGTAGGTGGTTCCACGATAGCGGCCGGGTTCGCGGCGGAGAGCCATTATATGGCCCGGTTCGGCGGTGTCAAAGCGGACCGGACTCCCCGAGTCCGATATTGAACTACAGAGTTCACAGAGACTCCGAAGGTACAGATCGGACCCCGGCTTCACCTACTCCGTGCTCTCTGTGGTTGGCCCAATGTCGGCTCTGGGGGGACTCGGCCCGTTTCCACGGTTTCGACATACCGTCGCGGAACTCTTGACATGCGGCTTGCGTCTAATAGTCTGAGTCGTGGGCACAATTGATTCGACAAGGAGTCATAAATGGTATCTCCCAAAGACGTCAGCCGCCTGACCGAGAGCAGTGACCATCACATTCTGACACTGTACTTCAATACCCGTTCGGACCAGCCGCGTTCCGCCTACCCGGCCCGGCTGCGCAGCCTGCTGCACGAACTTGAACCCGGTATCCCGGCTGAAGAACGCAAGCCGTATGACCAGGCCGCCGCGAGGCTCATGAATTTCGTGAGCCAGTATCAACCGGCGGGCAATTCGCTCCTTGTTTTCGCCGGTCCCAAGTCATGGGACGAGTTTCCGTCCCGCATCCCGGTTCGCGACGAAGTGAGCTGGGGCTCACCGAACACCGCGCAATTGCTCTGGCTGATCGAAGAGTACCGGCCCTACGGCGTTCTGGTCGCCGGCGCCGAGCAGGTACGCTTTCTCTCGGTCCGGCTCAACGAATTCGAGGCCTTCAAGGAGTTCGGCACCACCATCGACACAAGCCAATGGCGCAAACAGATGGTCGGCTCGAGGGGCCGGGGCGACGCCGTCCAGAAGGGTGGCCGGAACATGGAGGCCTTCGACCAGCGCTACACGGAACAGGTCAGACACTTCTGGAAGACCCTGCACAAGCCCCTGGCCGAACTCATCGAGCGCCATCGGATTCGCCGCCTTGTCCTCGCCGGGACCAAGTCGGTGTTGCCCGAGTTCACGAAGTCGCTCCCGCCGGATATCGCAAACCTCGTGGTATCCCAGGTAAACATGGAGACATTCGTCAGTGCCGCCGATACCGTTCGCCGCGTTTTGCCGGAAATCGCCGCCTGGGAACAGAAGCGCGAACGGGCGGTCGTCGACGAGCTGTTCGGGGCTGCCGGCATCAGCAAAAAAGCGGCAGTGGGAGTCGACCCGGTCCTTAAGTTCCTCCAGGAAGGCCGGGCGATGCGCCTGGTCGTGGCCAAAGACTTCGACGCCGAGGTCAGCCGCTGCGCGCAGTGCCTGAATGTCAGCGCCAGCACGAACAGCCATTGTGCCAAGTGCAGCGCGACCGATTTGAGGAAAGTCAGCCTGACCGCCATACTACCTCGGCTCGTGGTCGACCATCACCTGCCGATTGAGGTCGTGAGGGGCGAACCCGCGAAGGAACTCGCTCGGAGCGGCGGCGTAGGAGCCTTCCTCAGATTCTAGAGCGCGGGACATGACCGAAACGTCCGACATTTCGGATCGTGTCCCAAGCGTCTGCCACCCGGGCTCGAACTGCGTCCCCGCTGGGTCCTACTCGGTTAACACGACCTTCCTGCAGAACCGCTGGTTCTCGGCGGTCAGCGTGCAGAAGTAGACCCCGCAGGCACAACTGCGGCCCTTGGTGTCCTGCCGGTTCCAGATCAGGCTGTAGTAGCCCGGCTTCTGTTCACCGCTCGCGAGCGTCTTCACGAGCTTGCCCGCAACGTCGTAGAGCTTGAGCACTACCCGGGTCTGTCGCGGTAGCGCATAGGCGATGTTGAGCCTGGTCCTGGCCGGGTTCGGGAAGGGCTGGGCAAGATTCAAGGTCTTGGGCAGTCTGACCCCGCCTGACGACTGCACGCCTCCGGGCAGACTGTCGTCACTCTTGATGCGCAGCTTGTAGACCTTGTTCGGGTCAGGCGCCAGTGAGAAGAGGCTGTGCCGGTTCTCGCTCGGCACCAGTCCTCTGAGCCTGGATGAGTCGGTTGTCCCGATGGCGACAATACTGCCGCCCAACGGCGTGATGCCTTTGAGCCCGCCGTCGCTACCGTCGGTCAGGTAGATCGAGCCCTGCTCAGTTACGAAGACCGCGGTCGGGTTCTCGAACCCGCCGGTGATGATGGTCTTGAAGTTGCCCGAAGTATCCCAGACCGCCACCCTGTCGTTCTTCGTGTCGGCCACGTACACGAGGCTGCCTTTGACTGCGATGCCCTCGGGCGAGTGGAAGTGGAGCGAGTCATCGCCTAGACCACCCCGGGTGAAGACGAGCGTGCCGTTTGAGCGGAACTTGCCTATCCGGTGCAGACCTCTGTCTACCAGGTAGAAGTTGCCATTGGTGTCGCGCTTGAGGTCCGCGGGTTGAGAGAGTCCGGAAACCAGCCTTCTGCGGTGCTGTCCGCTCCGGTGGAGCTTGTGGACCCGCTTATTAGTGGCGTCGAGGACGAGAAGGCTGTCATCCGCCACTTCGAGGATGGCTGTGACCCTAGCCTCTGAGCCGGAGTCAACCACGGCAAAGGCATCGAGTGAGTCGAGTGCGTCACTCACATGGAGCACGTTACCAGTGGCAGAACCGATGTAGCAGCTTCCCTCTCCCATACCGGACCCGCCGCCCTCAGGCCCGCCGCGGCTTTCGCCGCCTCCGCCCTCGTTCGAGACAAGGACCCACGTGGTGCAGGTCGAGACGTGGCCGGCAGAGTCGGTCGCAGTGAGCTTGAGGTAATACTCGCCGTCTGGAACCGAGTCCGTACACCAGTAACCAAGGTGCACCGCCGGCCCCAGGATTTGCCCCGAATCCGGGTAAGCCGGGACCAGACTAGTGCTGTCAGGTTGCACGGGCAACCAGTTGGTCGAATCTACGTGCCTGTAAGTCAGAGTCCGGCGCTGAAACCACGTGTCGCCAATCACTTCCACCGGGTCATAGGCCCAGCCGGTGACCTCAAGCGTACCGTTCACTATCGTTCCGGGATCGGGCAGGCTGATGTCCACGACCGGCGCGGTCGGGTCGAGGACGATGGTGTCGGCACAGACAGGCGAGTTCTCGTTCCCCGCCGAGTCCATGAGTACCGCGCGAACGACCTTCATCCCGGCTTCCGAGCCGATGTCCCACAGGGCCAGCGTATCGTAGTTGAGCCAGAAGTGACCCGAATCAGGCTCGTACGGAACCAGCCCGACGTCGTCAGTCCACACGCTGCCGCTACCGTTCTCCGCGCTGGCCTCCACCTTCACCATCCCGCCTTTCCAGACCCAGCCCGATTCGGGAACCGGCTCCGTAAGCAGGAAGTGCTTCGAGAGTCCATACCGGCCGGTGAGCGACAACAGGTTGCCCGAGAAACCGGCAGAGTCGACCAGTTGCCACAGCGTATCGTGCTGGTTGAGGGAGTCCTCCCGGATGCTGTAGAACCAGAACGACGCCTCGCCCACGGCATCATCCTCGTGCACGTGCGCCAAGACGCTTGCCTCCAACGCGCACGAGTCCCCGGCATGAGCCGAAATCGACTCGGCCGGGATGAACTGCCTCACCCTCGCCGCTGTTGGCGCAACCGTCAGCCTCGCCATGTGCAGCAGCGTATCGACCTCGCTGTTCTCATGCTGCCATGCCCCTGCGGTCGCTGTGAACGAACCGCCAACCACAAGGTCAACCTTGGGCGCGTCATTGATGAACCTCATGGCCGCAACGCCCGAGCACGAATCCTGCGCAGTCAGCCGTAGCGTGCACGTCGGACTCGTCGCAAACCGCGCACCTTCGTTGATGATGACATCGCCTGTCGCCCCGACGGTGTCGAAGATGATGACTGAGTCTTCGAAATCCGGATACGGAGGACTGAGCTCATTAGGTACGTCCAGGTATTGCACGTAGAAACGATACTTGCCCCCGCCGTGCAGGAACCGCCACGTCGTATCTGCCACGAATCGGAACCAAGCAGTAGTGTCTGCTGCCAGCAGCGAATCGCCCGGTCCGTAGTACTCGTGCAGCAACCGTGCAGAGTCTGCCGAGCCGCCCTCCTCCCAGTTGTGAGACTCCAGCTTGGCCAGCACCAGCGGGACGTTGACTTTCCCGCTTGCCGGTACGACCACGTCGAGCCCGCCTGTAGGGTAGTGACGCGCCATCCACGCCAGCGTGTCGTGCGGCAACAACGCGTCCCAGTCATACCACTCCCGCATGACTTCTCCGGCCGGCTTCTGCTGCGGAGGCATCTGTGCTATCTGGCCTTCGTGCTCAAGTAGCATCGGCTCGTGGTCCAGATCCCAATTCCAGAAATGGAATCCGTAGAACCAGGGCAACGGGTCGGGGTGGTTCTTCTCCCTCCAGAACGCCTCGAACGCGGCCTCGTAGCAGTTGGCCTGTTCGTTGAAGTCGACTAGCATCCGGCCTCCGTGCGATGCCTTGAGTATCGTACCCCCGTTCCCGACCGCGAACCCGACGTATTCGTAGTAGACGCTATCGCCCTCTCCGTGCCGGAGCGTACGGAACTGGATTCCGCGGAAGTCCGGCCCGATGGGCACCTGCTGCTGACTGCCGGTTAATGGCCAGTCATCGCCCGCGCGCATTATCGCGCCTCCGGTCCCGAGCACGAAACGCGCCGAATGGTACTCCGGCACGCACACCGCCTTGAAGTCGTGTGGCCCCCAGTCCGTCCGGTACACACTGTCAGCCCAGGATTCGCCTCCATTGGTGGTCCAGAGGAGATGGTTCGAGTCGCCGGCTGCAAAACAGGTGTCCGACGACACCAGCGAGACTGAGTTCAGGTCAACTGTCACCGGCTCGCTCAGAGCCTCCCATGAAAGTCCCGCATCGGTACTCTTGAGCACCGTGCCGCCGTCTCCCACGATATAGCCGACCATCGGCAGCGGCGCGTCGGGCTGCACGAACGATATGCAGCGCAGCGCGACGCGGACCGTGTCGCCCGCATCAACGCAGTACAACCTGGTCCAGGAGCTACCGCCGTTGGTGGTCTTGAGAATCACCCCGCCGTCGCCGACCACGAAGCCGACATCGGGAGTCTCTGGGAAGCAGACCGAGTGGTAACTGACAGTCATACCTTCTTCCGCTCTGTTCTCGTATGAAGCCCACCCGTTGGTCGTTCTGAGTATCGTACCGTCCTCGCCCACCGCGTAGCCAGTGTCGGCAACGGGAAAGTCCACCGAGTACAGCCGGTTTGTCGTGCCGGAGTTGCACGTGACCCAGTTGGCGCCGCTGTTGCCGGTCTTCAGAATCCTGCCGCTGTCACCGACCACATACCCAGTCACCGTGTCCGCGGGGAAGCAGACCGAGTAGAGGTCACACGAAACGCCTGAGGCACTAGTTACCCAACCCACAGGTAGGCCGTCCGACGTGTGAAACGCCGTGCTGTCAATGCTGCGATATCCGATTTCGGGGAACATGATCGGCTTCTGGACGGAATCGTAAAGGCTCTTGAGGCGCGGAATCCACTTCGCCTCCCACGACCATTCAGAAAGAACCTGCAGGTCGTACACGTTCGGGTGCTGCGCACTCGTGGTGTCGAGGGGATAGTTACCACCATAGAGGTTCGTCGGGAACAACTGAAAGTAAGCATCAATCCCGACGAAGTCCATGAGGCTCCAGATTCGCGGTTTCGTGGGTGCACCATCAAGGATAGGCCAGAGCGCCGCGTAGACGACCGGTCCGGAATACGAATCTCTCACCGCCGGCATCACCTCACTCGCCCAGAGTTGAGCTTCTCCCGGGTCGTCCGTCGTGGGGTCATCCTCCACGCCCGTGCAGAACATCTCACAGCTTTCTTGTTGGGCAATCGCCGCGTAGTGAGACACGAAGTCAGTGAACTCACTGAACCAGGCGTCGCGGACTCCATAATGAGTGGGATCGAACGTCCCCTGCCACTCCAATGCCGGTCCAGTGACCTGGGCCTTGAGCATCACGTTGAGCCCTTGACTGTGCGCCGTCTCTATCGCGTGCCGGAGTGAAGCATCGGTCGGGGTCTGGGCGGTGCTAGGTTCGATGCTTGAGAAGCTGCTGTCGAGCGCATTGGCCTGCCACGGTCCGATGATGGCCACCCAGTTGGCATTGTGCTCAGCCAGCGACATCAGCGAAGAATCAGTTCTCGGATACCCGTAACGGTCACGCTCGGAACAGAACATGTCAGCACCCTTCTGAGAACCGATGCTTGCGAACCAGCGCCTGAGCACCTCCTGGGCCAGCTTGCCCTTTGGAGTATAGCTCAAGTCACCGGTCCCGCCCTGATCGGGGTCCGTTGTCCATTCATGCCAGAACCAGCCCGCAAACCACGGCTTACCCAGCGTAGAATGCAGCGCCGCCATGTAGGAACTACGCTGGTCGGTCGGGCTGTAGGTGCCGGTGGAAGTCTCGTTCCAAGGCGCCGTATCACAACCGGTAACGCTGCGGTAACCGACCTCGGTGAAGAGGATCGGCTTGGTTGAGTCAGGAAGACCCAGGCTGTCGCGGAAGGACTCGATCTGCGATATGCAACCGCTCCATTCTTGACACAGGCTCTGGAAGTCCGGTTGGCTGGGCGGAACATGAGTCCAGACCGGAAAGTAGGCGTTGATTCCTACGACGTCGAGGCTGTCCCAGAATGGAATGCTCCTGTACGTGCGCCAGTCTGCTGCGTAAGCGACCGGCCCGAGGTACTCGCCCTTCACCCAGTTGATATTCTGCGTCCATTGGACGCGCCCCACTGAATCGAGTGCCGTGGAGTCCAGTTCGCCACCTGCCGAGAGCATCTCGCACTTTGTCTCCTGGGCCAGTTGCGCGTAGTGCATGATGAACACTCGGTAGTAGTTGTACCATGACGGGCTGTGCGGTCTGTGTCGGCCTATCCAGACGCCAGTGGAGCACCGGATCTCCGGCTTCAGAAAGACCTGCATCCCCAGGTCGTGCGCCTTGTCGATGATGTACTCGATTTCCCCATCTGAGGGCGATGCGCCCGGTCGGGGATATATGGCCGACCGGCCGGTATCCGCCATCCACCATATCGGCACAATCGTCACCCAGTTCGCACCGGTGGCGTGCAGTTGCTCAAGCGACTGCTCTGCGTCGTTCGAGTTGTAGGTATCTCCTGCGGCCCGTGTAAACTCGATGCCCTTCATCATCGCATCCGGCCCCAAGACCTGTGACTTTGCTGCACCCGCGGCCAGCAGCACGGCCACCATCGCAGCCACTGCAGCTCTTTCCCTGCTCCTCATTGCTTCCTCCTGACTATCATCTGCAGATTATTCAGACATGACGACCTTCACAAACATCCTCTCTTTATCTGCCTCCAGCACAATCGCGTACACACCAGCCGGCACTCGCTTCCCACGTTCATCAAGTCCATCCCAGACTGCTGTGTTCGCGCCTGCGCTCGCGCCGCCGCCTGCAAGAGTCCTGACTCGGCGTCCTTCAGCATCGAACACCAGCAGACGTACGGAGGCTGAACTCCCAATTGAGTAGCGCAGCGTAATCCGGGAGTTGGATACGGTCGGCTCCACAACTAGCGAAAGACGAGAGGCGACGGGTGCCGCGAGTTGCTCGGCCACGCCGCCGTTCTGGACGTACTTGATAACGAGCATGTCCATGGAGTCCAAGCCGCCATACTTGTCACAGAAGCCCGCAATGGCAACATCACCGCGCCCATTGATTGCCATGCACGTCGCCTCATCGTTGCCATGGAACGGGCCGTCATACCGGGCAGTCCAGAGCGTCTCGCCACTTGCGCCGTACCTGATGGTGGCACAGTCATACTGAGTCCCATTGCCTCTGCTGCGCCCAGTGACGTACACACAGCCGTCGTCGCCAAGGGCAAGTCCGTATGCTTGGTCGTTGTTATGCGATAGTCCATCGTACGTTCGTAGCCAGACGACCGAACCGGCCGAGTCATACTTGATTGTAGTGTAGTCACCCTTCGTGGAAGCGTTGTAGCTGTAGCCGGTCACGTACACACTCCCGTCGCTGTCGACAGCTACCGCGCTCGCCTCGTCCCAGTCGTGTGCTGGTCCGTCGTATCTCCGCGTCCAGAGCGTCTCACCTAGTGAGTCGTACCTAATAGTCAAGTAGTCTAGAGGAGTACCGTAGCCATTGTCGCCGAAACCCGTAACGACGACATCGCCGTTCTTACACGCTGCCAAATCGTTGGGTGCGTCGACTCCGTGTTTTGGTCCATCGTATCCCGCGGCCCAGAGTTGGTCGCCAGTGGAGTCATACCTGACCGTTATACAGTCGATATGTGTCGTGGAGGTCGCGCCGTCGCCGGTCGTCGCGATGTCGTCTCTTTGACCACAAGCCGTCGCCGTGACCAGGTCCTCAAGTCCAGCCCAGTCGTAGAACCTCGCCCAGGCCGTGTCGCCGTTCGGACGGTACTTCACGGTCGCCGCATCGAGCGATGCACGATATGAGCTCCCGCACACGATGATGTTCCCGCGCGAATCCAGCACTAAGTCGCTCGCTCCGCCTTGGGAACCGCAGAACTCATACCACAGGCGGTTCCCGGTCGGGCCGTACTTGACCGTAACCATCCGGCTGTCGTTGTTGGTGCCAGTCACGTAGACGTTGCCTTGCGCGTCTACGCCTAGACCGTAGGGGATGTCCTTGCTGCCAAAATCCTGACGCCGTACCCAAGCCGTATCGCCATTCGGGTAATACTTGATGGTAACGAAGTCGAGATACTGCGAGTTCTGGCCGGTGTCGGACATACTTGTCCCGGTGACGTAGACGTTTCCCGCGGAGTCAGCCACAATCCGTGTCGCCCAATCTTCCCCATGCGCCGGCCCGTCGTACCGCCGCACCCAGGCCGTATCCACGCCGGCGCTCAGCAGGCCCGGGACGCCCAACACCATTCCCAACAGCAGCGAAGCCACTCTGTTCATGCCAAGATGATAGGCTCGGGCTTCATCCTGTCAAACCAGCGTTGCCCGCATCCTCGGATGCACCCGCGCCACCGACTCCTGCACCGCGGCCCGCTCTGGAACGTACGCGGGAAGTCCGCAGCCACGCTCGGCAGTCGGCGGGGGCGCCCTGTCGAGCATGCCCCTCACGCGCTCAGACAGCATCGCAGGTCATGACGACCCGCCAGTGACCTACGTCAATGGGAGGCGGTGGAACTCGGCGGAATCTGAGCGGGCGGAGTGTTACTGGGCGGGCTCGACGCAGACCGGCAGGTTCGGAGTCGGCTCGGGCCGTTTCATCCGCATCTGGTCAATCCGGTCGAAGATATCCTCGACCGCGCCCTCGTCGCGCCCCGCCTGCTTGAGAAGTTCCACCAACCGCCTGCGGCCCAGCTTGTCCTCGCAACCGGCGAGCCCGGTCAGGGTCTGACGCGGACCGTCGGCCACGCCGACCGCAAGCAGCACCGTGAGGGCCTCAGCCAGCTTCGGGACGGCCTTTTCGTGTTCGCTCCGGGCCGCAAGGATGAGCCCGATATTACCGAGGTCCACGGCTATCCCGAGCTGGTGCCCCATCTCGCGGGCGATGTCCAGCGCCTGGTTGTCGTACCTGAGCGCCTCGTCGAGGTCACCCTTGTCGCGGTAGATGCTGCCGATGTTGCCAAGGTTGCTGGCCGTGCACCATTGGTCGCCGGTCTCGCGCGATATCGTGAGCGCTTCTTCGTAGTGCTGGCGCGCAAGATCGAGGTCGCCTTTGTCGTGGTAGACGTTGCCGATGTTACCGAGCTGCATCGCCACACCCCGCTGGTCGCCGATGTCGCGGGAAACGGCCAGCGCCTCCCGGTAGCACTCCAGCGCCCGGTCGAGTTCGCCCTTATCGTGGTAGATGTTGCCGTTGTAGCCGAGCTGGATGGCCTCGGCCCAGCAGTCGCCCGACTCACGGGCAATCGCCAGCGCCTGCTCCAGGAAGCCGAGTGCGCGGTCAAGGTCTCCGCTGTCGTGGCAGATGAGCCCAAGGTTGCCGATGGCTCGCGACTTGCCGGACGGGTCATCGAACTCGTCTCCCAGCCGGGCCGATTCCTGGAAATCCCGAAGCGCGTCTTCGGAGCGACCCTGGGTGTAGTGGCAGACGCCGATGAGGTTCAGCAGCGCGACGACCCCCGCGCCCTTGGTGTGCATTACCGCCTTGCGGAAGTGCTCAATCGCCTCGTCCCAGTCGCAGGCGTTCATCGCGGCAAATCCGAGTTCGAACGACTCCCTGACCGCCGGCTCTGATTCGAACAGCCCGCCGAGGTACTGGGCCATCCGGCCCGTACGCCGCCGCACTACGCCCGGCCGCTTGTTCGCCACTTCTGCTATCCGGTTGTGGAACTTGTGCGCGAAAAGGCTGCCGCGCCCGTCAGGCCGGGCAGCGGGAGGGACGCAACCGACGCGCCGACGATGCGGCCCAGGGGGTGAACCAAGCACGAAAGTCTAGCCCCCCCGGGCTGTGTGTCAACCGTTCGGAGTTGTCAGACTGGATGTCCGGGTCGAGAGCTCTCCGGTAACCAGTGCTGAGGCCATGAAGGACATTGGTGGAGGTGTCTGAGAATCGAGGACCGCAGTCCGGGCACTCGCCCCTCGACTGCCGGAGTCGTCCAATCCGGTTTCGCGACCATCACCCGTTTCGGATTCGGGAGCGTGTCTCATTTGACTCTCTGTTGACTTCCCTTAGAATACCTTTCCATGTCTAGGCGAATCGAACGGTTGCGCGGGCTGCTCCGGCGCGAGAAGCTGGATGGGTTCGTGGTCGTGAACCTGCCGAACATACGTTACTTGTGCGGCTATACGGGCTCAAACGGGCTGATGCTTGTGACCCGGCGCGATGCCTGGTTCTATACCGACTTCCGCTACCAGGAGCAGGTTCGGACCGAGGTGAAGGGCTGCCGCAAACGCGTCCTTACCCGCGACCTTGTCTCCCACCCACCCCCGGAGTGGCTGCGGCCCTACGGCCGCCTCGGGGTCGAAGAAAACCACGTTACCCTCAGCCGTTTCGCCCAGTTCCGAAAGCGCTTCCGGCGGGCCCGGCTGGTCAAGACGAAGGACCTCGTGCTGGAGCTCCGCCGGACAAAGGAGCCGGTCGAGGTCGAGACGATTGCCGCGGCCCAGCTCATCACCGACCGCGTGTTCAAGGACGTACTCAAAATGGTGAAACCGGGCGTGCGCGAGCGCGACCTTGCCCTCGAAATCGAATTCCAGTTCCGCAAGGAGGGCGAGGTGGCATTCGATTCCATCGTCGCATCGGGCGAGAACGCGGCCAAGCCTCACGCCGGATTCAGCGACCGCAGACTCAGGAAAGGTGACGCGCTCACTTTCGATGTCGGCTGCCGCGTCCGCGGGTACTGCTCGGACATGACCCGGACGGTATTCGTCGGCAGGGCACCGGCCGAGCTGCGCAAGGTCTACGACATTGTCTTCGAGGCCCAGCGCCGCGCGCTCGACATCATCAAGCCGGGAATCGCCGCGAAGGCGGCCGACGCGGCGGCACGCGACTACATAACCGACAAAGGCTTCGGCAGGCAGTTCGGCCACAGCCTGGGCCACGGCGTGGGCATCGAGGTCCACGAGCTGCCGACCCTGGCCTCTACCAGCAAGGAGACGCTCGCGCCGGGTGACGTGGTTACCGTCGAGCCCGGCATATACCTGCCCGGAACCGGCGGCGTCCGCATCGAAGATATGGTGCACGTCACCAGGACCGGATACACGAACCTGACCCGCAGTCCGAAGCGGCTCGTCGAGCTATAGCCGGACCGGGTTCATTTGAGGAAGAGGACATAGAATGATTACCCCCAATGAATTCAAGTCCGGAGTGCTCATCAAGTTCAAGGACGGCATTTACCAGGTCCTGTCCTACTCGCGCAGCCGAACCGCGCAGCGCCGCGCCCGGGTCGTGGCTAAGCTCCGCAACATCAAGACCGGCGTCCAGATTGAAGAGAGCTTCGAGTCCGAGGCGAAGTTCGAAGAGGTCGAGATGGAACGGAAGAAGGCGCAGTACCTCTACCACGACCACGTCGGCTACCATTTCATGGATACGTCGAGCTACGAGCAGTTCGCCCTGAGCGAGGAACAGCTCGGCGACAGCGCGCTCTACTTAAGCGACGGCCTGGAAATCGACGTCTCCTACATGGAAGGCCAGCCGGTCAGCGTCGAGCCGCCGATGTTCATCGTGCTCGAAGTTGCCGAGACCGAGCCGAACTTCCGCGGCGACACCGCCGCCGGCGGCGGCAAGCCGGCCAAGCTTACCACCGGCCTGGTTGTGACCGTTCCCTTTTTCGTCAAGACCGGCGACAAGGTGAGGGTCGACACGCGGACGAACACGTACGTGGAACGGGCATGAGCAGAGCTCATGCCCGAATGTCCGGGTCCGAAGTGGAAATGACGAATCGAGCTCGAATGACCCGATGCCCGCTTCGGCATTCTGCTCATTGGTCATTGATTGAGAATTGGCGAATGGCAGTTCGTCATTCCTCCTAGCAATGTCTCTGCCATTCAAGAAAGTCCTCATCGCCAACCGCGGCGAGGTGGCCCTGCGGATCATTCGCGCCTGCCGCGAGCTGGGCGTGCCTTCGACGCTCGTCTACTCCGAAGCCGACCGCGATTCCCTGCCCGTGCTTATTGCCGACGAGGCAGTCTGCATCGGCCCGTCACCGGCCGCGGACAGCTATCTCAACGTCTCCCGCATTCTGTCGGCCGCGGAGATCACCCGGGCCGACGCACTCCACCCGGGCTACGGCTTTCTCTCCGAATCACCGGAGTTCGTCGAGGCGACCGAATCGTGCAAGCTGACGTTCATCGGTCCGACGGTAGAGACACTGCGGCTGGCCCGGGACAAGATCCGCATGCGGCAGATCGCGCGCGAGGCGGGCCTGTCGGTCGTACCCGGCTCGGAAGGCGAAGCCGCGACCGCGGCCGATGCCGCGAAGCTCGCCGGCGAGCTCGGCTACCCGGTCCTTGTCAAGGCAGCCGCTGGTCGCGGCGGCAGCGGCATGCGACTGGTGAAGCGCGATAAGGACATCGAAACCGGATTTCGCATGTGCCAGGCCGAGGCGAAGGCGGCTTTCGGCGACGGCCGGGTCTACATCGAGAAACACCTGGCCAGCGCCCGCCACGTCGAGATCCAGTTGCTGGCCGACCGCAAGGGCAAAGTCGCGTTCCTGCCCGAACGCGACTGCTCCGTCCAGTTCCGATATCGCAAGCTGCTCGAAGAAAGCCCGTCGCCGGCGGTCAGCGATGGACTCCGCCGCACGCTCGGCAGCCAGGCAGCGGCAATCGGCCGGGCGGTGGGCATGACCAATTGCGGTACCGTCGAGTTCCTGATGGACGACAAGGACAACTGCTTCTTTCTGGAAATCAACTGCCGGCTCCCGATTGAACACGCGGTCACCGAAGCGGTCACCGGTATCGACATTGTCCGGCACCAACTCCTCGCCGCTGCCGGCGAGCAGCTTGACCTGCCGGCCGAGCCGCCGCTGGCCCGGGGCCACGCGGTCGAGTGCCGCATCACTGCCGAAGACCCGGCCGCCGGTTTCGAGCTGAGTCCCGGCCTCGTGACCGACGTGCGGATGCCGGGCGGACCCGGTATCAGGGTGGATTCGTACCTCGCCCCCGGCTACGTCGTACCATCGCTGTACGAACCGCTGGTGGCCAAGGTTATCGCCTGGGCGCCGGACCGGCCCCAGGCAATCGCGCGGATGGCCCGGGCCCTGAGCGAAACGGCCGTCACCGGCGTGACCACAACGGTTCAGCTCCACCGCCGGCTGATGGCGAGCGGGCGGTTCCGGCGCGGCAAACTCGGCATCGGAATGCTCGACGAGGAGCTGGCCGCGTGAGAATCAGCGTTGCACCCGTTCCCGGTGAATTCGCGGGCGCCGAGCCCGGCGGGGCAGTGGTAGTGGTCGATGTGTTTCGCGCCTCGACTACGATCACCGCCGCCCTGGCCGGCGGCGGCCGGTTCGTTCTGCCGGTCGCTGACGTCGAGCAGGCAGTGAAACTGGCCGAACCCTATGCCGAAAACGAGGTCCTGCTCGGCGGTGAACGCGAATGCCAGCGCATCGAGGGGTTCCAGCTCGGCAACTCCCCACGGGAGTACACCAGGGAGGTCGTGACCGGGAAGGTCATCATTTTCACAACCACGAATGGCACCCGGGCTCTCGCCGCTGCCCGGGACGCAAGCGACGTTCTCGTCGGCAGCTTCGTCAACTTCGGCGCCGTAGCTGACGCGCTCGCCGGGCACGAAGCCGTCACCGTCATGTGTGCGGGCAACGACGGCCGCCTCAGCCTCGAGGATTTTGCCTGCGCCGGCGGGTTGGTGGACCAGCTTGCCAAAGGGAAGTTTCAGCTTGACGACGCCGCGCTGGCCGCGCGGGCAACTTACCGGAACCTGGGGACCGGCCTTGCCCGGGTTCTCACCTCGACCGAACACGCCCTGCGGCTCACGGGCCTCGGGTTCCGCGCCGACCTCGAATTCGCGCTCAAGATCGATTCCCTGCCGGTCGTACCCCGCCTGAGCGAAGGCAGAATCGTGGTACTGCCATCTTGACTTGCCGCCGATGCATCCTAGGATTATTCGTTGCGTGGCCCGGTTGGTTTGCCCTGCCAGAAGGCCGCGTCGTGCGTTCAAGCCAGACGCCGTCGCGGGGCAAGACTGCTTGAAAGTGGAAGCAGGACGTGACCGGCTGTCGACCTGGCCTCGTCGCCGGCCGTGGGAGGAGTAGGTGCCGGCCCTGCTGACCCGCATCCTGCGGCGGACTGACTCCGAGCCGGCAACCGGCCTTGTTCCGTTCGGCCCTGACTACGTCCTGGCCGGCGACCGCCTGAGCATCAGGTCGGGTCCGCTCGCCGGCACGGTCCTGCGCGTCGTGCGCAGCGTTTCGGACACCAAGGCGGACTTCTCCTTCTTCCAGACATTCGGCGTCGACTCGCCCATGTCCACGCCGCGGCCGCCGGCAGTCGCGCACCAGGTCGCCCACTGCCACTTCGACCGCAACCCTGTTACCGGAACCGAGACGCTGTGGAGCATTTTCATCCGATTCGATTTCCGGCATCGAGGACTGACCACGCTCTTGACCCGCGTCACATTCCGCGAGTTGCTGGCGACCGGCCGGCGCCACTGGTTTGAGATCCGCAAGCTGATGCAGGTGGACACCGAGGGTCGCAGCCAGGCCCAGCCTCCGGGAACCCCGAAGCCTGATAACCCCCAACTCCCACAGATTTCGCTCCACAACATCGGGCTGGGACTCGTGGCGCTGCGGCTCGGGTTCAGACCGGGACCGGAACTCGAACGCCTGCTTGCCCCGGGCAACGTCAAAGCGGTACAGGTCATCCCTCCTGACCCGCCGAGCCCGCCCGGCCTGCTCATCCGCCTTGAAAGCCTGCCCGGTCTACTGGTTGCGGCACAGGTCGACCCCGCAACCGGCAGACCCTTGACCGACGGCGGGGAGCAAGAACGATTCTTCAGCCCAAAGCAGTTGCTTCGTCAGACGCGGGCCGGACAGGCAATCGTCGGCAACATCGACTATTCACTGTCGCGTACCGCGGTTGAGCAGTTGGCATCGCGACTGGCGAACAACCACGCCGAGTTTCGGCATTTCACCGCCGCGCTACGCCGCGGTGCCCAGCACTGATGCCGGCCAAGCTGAGGCTCGAAGCGCACCGGTCCCTGGAAATCTCCATCGCCGCGCTCAGTCCCGCGTTCGGCTGCGGCCTGATGCTGCGCGGCCTGCCGCGATTCAACGCCTCGGACCCCATGCATAACTCCATGGCCAATTACGGCTACGAAAACCTGTTCGCCGACAAGGCAGCGCAGAAGATAATCGAGAACTCGGGCCTCCTGAAGCAGTTCTACGACGCCGCGTTTGCCAACAAGACTCCGCTGCGGCAGAACTTCAGGAACGTCTACGGGCACCTTGAGGTGTTTATGGCGATTGACGCAACTGCCAAGAGCGCCTGGTTCCTCGCCGACCCGAGCAACCGTATGGCACTCGTGAACTACCACCGCGACGCTTTGGGACAGAGCCTCAAGCCGCTGGGCGTTCTATTGGTCGGCTCCATCGTCCGGCTCACTCCGAACGGCTGGCAGAACCTGTTCGACCTGCTCAGCGACAAGTTTTTCACTTCTCACCCGGGCATCCAGCGAGTCGAAATCCTGGCCGTCGAAAGCGGGGCCCGCTATCGTACCGGCACGCTCGGAATCGGCGCCAGCCTGCTGAACCTCCGGGAATTCCCGGAAGTAACGTCCGCAGTCGGGGCAGCTTTTCGCAGCGTTTCCTAGCCCCGCGCGCCGATGGCCGACGAACCCCACAGCTTCATCACCGGCAATCTTTGGTTGAAACTCAAGGAGGACGTTCGGGAGTTCCGGATATTCAATGCCGAAGACCTCGTTTGCGCCGCCTACTACCACATCCGCCGGGTATTGCTCGCCCAGCCCGGCTGGTCGTGCCGCGCCAATCCGCCGCTCTCCGATGAAAACCAGCCGCCGCTGCCGGCTCCGGACCTGGCCGTGCTCTCGAACGGAAAGCTGAGCGCTCTCTTCCAGCTCGAATTCCATCTCACGCCCGGCATGCCGGGCGGCTTCCCGACCGCGGTGATGAACGAGCGGATGGCATCCCTGCGCCGGGCCGTGGATGAAGCCGACCGGCCGCGCGCGGTTGACTCCGGCCGAGTCGGCCGCGGGTACCTGATTGCCGTCTACGATACTCAGGAGGAATGGTTCTACCCTGACCAGGCGGCCTGGGACCGGCAGTCCTGTTTCTGGCTGCCGGTCAACTGCCGCATGTTTGCCGATTACTCCGAGTGGCGCCAGAAGTGGGACCGGATTGCCCGGATTTCGACTCACTGACTCGCTGACAACGGCGGCCGTCAGAAAGGCGGGACGCGCCCGCTTCGCAGTTATTTTCCTCGCCTCCTGTATCGCCTGCGCTTTGGCAAGCATCCCGATAATGACCATTGACCAGCTCAAACCGGGCATGAAGGGCACCGGACTCTCGGTCTTCTACGGCACCGATATCAAGGAGTTCGGAGTCGAGGTCGTCGACATCATGCGCAACGTCTCCCCGCGCGGCGACCTGATACTCTGCCGGCTGTCGGGACAGGGCCTCGAGCAATCGGGCATCGTCGCGGGCATGTCGGGCAGCCCGGTCTACATCGACGGCAAGCTCATCGGTGCAGTCGCCCTCGGATGGAGCTTTGCCAGAGAGCCGCTCGCCGGCATCACCCCCGCGGCCGAGATGCTCAGGATATGGAACGAACCCGAACGCTCACCGGACATAGGTCGTCCACGCTCCGGCCGCATGCCGGGCGGCACTGAGCCCGCCGGTTTCTCGACGCTGCCGCTGCCGGTCGCCCTCTCCGGATACACTCCCGCACTGGCAGAGCTTCTGGGACCGGAACTGAAGAAGCTCAGCTTCGCGCCCATCGCCGCTGCCGGCAGCGCCGTCGGCGCTATCGACACCGCCGCCCTGGTCCCGGGCGCGGCGGTCGGCGTCGCCCTGATTGACGGTGACGTACGTCTCTCCGGCATCGGCACGTTGACCTGTCGCGACGGCGACCGGATACTCGCGTTCGGCCACCCGATGCTACAGGCCGGCAGTGTCCGGATGCCGATGGTCGGCGGTGTAATCCACTCAGTCGTATCCTCGGTCGCCACTTCCTTCAAGCTCTTCTCGCCGACCGCCCCGCTCGGCACCATCAACCAGGACCGGCTGAACGGCGTCGCGGGCAGGATCGGCCCTGTGCCGGACATGCTGCCGGTGACGACAATCCTGTCATCCCCCTCCGGTGTCGACACCTACCGTTTCCGCGTCATCGAGCAGGAGGACATGGACCCGATGCTTGTTGCCACCGGCCTCGCCGATGTTGTCTATCAAACCGAGGGGAATCTCGAGGAGATGACCCTGACCTCCCGCATGACCGTCCACTTCTCCGATTCTGAGACCCCGACCCCAGCCGCTCGGCCCGCGTTCTCTCCTTTGGTCATCGAGCACCGCTTCAGCGGGGTCGACCCTGCAACCGGGCTTTTCCGTGCGGCGGGCAACGAACTCGATGCCCTGTTCGGCAATCAGTTCCTCCCCGCGCCGATTGCGGCGGTCGAATTCGACATCCGCTTCACCCCGGGCCGCGACCTCGCCTATCTGCTCTCGGCCCGGCCTCAACTTGCCTCGGTGCGTCCGGGCGATTCGGTCCGCGTCACGCTCAGACTGCGGGACTACCGCGGCGATGATTCCGAGGACGAGATTACCATTCGCATTCCCGAACCGACTCCGGAAGGCAGGCTTCGAATCGTCATCGCGCCGCCCGACTCACTGCTGGCACTCGAAGCGATGCGCGCACCCGCGACGCTGCAACCCGGATCATTTACGGAACTCGTCGAACTCCTGTCCCGGACCGGCCGGGAGAACGAACTGGTGGCGGCCGGATTCACTTCCCGGCCCGGCCTGACTCTCGCCGGCAAAGAACTCCCCTCTCCACCGCCCTCGCTGCGCTCGGTCCTGCTCAATCCCCGGTCCGACGAGCAGGTTGTCCCGACGAGCGACAGCCCGGTCTTCCGCCAGACATTCAACCTTGGCCGCGTCATCTCCGGAGTAGCGCGGCTCGACGTGGAGGTAAGAAGATGAAAGGACAAAGTAGTAAGGACAAAGGACAAAACGAATACGGGAGAGGACAAGTCCGAATCGGACTTTGTGCTTACCGGCTTTCCCCTTGCTTTGCCCTTTGTACTCTGTCATTCGCACTTAGTCTCTGCTTCGGTTCAGTTTGGACCACCGATGGTACCGACAGCCTGCTGCAGCAACTCGACCGCGTCGAGTTTGAAAACGTCTCGATTCACCGCCAAGGGACGGTCACGCTGGCCCCGGCTCTCACGCCCAGGACACTCGACGACGCGGCCGCGGTCTGGCAGACGACTAGCGACCGAAGCGGAAACGTCTACGTGGCGACCGGAAACCAGGGCCGGCTCTACCTCCTCCGTTCACCGAACCTCGTTCATCGTTCATCGTTGCCTGAACCTGTTTTCGATTCCGAGGCCGGGGAGATTCTCGCCCTGACCACGGACGCTGCCGGCGCCGTCTACTTCGGAACCACTCCCGACGGTAATGTCTATCGGATTCGCCCCGGCGGCAAGCCCGAGCTGCTCTGCTCCACCGACGAGAAGTATATCTTCAGCCTGCTGGCCGGACCGGGATCAGACCTGCTATGCGCGACCGGCGAGCACGGAAAGCTCCTGCGGATCACGCCAACCGGCAAGACGACCGATGTCTTCACCGCCCAACAGGCGCACCTGACCGCCCTGGCCTGGCTGATTCCGGGAAAAGAGCTGCTGGTCGGGACGTCGCCCGATGGCGTCGTGTATCTTCTCAGCTTCACCACCGGTGCCGCCCGACCCATTGTCTCGGTGCTCTACGATACGCCACTGAACGAAGTGCGGGCAATTGCCGCGGACGCCGCCGGCCGGGTGTATATCGGTGCCAACGCCGGTGAAGGAACTGACTCGGACTCGACCCGCGCCGGAGTCTTCTTCATTGACCGGAGCGGAGTCCGCCGCTGGCTCTGGGCCGCACCGGACTCCATGGTCTTCAGTCTCGCCCTCCTTCCCCCCTCAACCTCCACATCTGCTTCCGTGCTTGTCGCAACCGGCAACAAAGGCATGGTCTACGAGCTCGACACGCTCGGACGCATGTCGGTGCGCTACCGGCTCAAGGAAACCCAGGCGCTCTGCCTCACCCCGCTCGCGAGCGGGCTCCGGCTTGGAACTGGCAACCCTGGAAAACTCTACGAGGCCGGCTCGAGCTACGCCGATTCGGGCTTCGTGACTTCGGCGCCGCACGACTGCGCCAACCCGGCGCTGTTCGGAACGCTCTCATTCCGCGCGACCGAGCCGGCCGGGACCGGGCTTGAGTTCGCGACCCGGTCCGGCAACTCGGAGAAACCGGACTCGACCTGGAGCCAGTGGTCGGCGGCAGCGCCGTCAATCGCATCCCCGTCCCGCCGCTTCGTCCAGTGGCGAGCCCGCTTTCGCACGTCGTTCCCCAACCTGACGCCTGAGCTGCAGCGCGTCGACGTCTACTACCGCCCGGCCAACCTCGCGCCGGTCATCAAGAAGCTCGACGTCGCTGCGCCGTCCCTGGAGGACGCGAAGAAAGGCGTGAACAAGCCCTCGCGCCAGGTCACTTGGGAAGCCGCTGACCCTGATTCCGACTCGCTCTCCTATGAGCTGTTCTTCCGTGAGGAACGGGAGACCTCGTGGCTGAAGGTAGGGCGCGACATCACCGACAGCCG
>CAZAKP010000019.1:0-27567 GCA_964485845.1 uncultured bacterium | reverse complement strand
GATTGATTCTTCGTGGATGACGGGCATGCGAGGCAAAGTCCGAATGACGAAGTCCGAATGACGAATGGCCGGACACGGGGCGGACTCTGGACTGAGTTGCTCTTCCTTAGTAGTCAGGGGACAGGAAGACCTTGCGGTCCCGCTCAAACCGCTCTGCCAGATCAACGACCGGCTTTGGCGCAGACGTTCCCATTGTGGCAAGAGAATAGGCGGCCTGTGTCGGGAGTCAAGCTGACGCAGGGCTGCAGGCCGGCGGCATACGGCCTGTGGCTGAGGGCTTGTGGCTTGCGGTCAGGAGGCGGGCCGGAGTACCGGCGTGGACAGCCTCAAGCTTCCAGCCTCAAGCCCACAGCCAGCCTGAGCTGAAGCGGGCCGACGTGCGGCCAAGACGAAGCCCGATTCTGCTGTCTGCCGGTTGGCGATGAGACGAATCCGTATCATTGAGCGGAGGCCGGCTTTCGGGCCTATGTGCTTGAGGCTTGAAGTGTTAGGTTTGAAGCTCCAGAAACGACACCCCCGCCTGGGGGACGGCCTACCGGACAGTAGGCAGAATAGTGTAGACAGCAGTCAGGGTCTCTGTCTCGGAGATTGTTCCGGGGAGTCCTTCGTCCATCGTCCGGCGAGGAGTCCGGAGAGGAGCCTGACCGGGAGTTCGGCGGACTGCGTGCCGAGCAGCAGGGGATGCAATTCGCCGGCTTGTTCTACGGGTTGTCCTCCACTGAGTCCGGACGCTTGTATCCGGGACAGCAGACAGGACTACCCGGCACGCAACCGCTCATGTCGCTCCGCGAGTAGCTCGTGATGCAGTCTGCGAGGTCGCCCGGACTGCTGACTGGCGGGCGGTCCTACGGCGCGATTACCGGAAACGGGGACGGTCCCTCGGAATCGCACGGGGCCCTGCGAAGGGACAGTCCCCGTTTCCCGCGGGGTGGCTTGAAACAGGCTGGTTCTTTGATATAGTGCCCTTTATGAAGCACCGTCGCGGCTTTGTCCTTGCGATTGACGGGCCTGCCGGCTCGGGCAAGAGCACGACCGCGCGGCTCGTCGCGGAACGGCTGGGGTTCGAACATCTCGATACCGGCGCGATGTACCGGGCGGTGACACTGAAGGTCATGCGGACGAACACGGACATCATCATGGGATCGGACCAATGCAGAATGCAGAATGCAGAATGCAAAGTGCAAAATGGCGGCAGGCAAGGAGCGCTGCTGCGATTGCTGAGGCGCACGAGGGTCAACGTCAAGTGGGACGAGCGGGGGATGAGGACGGTTCTGGATGGGAAGGATGTGAGCGAGGAGATTCGGTCACCCGAGGTCAGCGGGCTTGTCTCCGAGGTGTCGGCGATTCCGGCGGTGCGGAGGAAGATGGTGGCGGAGCAGCAGCGGGTCGCGGCAGGACATTCGATTGTGTGCGAGGGGCGCGACATCGGGAGCGTGGTTTTTCCCGATGCCGACCTGAAGATATTCCTTGAGTGCGACACCGAGGAACGGGCGCGGCGGCGGCAATTGGAGCTGAACGGCCAGGGCGCCCGAGCTTCCCGCAAGGCCGTTCGAGACAACCTGGTGAAGCGCGACCGGATTGACTCGGGCCGAACGGTGAGTCCGCTCAGGCGGATGCCGGATGCTATCCTCATCGATACGACACAGCTCACGATTAAGGAGCAGACCGCGGTAGTGTGTGACCTGGCGAGGAGAAGGCTGAAGGCGGAGGGATGAGGGCGGAGGGCGGACGGCGGGGTGATAGGAGGATGGAATGAGGAGAACGGTGAGTGTGTTCTTGCTGGTCTGCTGTTGCCTGACGCAGCGGGCCCCGAGGCTGGGAACGACCATCGAGAATGTGGGCGCCGACCCCTGGGCTCTTTGCTACGACTCGATTGACAACAAGGTGTATTGCGCCAACTTCTACGGCGCGAGCGTAGCCGTGATCGACGGCGCCACCGACTCGGTCATCGCTACCGTCGATGTGGGCGGTCCGCCTCACGACGTCTGCTATAACCCGACGAACAACAAGGTCTACTGCGCCGGCGACAGCGCCAGAGTGACAGTGATTGACGGCGCAACCGATGGTGTGGTCGCGAACCTGGCGGCAGGCGACGGGCCCAATGTCCTCTGTTGCGACCCGGCCAGCAACCGGGTCTATTGCGCGAACAGCAGCAGTTCGGACGTAACCGTGATTGACGGCGCAAACCAGAGCGTCATCGCGACCGTGGGCGTTGGCAGTCACCCGATGGCCCTGTGCCACAATCGGGCCGGTAACAAGGTCTACTGCGCGGTCTTCCGAGGCGACAGCGTGACGGTGATTGACGGCGCAACCAATGACGTCGTGGCGATTGTCGCCGCGGGCAACGGCCCGCGGGCGCTCTGCTACAACTCGGCCGACAACAAGGTCTATTGTTCGAGCGAAGGCACCGACAGCGTGATCGTGATTGACGGCGCGACCGACGGCGTTGTCGCGACCGTGGCCGTTGGACTGGTCCCCGGCGCTCTCTGCTATAACCCGACGAACAACAAGGTCTACTGCGCCAACTTCTACAGCGACGACGTGACCGTGATTGACGGCGCGACCAACAGCGTCGTCGCGACCGTGGCGGCGGGCCGCGGCCCCCGCGCCCTGTGCTACAACCCCGTCGACAACAAGGTGTACTCCGCGAACTACCACAACAACACCGTTACCGTAATCGACGGCGCGACGAACGGCGTGGTTGCGACCATCATTGTCGGCGGTGGGCCGGTCGACCTCTGCCACAATCCGAGTCAGCGGCGGATATATGTCGCGAACTCCACTGACTCAAGCGTGTCGGTGCTGAGGTATTGAGAAGAGGATTCAAGGAATCAAGGATTCGAGGATTCTAGTGAGGGAAGGGAACCGAGGGGTCGAGGATTCCAGGATTCAAGTGAGGAGGCGCGATGCTGAGTAGCTATAAGGAGTTAAACGTCTGGAAGAAAGCCTACGCGCTCTGTCTGAGTATCTACCACGCGACGAGGACCTTCCCGAAGTCGGAGGTCTACGGTATGGTCAGTCAGGTCAGGCGTGCAGCCTGCTCGGTTCCATCAAACATCGCCGAGGGATACGGCAGGCACTCGACCGCCGACTACGTCCGTTCCCTACGGATAGCATATGGGTCGCTCTGCGAGGTCGAGACGCAGCTTATGCTAGCCGCCGACCTGAAGTACATCCCGCCGGAGCAGTCCAAGGCCCTGCTTGAATCCGTCGGCGATGTCGAACGCATGCTGCAAGCGCTGATACGTTCTCTGAGCAAGCGAGTTTAGTTTGCCACTCGACCCCCCAAATCCTCGATTCCTAGAATCCTTTCTGCTACTTGACTCCTTGAATCCTGGACTCCTTGAATCATTCCTCCCATGAGATTCAGATGGATGTTCGGGTACGCCATTGTGTACGTGTTCGGGCAATTGGTGCTCAAGGTCCGAGTTACCGGTCGGAACCGGCTGGTTCCAGGACCGCAGATACTGGCGTCAAACCATGTCTGCAACTTCGACCCGCTCCTGGTCGGGCTTGGGGCAAGGCGCGAGATTCACTTCCTCGCCAAGGAGGAGTTGTTCGAAGCCTCGCGCTGGTTCGATTGGCTTATCCGTTCCTTCAACGCCTGGCCGGTACGAAGAGGCGGGGGAGACGCGTCAGCAATCAAGCGTTGTTCGTGGCTGCTTGGCCTGCGCCAGACCATCGTGCTCTTTCCGGAGGGGACGAGGAGCAAGACCGGCGACATCAATCAGTTCAAGCCCGGCGTCGGAATGCTGGCCATCAGCAACCATGTGCCGGTCGTGCCGGTTCACCTCGGTGGTGTTTCGCGTTCGATCATTTCCTACCTGGTGGACAAGGACTTTGTGAAGCGCGGGTATCGCCGCAAGCCCACGCATAATGAAGGAATCCGCATCGCCTTCGCCGAACCGGTGTATCCCGACGGGTTCGCCGCCGACCGGCAGGGATACGAGGAGATGACGAAGGAAGTGGAGAGGCGAGTGAGGGCAATGGCGGTCGGACAGACGAAGTCGGAAGCGAGAAGCTAGAGGCGAGAATGCAGAAGTCAAAGGCCAAAAGGCAAGAGCCAAAAGCCAAAGCTCGCCAGGCGCCGAAGGTCGTGGTGGCGAGGCCGACGGGGTTCTGTTTCGGGGTGGAGCGGGCGATTGGACTGGCAAAGGCGGGCAAGAAGCAGCATGGCCGGGTAGCGACCCTGGGCGAGCTGGTCCACAACCCCCTGGTGCTCAGCGAGCTTGAGCGCGAGGGGATTCGGTCGGTCCGGCGCGTCAGGCAGGTGCGTGACGGCGCGCTGGTTATCCGCGCCCATGGCTGTCCGCCCAGGACGCTTGCCGAGTGCGAGCGGCTCGGGATTCAGTTGGTCGATGCTACCTGCCCGTATGTGAGGAAGGTGCAGAACGTCGCCAGGCGCCTCAAAGAGCAGGGCTACACCGTGGTCGTGGTCGGCGAGCGCAATCACCCGGAGGTGAAGTCCATCCTTGGCTATTGCGACGGCCGGGGCCGGGTCTATTCGCCGAAGATGCGGCTTAAGGGCGGCAAAATCGGCGTCGTGGCCCAGACGACGATGTCCCGGGAGCGGCTAAGGGAAGCTGTTGCCAGCCTTTCCCGGTTTCGCTATAATGAGCTTCGGGTCTTTGACACCATCTGTGAGGAGGTTGCTGCCCGACAACAGGCTGCGGCCCGGATAGCGCAGCAGGTGGACCTGGTCGTGGTTGTCGGCGGCCGCAACAGCGCCAACAGTTCCCGGCTGGCCGAGATTGCCCGCAATGCGGGCCGGCGTGTCGTCTTTGTGGAGCGGGCTTCGGAAGTCCCGCTCCGGATTGTCGGACGGGCCAACCGGGTCGGAGTGGTGGCCGGATCGTCGACGCCGTCACGGGTGGTGCGCGAGATCGTTGAGATTGTCAGAAATCCCGCTAAGGAGGACCGTCTTAATGTCAGTTGAGGATAGCAAACAGGAAGGCGCCGCCGGCCTGCCTGAGTCCGAAGCAGTGAGTCCCGCCACGGAAGTCCGGGCGCCCGAGGCGCCGCCGGCACCGAAGACGACCGCCGAGCTTTACGCCGAGTCGTTTCCGAGGCTGCGGATTGGCGACATCGTCACCGGCCGGGTGGTGAAACGGCTGACCAATGCCGTGCTGGTGGACATCGGCCTGAAGGCCGAAGGGGTGCTGTCGGTCGAGGAGTTCAGGAACCGCGACGAGGCCGCCGAGGGCCGCGAGGTGAAGGTTTACCTCGAGTCGTTCGAGGACCGGGACGGCTTCCCGGTCATCTCAAAGAAGAAGGCCGACTTCCAGCTTGCCTGGGAGACGATCAAGCAGAAGTCCGAGAGCGCCGAGGGCGTGCCCGCGACCGTAATCAAACGGGTGAAAGGCGGGCTCGCGGTCGAGATTCTGGGGCTGGACGCGTTCCTGCCCGGCTCGCAGGTTGACCTGCGCCCGGTACCGAACCTGGACGATCTCATCGGGAAGCAGCTTGAGGTAAAGATCCTCTCGGTCAACTGGTACAAGAAGAACATCGTGGTTTCGCGGCGGCTGCTGCTTGAGGAGCGCCAGGCGGAGATCCGGCGCGAGCTGGTCAGCCGGCTCAATGTCGGCGACGTTATTGACGGCACGGTGAAGACGATTACCGACTTCGGCGCGTTCGTCGACATCGGCGGCGTGGACGCATTGCTCCACATCTCGGACCTCGCCTGGAACAGGGTCGTCCATCCGACCGAGGTCGTGAACGTCGGCGACGAGCTCAAGATCAAGGTCCTCTCGGCCGACCCGAACACGGGCCGCATCACCGTTGGCCTGAAGCAGCTCACGCCCCATCCATGGGAACGGGTTGAAGAGAAGTACCCGGTGGGCAGCAAGGTCAGGGGCCGGGTCACGACGCTCGCCGAGTACGGCGCGTTCGTGGAACTGGAGAAGGGCATCGAGGGCCTGATCCACATCTCCGAGATGTCCTGGACCAAGTCCATCTACCATCCTTCGCAGATTCTCGCGATGGACCAGGAAATCGAGGCCGTCATCCTCAACATCGACAAGGAGAACCGCCGGATATCCCTGGGCCTGAAGCAGACGCTGCCGGACCCGTGGTCACTGGTCGACGAGAAGTACCACGTCGGTCAGCGGGTCGAGGGGAAGGTGCGGGCGCTGAAGGAGTTCGGGGCCTTCGTCGAGATCGAGGAAGGTATCGAGGGCCTGATCCACAATGCCGATATCTCGTGGACCAAGCGCATCAAGCATCCGCGCGAGGAGCTGAAGAAGGGCCAGAAGGTCGATACCATCATCCTCGGCATCGACAAGGAGAACCGCCGGATAACGCTCGGGCTGAAGCAGACGCTGGAAGACCCGTTCTACAGCATCAGCAAGGAGCTGAAGGAAGGCGACGTCGTCAAGGCCCGAATCGTCGACCTGCCCAAGCCGGGCGTGGTGGTAAGCCTCAACTACGATATCGAAGGGTTCGTGCCCCTGAGCCAACTGGCGCGCGGCGGTAAGAAAGCGAAGAAGAAGTATGAGATCGGCGAGGAGCTTGAGCTTCGAGTCATCCGCGTCGATCCCGAGCACCGCCGCATCGCCCTGAGCGAGCGCGCGCTCCATCCCGAGGCCGAACCGTCGATCGAGGAGATGGATGAGCGTTCGGAGCGCGAGCGGGGCCGCGACCGCGACCGTGACCGCGAGCGGGGCCGCGAACGGTATCGTGAAGACGACTTGAACGACCGGTTCACCCTCGAGGACCATCTGCGCGAGTTCGAGGAAGAGCGCGACCTCGAAGGCTAGCTCGAGTCGGTTCGGTCTGACTTGTCCGCCGAGTCGGACCCTGACGTGAAGCAGCCCACTGCAGCGATACTCACCGCCGGCTGCCGGCTGAATCAGTCTGAGAGCGACGCCCTGAGGCACCGATTGGTGCTTCAGGGCGTCGCGATGGTCGAGGCGCTTGATGAGGCCGACACGGTTTACGTCAACACCTGCACCGTGACCGGCCAGGCAGACCGGAGTTCCACTCAGTTGATTCGTCGCGCCTGCCGGGCCGAGCGGCGGCCGAAGGTGGTCGTGCTCGGCTGTATGGCTGAGCGCGCACCGGGGCAGGTGACAGAGATTCACGGGGTCGCCGAGGTCTGGAGCAATGCGAAGAAGCAGGCGGAGATTGCGGGCATTGTGCCGGCGCCGGTCCGAAGCCGCGCGATACTCAAGGTCCAGGACGGATGCGACCGGCGGTGCTCCTACTGCGTAGTGTCGGGGCTGCGGGGCGAGCCGACGTCAGTCCCGGCGGCCCGGGTTCGGGAGCAGTTCGAACAGCTGCTGGCAGAGGGGTTCCACGAGATGGTGCTGACCGGACTCAACCTCGGGACGTACCGCGACGGCGAGACCAGGCTTGCCGGGCTGCTGGCGAGTCTATTGGGAGTATGTCACGGCGCGCGCATCCGGCTGGCGTCGCTTGAGCCGGACACCATCGACGATGCGCTCGTCGCTGCTGTTGCCGACACGCGGGTCTGCCCGCACTTCCACCTGCCTCTGCAGTCGGGCGACGGCGCGGTGCTCGCCCGCATGGGCCGCCGCTACCGCGCGACTGATTTCGGGCGGCTGGTCGGGCGTATCCTCGACGCGAGGCCCGAGGCAAATATCGGCGCCGACGTGATTGTCGGATTTCCCGGTGAGACTGAGGCGTCGTTTGAGCTGACCCGACGGTACGTCAGCGACCTGCCGGTCGGCTACCTGCACGTCTTTCCTTTCTCAAAGAGACCGGGAATCGGGCGGTCAGACGCAGAACCGGTGCGGACGCCGGCCGTGCGGGAGCGGGTCGCGGAGTTGCGGGCCTTTTCCGACCGGCGGCGGCTGGAGTACCAGGGGCGGTTTGTGGGCGCGGTCCGGTCGGCGGTGGTCGAGACCACCCGCACCGCACTGACCGATAACTACCTGCGGCTGAAGCTGTCCTGCGACGTGCGGCCGGAGCCGAGAACGCTTGTCCCGCTGCGCATCGGGCAGGATGGTACGGGCCTGATCGGCAGCCCGTGTTGACAACTGTGTGCTGTAGCCCTAAGCTGCATAGCCGGTGAGCAGCAATAGCACTACCGATGACAACCTGAATACGGGAGGATTCTTGTGAGAGCAGTCCGGCTGGCATTCGTCATTGTCCTTGCGACCGCGGGAACGCTCTTTGCGGCCAAGGAATTCCGGGTCGGCTTTGTTGACTACGACCAGGTCATCGCCAAGTACGAGGGCGCGGTCGAGGCAAAGCAGGAAATGGACACCGTACGCATGAGCTACGAGGCAAAGGCCGAGTCCCTGAAGGGTGACTACGAGCGGGCGAAGGGCGAGTACGAGTCCCAGCAGCTCACGCTGTCCGAAGAAGGGAAACGGGCGAAGAACGCCGAGGTTGACCAGCGGAAGCGGCGCTACGACAGCTACGTCTCCGACGTGTACGGCAAAGGCGGCCTAATTGACCAGCGGTACAAGGAGCTGATCGCGCCGATTGTCGGGAAGATCGACTCGGCGGTGGCGCGTCTGTCGGCGGATGAGGGGTTCGCGCTGATACTGGACGCGTCGAAGTCCGGGATCGTCTACGCCGATGCCGGGCTTGATCTGACCCAGTTGATAATCGACGATTTGAACCGCGAGTTCGGGCCGGTCGCGCCGACAGTCACAGGCAGAAAGGTCTACGCGCTGATGCCCGTCTTTAACGCCAACGACCTCGCCTCGCAGGACAACGTCGGCACGACCATCCGTGATTTCGTCTATGCGCTGGTCAAGGTCCAGCCCAACGTGGACATGGTCGCCAACCCCAAGGTCGATCAGCAGTTGCAGTCCTACGGTCTGCAGGGCCAGCAGGTCGTTCTCGACAACGCGCTGAATGTGGGACGCGCGCTGGACGCCGACTATGTTGTGTTCGGCAGCGCGAGCAAGCAGGACCGCCGGATTCAATTCGAGCTGTCGATTGCCGACGCCCGGCTGGGTAACTTGCTCAAGACCGAGAAGGGCGACGCGGCCCGGCCCGAGGACCTGCAGCAGCAGGTCGGCACGGTCATCCGCGTGCTGCTGGCGGCAGTTGGGACACCCTGAGGCGGCGCGGGCCGAGCCCGGCGCCAGACTCGCGCCGGACGTTGTGCTCTCGCCGTTCGTCCACATCGGCCCCGAGGTCGAGATCGGTCCGGGTACGATCCTTGGGCCGAGCGTGACCGTCACCGGAAGGACGACCATCGGCGCGCGGGTGCGCATCGGTGCGGGCACCGTAATCGGCTGCACCGGCTTCGGGTACGAGAAACAAGAGGGCCGCTACCGGTTGCTGGAGCACGACGGCCGGGTGATAGTCGAGGACGACGTCGACATCGGGGCCAACTGCACGATTGCCCGGGCCAGAACCGGGCGGGAGACGCGCATCGGCCGCGGTACGAAGATCGACTGCCTCGTACACGTCGGTCACAATGTCAGGATCGGTAGCGACTGCGTGCTGGCGGGCCAGGTCGGCATCGCCGGCAGTGCGGTAATCGGCGACCGCGTCATGCTGGCCGGGCAGGTAGGAGTCAGTGACCATGTGACAATTGGCGACGATGCCGTGATACACGCCAAGTCGGCGGTTTTCCGTTCGGTGCCGGCCGGCGCTCACTACTCGGGAATTCCGGCAAGGCCGCACGCCGAGATGAAACGGCTCTGGGCCAGCCTTTGGCGGCGGTTCGGCAGGCAGGCTTGAACGGGGCGACCATCGCGAGGACCGTCGGTCTTGCCGGAACGGATTCGACGGGTCGTTGGAAGGTCGGCGTTCGGTTCAATCCGGCCGGACCGGGCGCGGGCATATGGTTCAACGCCGCCGTGCGCGTCTTGCTCGCCAATGCCCGCGTCGTCGGCCATGCCACGTGCCTGGGGCCTGGTCGCCGCCGGGTTCGGATGGTGGAACACCTGCTTGCCGCTTGCTACGGACTGGGCATTACCGACCTGGCCGTGGCCACAAGCGGGGCTGAGCTGCCGCTTGGTGACGGCAGCGCCGAGCCGTATGTGCGATTGTTCAGGAAAGCCGGTATCGTTCGATACCGGGAAGGGCCGGACAAGGCGCGACTTGCGCGGCCGGTGCTGGTGAAGGACGGCGCGCGGTTCATTGCCGCAGTTCCGGCCGAGGGGCTGACGGTAAACTGCCTGACGCATTTCCCCGAGTTCGGGCCTCAGTTCTGCTCGTTCGCGCCGGCATCGGCGTCGTTCGTCAGCGAGATTGCGCCCGCCCGGACTTTCGCGCAGACGCGCGTCGCACCGTCGACTCTCAGACGCAGACTCGGTCTGCGATTCGGCCTGAACCGGGTGGGGCGGTTCGTGTGCCCCGCGCAGTCGCGGTTCCTTCATGAACCGTGCCGGCACAAAGCGCTGGACCTCGTCGGCGACCTTGCCCTGCTGGGAAGGCCGCTCGGGGCCGCGGTATTCGCATTCATGCCCGGACATCGGCTGAACCTGTTATTTGCCCGCAGAATTGAGAAAGAACTGGAGGCCGGATGAATGATGTCGTATTCACCACTGAGCAGATTAAGGAGATGCTGCCCCACCGCAATCCGTTTCTGTTCGTTGACGCCGTTACGAAGCTCGAAGCCAACCGAATTGAGGGATATCGGGACATCAAGGCTGAGGAGTTCTACTTCGCCGGCCACTTTCCCGGTTATCCGGTTCTGCCCGGCGTGCTGATGGTCGAGGCGATTGCCCAGACCGGCATCCTGCTGGTGCTGAAGACGCGCGAGGAACGGCGGGGACGCAATACCCTGTTTGCCGGCATTGATAGCGTCAAGTTCCGGCGCCAGGTCAGGCCTGGCGAACGGCTGCTGCTGGCTGCCGACGTCGTCAGCGGACGTTCGTCGGTGTACAAGATCCACGGCACGGCCAGGGTCGGCGACGACCTGGCCTGCGAGGCTGTTGTCATCGGTGCGCTGCGCTGACGACGCGCACAACGCCCGGCGTTCCGTGACCGGCGCCGGATAGGTCTTCACAATTGACCCTTTCCAGCTCGGTGACTCACGCTACCGCCATCATCGGACCCGAGGTCGTTCTGGGTCATGGCTGCAACGTCGGTCCGTTCTGTCATCTTGAGGGGAGAATCGTCGCCGCAGAACGCAACCGGTTTGGTACGGGCGTGGCGGTGGGCGGGGTGCCGATGGATACCAAGTACCAGGGCGAAGACACCGTCGTGCGCATCGGTTCCGGGAACACGTTCTTCGAGTACACGACGGTGCACCGCGCGAGCGGGGCGGGTAATATGACCGTCATCGCCGACGACAACTTCGTGATGGCGTACGTCCACATCGCGCACAATTGCCGCATCGGCAGCGGCTGCGTCATAACCAACGGCGTCCAGCTTGCGGGCTACGTGGAATTGGGCGACCGTGCGAACATCGGCGGACTGACCGGAGTTCACCAGTTCTGCCGTATCGGTGCCCTGGCGATGGTGGGCGCATGTTCGTATGTAAATAAGGACATACCGCCGTACATGCTGGCCGCAGGCAATCCATGTCGGGTGCTCGGACTGAATTCGGTTGGCTTGCGGCGTGCCGGGCTGGGCGACCCCGCGCTGGCCGTCCTGCGCCGCGCCTATCGCGCTATCTACCGGAGCGGCCTGAATCTGAGCCAGGCCCTGCGTACAATCGAGGCTGATGTATTGCCGCAAAGCTCATCGGGCGGAGGCAGAGAGCAGTTGGAGGAACTGGTCCGCTTCGTCCGCTCCAGCGCGCGTGGAGTCGAGCTGCGCAGCGGGCGCGGTGAGAAGGCGGAGTCCTGAGAAGGATACTCGCCCTGCTCGCGAGTCTTGCGCTGGCGCCGGCAGTCGGCCATCCATGGTCCTGCTTTCACGGTGACCCGCAGCATACAGGCCGTTCCACCAACGTCATTGGCGCGCCGCTGACCCGAATCGGGGCGCGTGGGCTCGGTGGTCAGATTTCCGGCTCAGCGGTTGTCCGCCAGGATGGGTGCGTGCTGGTCGGGGCTCGCGACGTGAAGCTATACTGCCTCGGACCGGACCTCGATACGCTGCTTTGGGCCGCTGACCTCACACCCTACGGGTCGAACATCTACTACTCCTCGCCCGCGCTCGACGAGGCGGGCAACGTGTATATCACTACCAGCCGGAGGCTGGTGAAGGTCAGTGGCAACGGCGTCGTGCTCTGGTCCTGGCCCTCGAACAACTCGCTTTCCATCAGCCACTCGCCGGTCATCGGGCTGGACGGCAAGGTCTACTTCGCCGGCTACTCGGACTCTCTGTACGCCCTGACCCCGGAGGGAACGCTCGCTTGGGCCCGGCCTCTCGGCGCGTCGGTCAACTCTGCACCCGCGGTAGGACTGGACGGTCGTATCTACGTCGGAACGACGCGCGACACTGCACGCATGGAGCTTCTATGTTTCAACGCGGACAGCTCGCTCCACTGGTCCTTTGACCTCGCGGCCGAAGCCGAATATGCATCACCGGCCATCGGCCCGGATTCGACCATCTACATCGGGGCGGGTCGCTACTTCTACGCGGTCAGGCCCGATGGTACGCTCAGGTGGCGCGACAGCCTGGCCGCAATGGTCCAGTCCTGCCCGGCGGTGGCCAACGATTCAACGCTCTACGTGCTGGCGGGGGCGAGGCTCTACTGTATCGGTACTGACTCGGTCATCCGCTGGCGGAGGACAATCGGGGGCTCGAACTACTGCTCGCCGACGGTTGACGCCGAGGGGAACGTCTACGTCGGCACGGCCAACGATACGAACAGCCTATTCTACTGCATCGCTCCCGATTCAACCGTTCGCGACAGCCACGTGATTCGGGGCGATATCTGGTCGTCGCCGGCGATTAGCGAAGACGGACGCGTGTACGTCGGCTCAATGAAGGACACGTTCTACCTCTTTCAAGGACCGGGACCTGGCGTTGCGGAGCCGCGGTGCCGTGCGGGTGCGGCCGGAATTCGCCTGCTGCCCAACCCGACGCACGGGGTCGTGCGAATAGTGCCTTCCGGCCGATACTCGGTGAGGGTCTTCGGTGTCGGCGGTTCGCTTGTGGCTTTTGCTTCGGACGCGGACAGGGTTGACCTTCGCGGACTGCGCCACGGAGTATACATGGTGCAGGTTGCGGTTCCGGGCTGCCCACCGCAGAAGCTAGTGCTCCGGTAGCGGAATAGGAACAATAGGACTAATATGACCTATGCGCGGGCGGTCGAGTTCCTCGACAGCTTGGTAAACTACGAGAAGCTGGCCGGGCCGAGAGACGAGTTCAAGCTGGACAACATCCGCAGGCTGCTTGAGCTTGCGGGCCATCCCGAACGCAGGATGCGCGATGTCATCCTCGTCGCTGGCACCAAAGGCAAGGGTTCGGTCTGCTACCTGCTCGAGGCTGCGCTGCGCGGCTGCAGATTCTCGACCGGCATGTTCGTTTCGCCCCACGTGCTCGACGTCCGCGAGCGAATCCAGCTCGATGGCAAACCGATTCCCAAGAGCCTTTTTGCCAGCCTCGTCGTCCGTCTCGCCCCATTCGTCCAGTCCGCGGCTCCGGCCGCTCGCCAGTCGTCAATCGCTAATCGCCAATCGGCAGCTCCAATCAGTTACTTCGAGATGACCACGGCCATGGCCTTCCTGCTCTTTGCTGAACGGCAGCCTGACTATTCAGTCATCGAGGTCGGGCTGGGTGGCAGGCTGGATGCCACGAACCTCTCCGAGCCAGTGGTATCGGTCATCACCCGTATCGGGTATGACCATTTGAAGGTGCTCGGTGATACGCTGACCAAGATAGCAGGGGAAAAGGCCGGCATCATGCGTGAGCGCAGGCCGGTCGTCATCGGCGAACAGGAACCGGAAGCGCTCGCAGCGCTCAAGCGCAAGGCACACGAGTCCGGGTCGCGGCTTGTGCAGTCAGCATCGGTCGCATCCGTCCGATCTGTCGAATCCGTCCGAACCGGCAGCCTCATGACCGCGCGCTGCCGACTCGGGAACGGCAACCTGTACCTGCCGCTGCTCGGTGCCCATCAGGTCGAGAACTGCAGAACCGCACTCGCCGTGCTCGGCGAACTCGCGGCGCATGACCGCCGCATCAAGTTCGGCCCCGCAGCGCGGGGGATGGGGACGGTCTCGATTCCGGCCCGTTGCCAGGTCGTCAGGCAAAGGCCTTTGGTCATCGTGGATTCCTGTCACAATCCCGAGTCCGGCCGCGCCCTCGCCAACGTCCTCCGTGACCACCTGCCCAGGCTCCAAGCCGGAAATCACCGACACGCTCACCTTCGCTCTCTCCCTGAGGGAGAGACAAGGGGTAAGGGTGACCAATCGCTGAAGGTCATTCTGGTGTACGGCTCCTTGAGCGGCAAGCTGGTGGAGGAGACCGTCGCGCCGCTCGCTCCGTTCGTTCACCGAGCGGTCCTGGTTAAGCCCGACAACCCTCGCGCCATGCCGCTGGCCGAACTCAAGCGAGTCTTCTCTCACCGCCACATTGCTCACGTGACCACTCTCAACGTACGTGCAGCCCTATCCCTCGCCCGCCAATCCGCAATGCCAGTTGTCGTCGCGGGCTCGTTCTACCTGGCGGGCGAGGCGCTCAAGGTGCTGGGGCGTTCCCGCGCCCAGCGCCGGTAGCCGGCGAGCGACTGGTTTTCAGAGCCATCTTAGGTCTCACTCTGCACTTCGCGAGCCGGGTCCGGCCGCAAGTTGCCTTCTAGGTCGCGGCAGCTATGGCCGCGCAAGTCATGTCGTGAACCGGCCTGCATGTGGCTCTTCCGGTGGTGCTGCGAAAGGCTCGGGAAACCCATCCGCGTCTGGCCCCCCGAATCGCGGTGAAGATGAGACCGCAGACCCCGTCGGACACCCTTTTCGGAATCACCCCGTGAACCGTCTCGGGAACGGTTCCCAGGGCGACTTGTATTGCCCGGGTCTGTCTGCGGGTCATGACATCTAAGCTGATAACTTTCAATATCTTAGATGTCATGACTTGCCGGGAGCGGTTATTTCCGCAACTTGACAATCGTTTGCGGCAGTCATAGAATCCCCCTCCATGAAGGAACCCGCCTCGACCGGTTGCTGCGTGCTGCTAGTCGGCGGCAGGCATTCTTCCGTAGAGAGCGGTTTTGCTGATGGTTAGCAGGAAAGGACAGCCGTGAATAGCCTCGCATTCATTGTGGACAGACTGGAAGAGAAGCGGTACTTCGGACAGAGGCTCTCGAAAGCGGACTTCACTGCGGCGACGCGTCAGATCGCCTCCCGTCAGGGATTGTCTGGTTCATATGCCGGCATGTTCGCGCCGACTGCCCTCGACTTCAAGCGCGGGATGCGCGTCTTCACCGGTGAGTCGGTGCGCTCCGCCGCCGCGACCTCCCACATACTCGGCGAGGAGTGCTGCCGCCTGTTGTTGGAACTTGGTATAGATGACCGGATGGTCTCTGAGGCGCTGACCCGGGCCGAGAACGGCATGCTGGAAAGGCTCAGGTCCGCAGAACGAAAGCACGCTGAGCACATCGGCTTTTACTGCTGCGGTATCTGCACGGTCGCATTCTGGCGCCATCTCGCTGCTGGTGGCCTTGACCACCAGGAGTCTCGATTCAGGGATGGGCTGCGGGTGCTTGCGGAATACCGAACCAAGGGCAATCGCTGGAGTCGATTCCCATTCTTCTATACCCTCCTGGCTCTAACTGAAATGGACAAGCCCGAAGCCCTGAAGGAATTGAGATGGGCCGTGCCTGCGGCCGAACGCAGTCTGAGGGTACCGCGGGGCGCCAGTGGGTACGCGAAGCGACGCCGGGCCGTGCTTGAAAAGGTGCTTGCCCTCGCCGGTTGAATTGCCTTCGTGAGGAGGCGCGACGTCCGGAGCGCATTTCCTTCAAGAGACACGACGCAGACAGACCGCAAGGTAGCCATTGCACGGTAACCTGCGCGACAGGCCGCGGGCGTTTGACTTGGCCGCACCGCGCCCTATGATTCCCCTAACCTGATGAACGACGATTTGCGGCTCTGGTACCGTCGCAACGGTCCGCTCGGACCCGACGTGCCGGAGCCGGTCATTGCCGAGAAGGGAGAGGGGGCGTGGATTGTCGATGACACAGGCAAGAAGCTTCTCGACTTATCTTCGGGTGGCAGTTTGCCGTTGGGCCACAACCATCCTGATATCATCAACGTCCTGAACACGGCGGGGCACGAGCCGGCAATCGACGGCGTCGTGAGACGCGGTGAGGTCACTTTGATGCACAAGCTGGCCGAGTTGGTGCCGGGTGGGATGAACCGCCGCGTGCTCATCTGCGAGTCAGGCAGGGAGTCGCTGGCCAAGGCAATTGAATTGGCCCGAGACCGGACCAATAGGACCTGTGTGACTTATTTGTCCCAGTGCTCGGATGACAAGCCCGCAATCGGCAAGGATGTGGCCGCGGTGGTTGCACACCCATTGGACGGGCGTATCAAGGAGGCAAGGCAGGCGTGCGACTCTGCCGGGGCCTTACTGATTGACGATGAGGCCGGCATCGGGCCAGGCACGACTGGCCGCATGCTCGCTATTGAGTTGTCGGACGTGAGGCCCGACGTCTATGTGCTGGGGCGGGGTTGGGCAGCGGGGCTGCCTTTCGGCGCGTGCGTCGCGGGCAGCTCGGCGCTGCGCTGGAGGTGCGCGACCGCCGGTAACCCCATCGGCAGTGCCGCAGCGCTTGAAACAGTCCGGTTGCTTGAAAGCGGGTTGCTGGAAAAGGGCAGGAGAATCGCCACACTCCTCGAGAAGAGGTTCGGCGCCTTGTCCGCCCCGAAGGTCGAGCCGGAGTTGTGGGGCGTTGGCCTGGTTCGAACGATTGTATTCCACCGGGGCAAGGACGTGGCCAAAGGGTTTGTCGAAAAGTGCCGAGAACTTGGACTCCTTCTGCACGTTCTATCTGCTAATACTGTCGCCGTCAGGCCGCCGCTGGTCGTGGGGGATAAGGAAGTCGTCTTTGCCGCTGAGGTCGTTGGCAAGGTCCTCGCCAGCTTCGACAAGAAGGTATGAGCGCCGGAAAGCTGTCGGTTCCGGGTCGTTTCTTCGCCACCGTGAAGGCACACGACCTGCTGCCCGAGGGCGCATCGGTGCTGGCGGCGGTGTCGGGCGGAGCCGATTCAGTCTGCCTGCTTGACCTGTTGCGGCTGGCTCGGCCGCGGCTGAAGCTCACGCTGGCCGCGTTTCACCTCAACCACGGCCTGCGCCAGACGGCGGCGCGGGACGAGGGGTTTGTCAGGAAGCTCTGCCGCGACTGGGGAATCGACCTCGAGGTCGGGCGAGCCGACGTGGCCGGTTATGCGAAGCGGCACCGGCTCGGTATCGAGGAGGCCGGGCGCGAACTGCGCTACCGGTACATGGAACGGGCAGCTCGCCAGCTTGGCTGCGATCTGGTCGCGCTCGGGCACACGGCCAACGACAATCTTGAGACTATGCTCCTGAACCTCGTCCGCGGGGCCGGGCCGCGTGGCTTGGCCGGGATACCAGTGACCCGGACATCGAAGGGTCACCACAAAGACACAAAGACACAGAGGTCCGGGACTACGTTCGTGCGGCCGCTGATTGACATCGAGCGTGACAGACTTGAGCAGCATCTGCGCGCGCGGGGCATCGAGTGGGTCGAGGACGAGTCGAATCTGGACGTGAGTTTCCGGCGCAATCTCCTGCGACGCGAGGTTGTTCCGATCCTGACCAGGCTCAATCCGAACGCGGTCGTCAACGCCCGGCGGGCCGCACAATTGCTGGCTGAGGAGGGGGAGTTCCTCGACCGGCTGGCCGAGTCGACGGCAGCAGACGTGGCGCATTTGGACAAGGGCCGGGTGCGGATTGACATGCTTAAGTTCAAGGATTATAATAACATTCTGAAGCGGCGAATCCTGAAACGGGTACTGCCGGAGCTGGATTCTCAAGCCGTGGAAGGAGTCCTTGAGTTCTGCAATCGCGATACAGGTGGCAGACTGACTTTGACCCGTGGCGTGCGGGCGCACCGGCGCCGAGGGATGATTGATTTTGAGCATAGTAAGGAGATTCTAGATAATGATGCCTGACAAGACCCAACGCAACCGGGTCCTCGGGCCGCTGGTCGTCTGGCTGCTCGTATTCCTGGCTGCATGGGCCGCGTGGAATTTCTTCGCCGGCAGGCGGGCGTCACGCGTCACGATCGACTACTCCGATTTTACCACCCAATTGCAGGCGGGTAACGTCGACAACGTGACCATGGTCGAGCACGACCTGAGCGGTTCACTGAGGCAGGAGGCCGAAGCCTCGACTCCGCGCGGCACCGTGAAGTACAAGGAGTTTCGGACCTACATGCCGGACGATCCGCAACTGGTGACCCAGTTGCGCGCCGCCAACGTCAAGATTGTGGCAAAGGCCCCGTCGCAGTGGACGACAATCCTGATAAACATCCTGCCCTGGGTGTTGATTCTCGCAGTCTGGCTTCTTTTCATGCGACGGATGTCCTCGGGCCAGGACCGCGCGTTCACTTTCGGGAAGTCGCGAGCCAAGCCGATGGCCTCGGACCGGCCCAAGGTTACCTTTGCCGACGTCGCCGGCGTGCCCGAGGCGAAAGAGGAGCTGAAGGAGATCATCGCTTTCCTCAAAGCCCCGCACAAGTTCCAGAAACTCGGCGGCCGGATACCCAAGGGCGTGCTCCTCGTTGGACCGACCGGCACCGGCAAGACACTTCTCGCCAAGGCGGTTGCGGGCGAGGCGGGCGTGCCGTTCCTTTCGATTTCCGGCTCGGATTTCGTGGAGATGTTTGTCGGTGTCGGCGCGGCGCGGGTGCGCGACCTGTTCGAGCAGTCGAAGCGCAATGCGCCCTGTATCGTGTTCATCGACGAGATTGACGCGGTCGGGCGGCAGCGCGGGGCCGGTCTCGGCGGCGGGCACGACGAGCGCGAGCAGACCCTGAACCAGTTGCTGGTCGAAATGGACGGGTTCGAGACTCAGGACGGCGTCATCATCATGGCCGCGACCAATCGGCCGGACATCCTCGACCACGCCCTGCTCCGGCCGGGAAGATTCGACCGGCAGATTACCGTGGACCGGCCCGACGTGGTCGGTCGCGAGGAGATACTCAAGGTCCATGTGCGCAAGATTACGATGGCGCCGGACGTCAACCTGAACGTTCTGGCTCGCGGTACCCCGGGCTTTTCCGGGGCCGACCTCGCCAACATGGTTAATGAGGCAGCGCTGCTTGCGGCAAGGCGGGCACGGGCCGCCGTGACGATGCAGGATTTCGAGGACTCCAAGGACAAGGTGCTGATGGGCGTCGAGCGACGCAGCCTGTTAATCAGTGACCCGGAGAAGCGCTGGATAGCCTACCACGAGGCCGGACACGCGCTGGTGGCGCGAATGATCCCGGGCACCGACCCGGTGCACAAAGTCACAATCATCCCGCGTGGCCAGGCATTGGGCCTGACCCAGCGACTGCCGCTCGATGACAAGCGCATCTACTCGCGCGCCTACTGCCTGGACCAACTGGCGATAATGCTCGCGGGGCGGGCAGCCGAGCAGCTCGTCTTCTCCGACCTCTCGACCGGCGTCCACAATGACATCGACAATGCGACGACGCTGGCGCGGAAGATGGTAACCGAGTGGGGTATGAGCGACAAGGTCGGTCCGTTGACCTTCGGTTCCCCGAGCGAGGAGGTCTTCCTCGGCCGGGAACTGGGCATGCGCCGGACCTTCTCGGACCAGACCGCCCAGACGATCGACAATGAGATACGACGGATAATCGACGAGCAGTCCGACCGGGCGCGGAGCATGGTCACGACCCATCGCGACAAGCTCGACGCGCTGGCCAAGGCGCTGCTCGAGCGCGAGACGCTGAACGGCGAGGAGGTCGACCGGGCGATGGGCATGGAATCGGTTCCCAAGCCTGAGCCGGCAGCGCCTACTCCGGCCCAGTAGCCAACCGTGAAAGAGGCGGTCATGTCGTTTTCCGGGTGCATCACCGCTCTGGTGACGCCCTTTAAGGGGGCGCGCGTCGATGTCGACGGCCTGCGCGGGAACGTCCGGTTCCAGCTCAAGAACCGCGTCAGCGGCCTCCTGGCCAATGGCTCGACCGGGGAGGCTCCGAATCTGAGTCCAAGCGAGTGGGAGCGAACCCTGACCGCGGTCGTCACCGAAGTCCATGGCCGGGTGAAGGTTATTGCCGGGGCCGGGACCAACAGCACGGCGAAGTCGATCAAGCAGGCGAAGCGGGCCGAGGCGATTGGCGCGGACGCGCTCCTGGTGGTCGCGCCGTACTACAACAAACCGACCCAGGAGGGCCTGTACCAGCACTTCCGGTCGATTGCCGAGGCGGTCGAGCTGCCGATTATCGTCTACAACATCCCGCCCCGCAGCGTCGTCAATATCCTGCCGGCCACGATCGAACGGATGGCCAGGGACTGCAAGAACATCGTGGCGGTGAAGGAAGCGTCGGGCAGTCTGGACCAGTCGAGCGAGATCATCCAGCGCTGCGGCAACCGCGTCACGGTACTCTCGGGCGACGACTCGCTCACGCTGCCGATCCTCTCGGTCGGCGGCAAGGGCGTCATCTCGGTCGTGTCGAACATCGCGCCGCTCGACGTTGCGAAGATGATTGAGTACTACCTCGCCGGCAAGGTCGAACTGGCGGCCGGGATGCACCGCAAGCTCTTCCCGCTCATCAAGGCGATGTTCATCGAGACGAACCCGACGCCGGTCAAAGCGGCGATGAACATGCTCAACATGGCGGCGGGCGAACCTAGACTGCCGCTGGTGACGCCGAGCGAGACGAGCCAGAAGGCAATCCGGCAGGCGTTGATAGACTACGGTCTTCCTGCATAGGTCCCATGGGTCCTATCGGTCCAATCGCCTGAGATGAAAGTCATCGTTGCCGGCTGTGCGGGCAGGATGGGCAGCGAGGTCTGCCGGATACTCGCTGAGCAAACGGACATTGAGTTGGTCGGCGGCGTCGAGGTCAAAGGCCACCCGTCGGTCGGCACCAGGCTTGGTTCCGGTTTCGTTGGGTCTGACTTAAGCGATATGATCGGCGGTGCCACCACGGTTGTCGATTTCTCAAATGCCGAGGCAATGGTTGGCCATTGCCGGCTCGCCGCGCTGGCCGGCAGGGGGTTCATCACCGGGGTAACCGGACTGAGCGCGACCCAGAGACACGAACTTGAAGATTGCGGGCAGCAGATTCCGGTAGTGCATGCGTCCAACTTTTCGGTCGGCGTGAGCGTGCTGTGTACGCTCGTGGCCCAGGCGGCGAGCCGACTCGGGCCGGACTACGACGTCGAGGTCATCGAGACCCATCACCGGATGAAGAAGGATGCGCCGTCCGGCACAGCGACCAGACTGGTTGACATACTGACCGCGGCCGCGGGCCGGGCCAAGGTCGTTCACGGCCGTCAGGGCGCGGTCGGGGAGAAGCCGAAGTACGAAATCGGTGTCAGTTCAATCCGCACCGGCGGCGTCGTCGGCGAACACACAGTGATCTTCGGCAGCGCCGGGGAGCGGATCGAACTCACGCACAAGGCCGAAAGCCGGGCCGCGCTCGCAACCGGCGTGGTTGCGGCAATCAGGTTCCTGAAGACCCGCGCGCCCGGGTTCTATTCCATAGAAGACGTGCTGGCGAGCCCGCGCTGAGCGGACTCGAAGCCCGAAATCCGGTTGACGAATCAAGCTCGGACAGGCTGAAGCTCGAATTTCGGACTTCAATCGGGCTTCGGGCTTCGAGTTTCGAGCTTAAATGGACTCGATTGTGATTTCGGTGTTCGTGTAGACGCAGATTGCGGCTGCGGCTTCGATTGCCTCGCGTGCAATCATGTCGGCCGGAAGCTCGGTGTGCTTCAAGAGCAGCCGGGCAGCGGTGAGCGCGTATGGCCCGCCGGAGCCGACCGCCACAATGCCGTCATCCGGTTCAATCACATCACCTGAGCCCGACACCACGAAAGAATACCGGTCGTCCATGATGCCGAGCAGGGCTTCGAGCTTGCGGAGCACGCGGTCGGTTCGCCAGTCCTTGGCCAGTTCCACCACCGCGCGCGGCAGGTTGCCGGAGTACTCGTCGAGCTTCTGCTCGAACCGTTCGAACAGGGTGAAGGCATCGGCGGTCGCGCCGGCGAAACCGGCCAGTACCTTGCCGTCGTGCAGCGTGCGGACCTTCCGAGCGGTTTGCTTGATGATGGTCTCGCCCATTGTGACCTGGCCGTCGGAGGCCATCGCTACCTTGCCGTCTCGGCGTACCCCGATGATAGTCGTTGAATGCCATAACTCGCTGTTCATCATGACATTCTAGGCGGCAGACCGCGGCTGTAAAGGGCGGTTCGGCAAGGCGGGCGACTGCCGGCCGGCACGGCTCGCCAGCCGATTGGCAATACAGCTTGACAATTCGCAGTTTGCGACTAGCATCGAATAGAGCAGGGTACAGAAGGACGCGGCCCGCGATTGTGGCGTGAGCACGGGTCGTCGTCCAAAACGAATAACATCACGGCAGGGCAGCAGGAGGTATCTGTGAAGTTGTGTGTTCTCATAATGGCGGCCTGCGTGTTGACCGCATACGGTTCGGTTCAGCCAGGGCCGGGGTTTGACCCGCAGGACGTGGTCCGGCAAATCCGCGCGCGCGGGGACATGACCCGGTCGGGCCCGACTGCGCCGGAGCGCGCTCCGGGCATGCAAAGGTACCGTATCCCGTTCGGTTCGACCTACGAGGGCCGCGAGTTTCTGCCGGACGGGGGCAGGTCCTTTTCCGATGGGGGCGAGTTCATGCTTGATACCAACAGCACGCTCGTGCCCGCGCCAGGCCAGCAGACAAAACCGGTAGTTGCCTTCGACGGCACAAACTTCCTGGTAGTCTGGGAAGACCAGCGCGGCGGCGGCTACGCCGATATCTGCGGCGCGCGGGTAACGCAGGCGGGCAAGGTGATTGACACGTCGGGGTTCTTCATCGCGCAGGCGGTGGACAACCAGTTGGCTCCGGCCGTCGGCTTCGACGGCACGAACTACCTCGTGGTGTGGCAGGACTATCGTTCCGGCTACTCCTACGACGTCTACGGAGCGCGGGTCACGCCCGGCGGCGCGGTGCTCGACCCGGCTGGTTTCATCGTCGCGAAGTCGGACAACGACCAGACCTACCCGGCCGTGGGCTTTGACGGCACGAACTACCTCGTGGCCTGGCAGGACAGCCGCAGCGACCCGGCCATGCCCGATATCTACGGAGCGCGGGTTACGCCCGGCGGCGCGGTGCTCGACCCGGCCGGCTTTGCCGTTTCGCTGGCTGCCCGGGGGCAATATGAGCCGGCCGTCGGGTTCGACGGCGCGGACTACTTCGTGGTGTGGCAGGACTGCCGCGACAGCGGTACTTCCCACATCTACGGGTCGCGGGTAACCACGCAGGGCGAGGCACTGGACACGCTGGGCATCTTCATATCGCCATCGAACGGGATGCAGGGCACGGCCAGCATCGCCTTCGATGGGACGAACTACTTTGTGGTGTGGCAGGACATCCGCGGCAGTTTCCCGCCCAGCCTTTACCTCTTCGGGGCGCGGGTTGCGACCACGGGAGATGTGATCGACCGTTCCGGTATGCAGATAGCTTCGGGCCACCCGGCCTTCCCCGGGGTCGATTTCGACGGCACCAACTACCTCGTGGTCTGGCAGGGCGGCAGCCAGGTCGACATCAACATCTACGGCGCGCGGGTGACGCCCGGGGGCCAGATGCTTGACCCTTCCGGCTTCCTCGTCGCGCAGGCGCCGTACATGCAGTCTTCTCCGGTTCCCTGCTTTGACGGCACGAACTCGTTCGTAGTGTGGCAGGATTACCGCAACAACGCGGGAGAGTCCGACGTCTATGCGGCGCGGGTCGAGCCCGACGGCACGGTGCTCGATTCGGAAGGTCTGATTGTCACGCAGGCGGCCAGAGACGAGTTCACTCCCGCTCTCGGATTCGACGGCGAAAACTTCCTTGTTGTCTGGGAGGACCATCGCAACGGCTCGCCCGATATCTACGCGGCGCGGGTGACACCCGGCGGGACGGTGCTCGACCCGGACGGTCTCGCCATCTCACTGGCGACGGGCGACCAGACCTCGCCCGCCATCGCCTTCGACGGCGCGAATTACCTCGTGGTCTGGCGGGACTGCCGGACCAGCGCGTCAGACCCCGATATCTACGGAGCGCGGGTGGCGCCCGACGGCACGATCATCGACGGGGCGGGCTTTGTCATCTCGCAGGCCGCCGAAGCGCAGGGGCATCCGGCTGTCGGTTTTGACGGCACGAACTACTTCGTGGTCTGGGAGGACCGCCGCGGCGGCGCATTCGCCGACCTCTACGGAACCCGGGTGGCGCTCGACGGTACGGTGCTTGATCCCTCCGGCATCGCCATCTCGCAGGCATCGGCCGACCAGTTCTATCCGGTCATCGGCTTCGACGGCACGAACTACCTCATAGTCTGGGAAGACCACCGCGGCGGCACCTACGCCGATGTCTACGGTGCGCGGGTGACGCGCGGCGGCGCCGTGCTCGACCCTTCGGGTATCGTCATATCGGAGGCAACGAGGGACCAGCTTATCCCGACCCTTGCCTTCGACGGTGACAACTTCCTCGTGGTCTATGAAGACTACCACCGGAGTATCTTCGCCGACATCTACGGTGCGCGGGTGACGCCCGGCGGCGCCGTGCTCGACGCCGGCGGCTTTGCCATCGGGTCGGCGGTGAACGACCAGTGGTTCCCGGCCGTGGGTTTCAACGGCAAGAACTTCCTCGTGGTCTGGGAGGACTACCGCTACTACCATCCGGACATCCATGGAGCATTTGTCACGCCGGACGGGGTTGTCTTCGACACCGGCGCGGTCCTCAAACAGGAGGGGGACCAGTCCCATCTGGCGCTGGCCTGCGGCCCGGACACCGAACTGCTGCTTGTGTACCAGGGCTGGGCCGGGATAGTCGATGGCCGGATGTTCAATACCGACCGGATCTGGGGCGCGGTCAACCCGTTGCCGGGTGCGGTCGAAGAAGGTCGGCAGCCGGTGCTGCAGGATTCGCGGCCCCTGGCAACGATTGTCCGCGGCCTGCTCCGCGTTCCCGCATCGAGCGCTGAGCGCGGCGTGCCCTGCGCGTTGCTGGACATCAGTGGCAGGGAGGTTATGAACCTGCAGCCGGGCGCGAACGATGTCCGCGGTCTTGCTCCCGGCGTCTACTTTGTGCAGTCGTCGCTCGACAATCGGCAAACGACAGTGACCAAGGTTGTGCTGACGAAGTAGAGAGAAGGGCAGCAGGCAGTAGGCAGCAGCAGTATCCAGTGAGGGCGGGCGCAGGCCCGCCCCGCATTTCAGGCGCGCTGGCTCGTCGAGCCGCCGAGGGTGTGGCCGTTTTGACTTAGGACGTTCGAGCCGTATAATATCTCTTCTCATGGAAAAACAGATTCGACCGGTCGCGATCGGCATCCGGCGCGAGGATAAGAATGCGTGGGAACGGCGCTCGCCACTGATTCCGGAGCAGGTCGGACAACTCATCGGCGAGCATGGCCTGTCGTTCGTCATTCAGCGGTCGGAGTTGCGAACGTTCAGCGATGCCGAGTTCCGCGAGGTCGGGGCAGAGGTGAGCGACGAGCTGTCGGCGTGCCCGGTGGTGCTGGGTATCAAGGAGATACCCGAATCGGCCTTCCAGTCCGGGCATACCTATATCTTCTTCTCGCACACCATCAAAGGCCAGCACTACAACATGCCGATGCTCAGGAAAATGATGGAGCTCGGCTGTTCGCTGATTGATTACGAAAAGATGACCGATGAGGCCGGGAGAAGGCTCGTATTCTTCGGCCGGTTCGCGGGTATCGCCGGGCTGGTGGATACGCTGGCCGGGCTGGGCGAACGGCTGGAGACCCAGGGAATCCAGACGCCGTTCAGCCGCGTGCGCCTCGCGCACGAGTACGGGCGCGTGGACCTCGCCCGGGCTGCTCTCGCCGAGGTCGGCCGCGACATCGTGGAACAGGGACTGCCGGCCGAGCTGTCGCCGTTTGTGGTCGGCGTGACCGGCTATGGTCACGTGGCCAAGGGCGCCTGGGAGATGCTGGACGCGCTGGGCGCGACCGAAGTCGAGCCGGTGGACCTGCCTGCACTTGCCGCGAGGGGCGACCGACATACGGCCTACCGTGTGATGTTCCGCGAGGAACACATCGTCGAGCCGACAGAGGTCGGTCACCGGTTCGACCTGAAAGAGTATTTCGCGAAACCGGACCTCTACCGTTCGCGGTTCGAGAACCACCTGCCGCACCTTTCGGTTCTGACCAACTGCATCTACTGGGATGCCCGCTACCCGCGGCTGGTGACAAAGGACTGGCTGAAGCGGTCGTTCGCGGCGGGGCGGCCGAAGCTCGCGGCGATGGGCGATATTTCGTGTGACATCGAGGGTTCGATTGAGGCGACGAGCAAGGCGACCGAACCGGGCGAGCCGTTCTTTGTGTACGATCCCGCGACCGGCGCGGTGCGGGATGGCGTCGAGGGCGAGGGCGTGCTCTTGATGACCGTCGACAACCTGCCCTGCGAACTGCCGTTCGATTCGTCGCGGGAGTTCGGCGTCGCGCTGATGCCGTTCGTGCCGGCAATTGCCCGCACTGACTTCAGCCGTCCGCTGGACAAGCTCGACCTGCCCGGGCCGATACGCCGGGCGCTGATCCTGCACCGGGGCCGGCTGACACCTGAATTCGCGTACATTGAGAAGTACCTGAGGATCTAGGAGACCATTGTCATGAAGAAGATACTTGTGCTCGGCGCGGGGCTCGTGTCCCGGCCGATGGTTCGCTACCTGCTTGACGTGCCCGATTTCGAGGTTATCGTCGCGAGCCGCACCGTATCCAAGGCGCAGGAGCTGGTCGGCAACCACCCGCGCGGCAAGGCCGTGGCGCTGAACGTGGACAACGATGCCGACCTCGAAAAGCAGGTCGGGGCAGCGGACCTCGCGGTCAGCCTGCTCCCGTACACCTATCACGTGAAGGTGGCCGGGTACTCCCTGAAATACAGGAAGCCGCTGGTGACGACGTCCTACGTGAGCGATGCGATGCGGGCGCTCGACGAACGGGCCAAGGCGGCCGGTGTCATCCTCCTGAACGAAATCGGCCTCGACCCGGGCATCGACCACATGTCGGCGATGAAAATCATCCATGCCGTGCAGAATGCCGGCGGCAAAGTGGCGAGCTTCATGTCCTACTGCGGCGGTCTGCCTGCTCCGGAGGCGAACGACAATCCGCTCGGGTACAAGTTCTCGTGGAGCCCGAAGGGCGTCGTGATGGCGGGACGGAACGACGCGCGCTACCTGAAGGACGGCAAGGAAGTGTTCATACCGGGGCCGGAGCTGTTCGGCAACCGCTGGCCGCTCAAGGTAACCGACGGGTACGAGTTCGAGGCGTACGCGAACCGCAACTCTCTGCCTTACATCGAGACCTACGGTCTTAAAGGCGTGCGGACGATGCTGCGCGGGACCCTGCGGAATCCGGGCTGGTGCGAAACGCTCAAGGCGATTGCCGACCTTGGTGTGCTCAAGGACGACAGCGTGAAGACCGGCATCGCCGGCCTGACTCCGGCGGCGTGGCTGCGTTCGTACGTTCCGGCGCGGGACATGACCGAATCTCGCTCGGGAGATTCGGATCGTGTCCCAAGCCGCTCCTCGTTGCGCGCCGCTGTTGCCACCAGACTCGG
>CAZAKP010000018.1:17577-27598 GCA_964485845.1 uncultured bacterium | reverse complement strand
AAGCTGAAGGCGTACGACCACCGGATCCTTGACCAGAGTGCCAAGGATATCGTGGACGTCGCGAAGCGGACCGGAGCCCAGGTTTCCGGGCCCGTACCGCTCCCGACCAAGCGTACGTTGTTCACCGTGCTTCGTTCCCCTCACGTCGACAAGAAGTCGCGCGAGCAGTTCGAACTGCGAGTGCACAAGCGTCTGATAGAGATATCCAACGCCACGGCGGAAATGGTCGACGCGCTGATGAAGCTGGAAGTCCCGGCCGGCGTGGAAGTGGAGATCAAGTCGGCATGATCGCGTTGCTCGGTCAAAAGGGAGACATGGTTCAGCTCTACGATGAGCGTGGCGTGGTTGTCCCCGCGACCGAGGTGAAGGTCGGTGCGTGTGTCGTGGTCGGCAAGCGGACGCTGGACCGGCACGGATACGAGGCGCTTCAGATCGGATTCGGCGCGGCTTCGAAGCGGAAGTCATCGCGGCCTTTGCTTGGCTTCTACAAGAAAGCCGGTTTGCCGCCGGCCAGGTTGCTGCATGAGATCAAAACAGACAAGGTCGGCGACTATCAGGTTGGTCAGAAACTGGGCGTGGATGTGTTCGCACCGGGCGACATGGTGCACGTCACCGGTGTAACCCGGGGTCGCGGGTTCGCCGGCGGGGTCCGGCGCTGGGGCTGGAGTGGCGGGCCGAGTACGCACGGTTCGATGACTCACCGCCGGATCGGTTCGCTGGGTTCAGGCACCACTCCGGGGCGTCCGCTCAAGGGAAGGACCCAGGCCGGGCACTACGGCGCGGAGTCTGCTACAGTCCGGAATCTTCCCGTCGTGAAGCTCGAGCCGGAGCGAGGCGTGCTCTACGTGGGTGGTGCGATTCCGGGTTACCGCGGCGGCCTCGTTCTCATCCGAAAGAAGAGCTGAAACCGTGGATCTTCTTACCGTGGGCGGCGATGTAAAAGGGCAGGTTGAGCTCCCGGCTGCTCTGTTCGACCAGAAAGGCAGCGACGGTCTCGTCTGGCAATCGGTGAGATGCTATCTGGCCAATCACCGTCAGGGAACCGCCTGTACAAAGACCCGGGGCGAGGTTTCCGGCACGGGCAAGAAGCCCTACCGTCAGAAGCATACCGGCCATGCGCGTCACGGGTCCCGACGTTCTCCCATCTTCGTCGGTGGCGGTATCGCCTGGGGCGCGAGGCCGCGCGACTATTCTTATGAACTGCCGAGAGAACTGCGTCGCCAGTCGCTGGCTCTGGCGCTGAGTGCCCGCAACGCCGAGCAGGCCGTGACGGTAGTCGAGGATTTCGAGCTGCCCGAGCCCAAGACCAGGGAGATGGTCAGGGTGCTTGGTGGCCTGAACCTCGACGGCAAGGTGCTCCTGCTGACGGATGGAGTTTCGGAGAACATCAAGCGCGCCAGCCGCAATCTTGCCCGGTTGACCGTGAGGGCTGCGCAGGCGGTGAGTACCTATGACGTCGTGTCCCACGATCGGATCGTGTTGACGGAGTCCGGTCTGAAGCGGCTGTCGGAGAGGGTGTCGTGACCGAACCCGGTCGGGTGATACTGAGCCACGTGGTAACGGAGAAGGCGGAACGGCTGAAGGCCGAGCAGTCCCGTTACACATTCAGAGTAGCGCCGGCGGCCAACAAGATTCAGGTGCGCAGTGCAGTCGAGCGGCTGTTCAAGGTCCACGTGCGCGAGGTCCGGGTGATGAACTACCTGGGCAAAATGCGACGCATGGGCCGGTTTTCCGGTCGCCGTCCGGAGTGGAAGAAGGCAATCGTGACCCTGAAGCAGGGCGAGCGGATCGAGAGCCTGGAGCGCTAGATGGGTATCAAGACATATCGACCGACCACTCCGGCGAGGCGCTACTTCATGGTCGCTACGTTCGACGATATCACCCGCACAAAACCCCATGAAGCATTGCTCCGACCGCTGCCCAAGACCGGCGGCCGGAACAACACCGGACGCAAGACGAACAAGTGGCTTGGCGGTGGAGCAAAGCAGCAGTACCGCATCATCGATTTCCTCCGCGACAAGACCGGCATCGCCGGTAAGATCGTCTCGATCGAGTACGACCCCAACCGGTCGCCCCGCATTGCCCTTGTCTGCTACTCGGACGGTGAGTACCGCTACATTCTCTGTCCGCAGGGACTGAAGGTCGGGGATACGGTAAGTTCGGGGACCGGCCTGTCGATCCGCGATGGCAACGCCATGCCGCTTTCGGACGTGCCGGTCGGGGTCGAGATTCACAACCTTCAGCTCTATCCGCGGAGCCGGTCGTTCCTGGTCCGGTCGGCGGGAACCGCCGCGCAACTGCTCAACAAGGAAGAGGACATGGCGGTGATAAAACTGCCGTCCGGCGAGATAAGGCGGTTTCATCTCGGGTGCATGGCGACGGTCGGGCGGCTCTCCAACCCTGAGCATAAGGACATTTCCATCGGCAAAGCCGGTCGCTCCCGACATCTCGGCATCAGGCCGGTGTCACGGGCAGTGGCAATGAATCCGATTGACCATCCGATGGGCGGCGGTGAGGGCAAGAGCTCGGGCGGTCGTCATCCTTGTTCCGAACGCGGCATCCCGGCCAAGGGGTACAAGACCTGCAATCGGAAGAAGAAGTCGAGCCGGATGATCGTCCAGAGGAGAAGGAAGTAGTGGGACGCTCAATCAAAAAGGGCCCATACATCGACCAGAAGCTTTTCCGGCGCGTCCGCCAGCAGGTCGAGGCGGGTGAGAAGCGGACCGTGAAGACCTATGCCCGGCGCAGCGTTATCCCGCCGGAGTTTGTCGGCCACACAATTGCCGTGCACAACGGCCGTCAGTTCCTGCCGGTATACGTGACCGAGCGGATGGTCGGGCACCGACTCGGCGAGTTCTCTCCGACGCGGACTTTCCGGCAGCATTCGGGCGTGCGCAAGGAGAAGGCCGAGGAGAAGAAGGGCTAGGGAGTGACGGTGATTGAAGCTACTGCGGTCGGACGTTTCCAGCCTGGGTCCGCCAAGAAACTGACGCTGGTCGCGGATCTGATCCGCGGACGTGACGTGCCTACCGCGCTCCGGACGCTGACATTCCTGGTTAAGCCATCAAAGGCCCCGGTGATGAAGACACTTCGCTCGGCAGTCGCCAATGCCATCGTCAAAGCCGGGAAGGCCAAGCTGAAGGAAGAAGACCTCGTCGTGAGCGAGGTTCGTGTCGACCAGGGTCCGATCCTGAAGCCGAGGCGCTGGCAGCCCGGGCCGCGCGGCATGGCTACGCCGATCAGAAAGCCGACGGTCCATGTCCGAGTCCGCGTCGCTACCAGAAAGGGAGCCAAGATCTAGATGGGACAGAAGACTCACCCGATTGGGTTCCGGCTCGGAATCAGCAAGGATTGGAAGTCGTCTTGGTTCTCGAAGAAGGGATACAGCGACTATCTGCACGAGGACCTGAAGATCCGACGCTACATCGAGACGAAGTTGACCGACGCGATGATCTCGGATGTCCTGATCAAGCGGGTCGCGAACCGGACGACAGTCACGGTATTCACCGCCCGCCCGGGCATGGTGTTCGGCACCCGGCGTCAGGCCTTGGACTCGCTGCGTGAGGAGCTGAAGGCCCTGATCGGACGCGACGTGCAAATCATGGTCGAGGTCGTTCGCGTGCCGGAGCTGGAGTCCAAGCTCGTGGCTCAGAACGTCGCGAGGCAGCTTGAGCAGCGGGTGGCCCATCGTCGGGCGATGAAGCGGGCCGTGACCCAGGCGATGCGGCTCGGCGCCCCCGGCATCAAGGTGATGGTTGCCGGTCGGCTCGGCGGGAACGAGATCGCTCGTACCGAATGGTATCGCAAGGGCCGTGTGCCGCTCCATACGCTGAAGGCCGACATCGATTACGCCACCGACGTGGCGCGAACCATTGCCGGTACGGTCGGCGTGAAAGTCTGGATCTATAAGGGCGATGCGACCATCGGAGAGAGAGCCTAGGCATGTTGATGCCGAAGCGGGTGAAGTACCGTCGCGCAATGCGCGGCCGGATGAGCGGCAAGGCCACTCGCGCGAACCGGGTTGACTTCGGCGACCAGGGACTGATGGCGCTGGAGCCGTGCTGGATTACGGCGCGACAGATAGAGGCAGCCCGCATCTGTCTTTCCAAGTCGCTCAAGCGGGCCGGCAAGATGTGGATCAGGATTTTCCCGGACAAACCCGTGTCGAAGAAGGCAGCAGAGTCCCGCATGGGCAAGGGTAAGGGAACGCCGGAGTTCTGGGTCGCGGTCGTGAAGCCGGGTACGGTGATGTTCGAACTGGGTGGTCTGACTCCGCAGGAATCGAGCGATGCGCTGCGCCAGGCCGGCAGCAAGATGCCGTGCCGTACGCGCGTCGTGGTGCGCGGCGAGATGAGCTATGAAGGCTTCTGAGCTACGTGAGATGACGCCCGACGAAATCCGGCGCAAGCTGGCCGAGTTGCGCGATGAGCAGTTCAAACTGAAGCTGCGTCGGTCGGCAGAGGAGCTGCCCAATCCGCTCCGGCTCCGGCTGGTCCGGCGCGACATCGCCCGGTGCCTGACGGTGCTGCGCGCCCGGGAAATCGAGGCGGCGGAGAAGAAGAATGCGTGAGAATCGCCGGACAGTTGTAGGCAAGGTGGCTTCGGCCAAGATGCAGAAGACCGTGGTGGTCACGGTTCACCGACTCGAACTGCATCCGAAGTACAAGAAGTATATCCGTAAGCGGACCAAGCTCTATGCGCACGACGAGCGGGCCGAGTGCAAGGAAGGCGACCGCGTTCAGCTCATCGAGACAAGGCCGATGTCGCGGCTGAAGCGCTGGCGGGTGGTGAAGAAGCTATGATTCAGGATTTCAGCCGGCTGGTGGTGACCGACAACTCCGGGGCCAGGCTGGCCATGGTCATCCGGGTGTATGGCGGCTCACGGCGTCGGTTCGGCTGGCTCGGCGATACGGTGATGGTGACGGTGAAAGACGCGCTGCCGAACGGCACGGTCAAGGCCGGTGAGAAGTCCAAGGCGATCGTCGTGCGGTGCCGTAAGGAGCACCGCCGGCCCGACGGAACCTACGTGAGGTTCGACGATAATGCCTGTGTGCTGGTTGACGACAAGGGCGAGCCGAAGGGTACACGCGTGTTCGGGCCGGTGGCGCGCGAGTTACGTGAGCGGAAGTACACGAAGATCGTGTCGCTGGCCGCCGAAGTAGTATAACATGTACTTACGCAAGGGCGATCTGGTAGAGGTCATCAGCGGCGAGGACCGCGGGCGCCGGGGTAAGATTCTCCGGCTGAAACTGGACAAAGACAGCGGTCACTACCGCGTCTTCGTCGAGGGGCTCAACCTCGCCAAGAAACATCAGCGGGCACGGGGCGCGGGCAAGCCGGGCGGGATTGTCGACCTGCCCAACCCGTTTGACGTGTCGAACGTCGCCCTGCTTTGTCCGAAGTGCGGCAAGCGAAGCCGGGTCCGGCGTGAGCCCCATGACGGCCGGCGCGTCCGAATCTGCCGCCAGTGTGACGAGATTATCGACGCATGACACCGAGACTGAAGCAAGACTATCTGAAGCGCGTCGTGCCGGCGCTGACCGCGCGCTTCGGCTACAAGAACCGGCATCAGGTCCCACGGCTCCTGAAGGTTGTTGTCAACACGACGACCAAGGACGCGGTCGCGGACGTCAAGGTGCTCGACCTGATCGGCGAAGACGTCGCTGTGGTCACCGGGCAGCGTCCGTGCCGTACTATGGCGAAGCGCGCCATCTCGACCTACAAGATCCGCGAGGGGCTGCCGCTCGGCGTCAAGGTTACGCTGCGCGGTGACCGGATGTACGAGTTCATCGACCGGCTGTTCAACTTCGCCTCCCCGCGGATCCGTGACTTCCATGGCTTCAAGCCGGACTCGTTCGACGGCCGCGGAGGTTACACGATGGGGTTGCAGGAACAGGCGATATTTCCGGAACTGGAAGTCTCCAAGGTGAAGAAAGTATTCGGCATGAACATCACTTTCCATACATCCGCCAGGCACGACGATGAGGCGCGGGCCCTGCTTACGGAGATGGGCCTGCCCTTTGCCAAGGGCAAGTAGCAATGGCGCGCCGTTGCTGGATAGTCAAATCACAGCAGGAACCCAAGTTCAAAGTGCGCAGGCACAATCGTTGCCAACGCTGCTTCCGCGCTCGCGCCGTGTATCGCGAATTCATGCTCTGCCGGCTGTGTTTCCGCGACCTCGCGCTGAGGGGCGAGATACCCGGTGTGCGCAAGGCGACCTGGTAGGGAGGAATCTTGGATAGTTTTGCCGATTTTCTGACCCGAATCCGGAATGGCCTCCGCATCCGGCAGAAGGAGGTCTCCGCGCCGTATGCACGCCTGAAGTACGAACTCGCGCGAGTGCTGCTCGAGGAAGGTTTCATCAGTAATTTCCAGGTCGAAGGCGAGGGCCACACCAAGCGAATCATCGTCAGCCTGAAATACGACGAGGACGGCGCCTCGGTGATCCGCGGCCTTGAGCTGATTTCGCGTCAGAGCCGCAGGTTGCACGTCGGTGCCGACGACCTGCCCAGTGTCATCGGCGGCCTCGGTGTGGCGATCCTGACGACTTCCCGTGGCGTGATGACCGACCGCGATGCGCGCCGCAAGCGGGTTGGCGGCGAGCCGCTCTGCAAGGTCTGGTAGCGATGGCAAAGTCATACCGCCCGCTCGCGATCCCGACCGGCGTTGATGTGAAGGTTCAGCCCGGGCAGGTCATGGTCAAGGGCAAGCTCGGTGCGCTTGCGGTGCCGGTACTTCCCGGTGTCATGGTCAAGGTGACAGACGGTCAGATTGCGGTGGACGCCGGACCCGGCATTGCGCGTGTTCACGTCGGTTCGCTGCGGGCGCATATCGGCAACGCGCTGGTCGGCGTGACCGATGGCTATCAAAAGGTGCTGGAACTCCGTGGCATGGGTTACAAGGCGCAAAAGACCAAGGAAGGTATCCAGATCAGTTGCGGCTTTTCTCATGTGGTGGACTTTGCGGCGTCGCCCGGCGTGACGCTTGAGGTCAATCAGGTGCCCGACCCCGACGACCCCAAGTTGCAGATGTTTGACATCGTGGTGCGCGGGTCCGACCGTCACGCGGTCGGGCAGCTTGCCGCCATCATTCACGGCACCAAGCCGCCGGATGTCTACCGCGGCAAGGGCATCCGCTACAAGGGTCAGCACGTGCGCAAGAAGCAGGGCAAGCGCGCGGCCGGCACTCAGCAGGCCTGACCTCTTTCGCTCGTTCAATCAGGGCCGAACTACCGGCCAAGCTTGACGGATGGTCGGTACGAGATAGTATTCTCCGAAAGGGCCCCATCGTCTAGCCTGGCCCAGGACATCTGGTTCTCAGCCAGAAGACTGCGGTTCAAATCCGCATGGGGCTATCAGGCGGCCTGTCGGCCGCCTTGCCTTTTGGAGGTCAGGGGCGGACGCCGGCTGAGTGTCGGGGCCGCGGAAGGTATTCCGGCTTGATGTTGTGGAGCCCGGCGAAGAGGTTGCTGCGGATACGCGCGTCTTCGGCGTACCGGCGCTTCAGGAATCTGCGTACCGTTTCGCGTGAACTCGAGCGCTCGTACGGACAGCGGTTGCGCGCGGTACGGATGCCGGCCGATTTCAGGTAACGTCCAACTAGGGTCTTGTCGGCGTAGTACAGCGGCCGCACGATTGTCAGCCTGCCCTCGAAGAGGGGCTGGGTGGGCAGGATGGTACGGGCCGACGACGTGTAGAGCAGGTTCATCAGGAAGGTTTCGTTGACATCGTCCAGATTGTGCGCGAGGGCGAGCTTCCGGCTGCCGATCCGGTCGCAGTAGGAGAACAACGCCTTGCGCCGCGCGCGGGCACAACGGTAGCAAGAGTCATGCCGGGACGGTCCGGCTCCAGTCGGCACGCCAATGCGAATAACCGCGCACTCGACGCCGATTGCTCGGCAAGTCCTCACGATACGCGCTGAATTCCATCCCTCAAACCCGGGTTCAACATGCACGGCCCGCAGTTCCCAGTTGTGTGTGTTCTTCCGGTTCAGCGATTCGAGCAGGTATAGCAGGCAGAGACTGTCCGCGCCGCCTGAGACTGCGACCGCGATCAGCTCGCCGTCTGGAAGCACCCGACTGGAGCCGATGGCCTTGTGAGCTAGACGGGCGAGGCGGTTAGCGATCCAGGACATGGGCGAAGCTCGGAGTCGCTGCGGCAGATGGCCGGGCCGATTGCGAGGCGCGGACGGAAGTCAGTGGCCGTGGTGGAGTCGTTTTGATCTGGCTACCGGGTCCTGGGATATGGACGTCCCTATTGCTCTTTCCAGTCAGGCAGCTCCACCTGCGGGTAGCCGGCGAGCTGGTCGTAGAAGAGTTTCCTGATTTCAGTCAGTCGTTTCTCCGTCTTCGCTTCAAAGCGGAGGACCAGCACCGCCTGAGTGTTGGAGGCGCGAATCAGTCCCCAGCCGTCCGGGAACACGACCCGGGCCCCGTCGATGTCGATCACCTTGTATTTGCCGCGGAAGTAATCGCGGATCTCGTCCACGATGCGGAATTTCAGGTCGTCCGGGCATGGGACGCGCAGTTCGGGCGTGGTCGGGTACGACGGCATCTCGGCCGCGAGTTCGGACAGTTTCCGGCCGGTAGAGGAGATGATGCTGAGCAGTCGCAGGGAAGCAAACAACGCGTCATCGTAACCGTAGTAGTCGTCGGCGAAGAACATATGGCCCGACATCTCGCCCGCAAGCAGGGCACCCTCCTCCTTCATCTTAGCTTTGATAAGCGAGTGGCCTGTCTTCCACATCAACGGCGTGCCGCCAATCCGTTTCAGGTATTCGATCAGCGCCTGCGAGCACTTCACCTCGAAGACGATCTTCGCGCCCGGATGCGTGCGGATGACTTCGGTCGCGCAGATGCCGAGCAGCCGGTCGCCGTAGACCGATCTGCCATTGTCGTCGATTGCGCCGATCCGGTCAGAATCGCCGTCGTAGCCGATGCCGCAGTCGAAACCCTTGGCCAGAACCAGATCGGCGAGCTGTTTCATGTACTCCGGTACCGTTGGGTCGGGCACGTGCGCCGGGAAGCTGCCGTCGGGCCGCAGGTTTATGTACTCGGGGCTGATTGCTGTGTCGGCGAACAGGCGTTCGAGCAGGATGCCGGCGCAGCCATTACCCGGGTCGAACGCCACGCGCAGCGGCTTCAGGATTTCGACCCGGGAGCGGACTGCCTTGACGTAGTCCGGGATTACGTCCCTTGAGCTCAACTTCCCATCGCCATGCCTGAACTGGCCGGCCTCCATCAGCCGACGCAGGCGCTGGATTTCGTCGCCGAAGATAGTAGTCTTCTCCATTCCTACCTTGAATCCGTTGTACTGAGGCGGGTTGTGGCTCGCCGTTACCATCATTCCGGCCACGGAGTCGAGGAAGATCTGTGAAAAGTAGAAGACCGGCGTGGGCACGACCCCGATGTCGATGACGTCGAGTCCGGTCGACCGCAGACCGTCCGTCAGCGCCCGCTGGATGCGCGGGCCGGAGAGCCGGATATCGCGACCGACCGGGCAGAACGTCGCCCCGTGTCCAAGCGCATAGGTCCCGAACGCCTGGCCGAGCCGGTACACATCGTCGTCACGCAGTTCAGTTTCAGCGATGCCGCGTATGTCATACTCCCTGAATATCAACGGGTTCATGGACGGTATTCTACACGGGAACTCGACGCTGGCAATCCGCGTCGAGTCCGTCGCTGTTCAGGGCCGGCGCCCGCGCGGTCCCGCTCTTTTCTTCCTGGCCGGCAGCGACAAAGCGTACTCGAATGCCCGGAGAACCCAATGTGCCGCGAGCCTGGGCTGGTGCACGATGTCTGGCGGAGCGGTGACGTACTGGCGCATGACACGCCCGGGGAGCGGTTCAAATCGGATGGCGCCTTTGAGGCGCAGCAACTCCTGGCGTTAGGATTCGGACAGGCGTACGAACAGCTCGGTCTGGAACAAACCGGCAAACATGTTGCCGTTCACGAAAGCGCAGGGATAGCCGAACACCCGGTGCTTGTCACCCAGACCGGTCGAAGCCGCGGCAAAGACCCTCA
>CAZAKP010000018.1:0-17477 GCA_964485845.1 uncultured bacterium | reverse complement strand
GTGAAGTCGGAGCCGAAAAACGTCACGCCGCTATCGTCGAACCATGCCCGCATGTTTTTGAGTTGAAGGGCAGGGAAGGCTTCAGGCTAGAGGATTCGGCTCGGGGACCAGGTCTGGCCGCCGTCAGTGGAGAAGAGCAGGGTTCGTTCGTCTCCGGCGACGACGCCGTTTCGGCCGTCGGCGAAGAAACGGATGCTGAACAGGTCGGCATCGGCCCCGGCATCGAGCCGTTCCCAGGATTCGCCGCCGTCGAAGGTCCGGAGCAGCGTGCCCTCGGCGCCGACCACGAATCCCTCCATGGTGTCCGAGCGGAAATCGAGAGAAAAGAGCGGTGGCGGCAGGAAGTCGAACCTGAGCGGCCGCCATTCTTCGCCGCCGTCGGGCGTGAACAGGACGCCGGAGTTGGTCGTGGTGGCGAACCCGACCGTATCGCCGGCCGGGAAGAAGACCGCCGTGATGTTCGTCGTCAGCATCGCGCCTTCAAGGTTGCCTGCCTGCGAGAACCAGAGGTTGCCGCCGGTCGTCGTCTTGAGGATGGTTCCGTTCGGACCGACTGCATAACCGGTAGTCTCGTCCGAGGGGAAGTTCATATCCATCAGCTTCTCTTCAGTTGCGGTGATGAGTTTCTCCCAGGTGACGCCGGCATCGGCCGTGCGGAGTATGGTGCCAACATCGCCAGCCGCAAACCCGACCTGCGGGCCGACTGGAAACTTGACGACGCGCAGGTCGACACTGACCCCGGTGTCGAGCAGTCGCCAGGTTCTGCCACGGTCCTCGGTCTTGAGCACGGTACCGGAATCGCCGCAGGCATAGCCGACTTCGCCCTGCCGGGGAAAGCAGATGGTGTAGAGGTTGCCGGCATGGAGAACCGGACGTCGCCGCCAGGTCGCACCGCCGTCCGACGATGACAGAGCAAGGCCGGAGTCGCCGACGGCGAAAGCCAGGAAAGTGTCTTCGAGCGTGAAGATCGAGTTGATACGGTTGGCCATACGTTTTCCTGCTCTTATGTTCGGCCGACAGCGGGCAATGTCAAGTCAAACGGCACCGATGGCGCGAGTCGGATTCCCCGGCTCGCTGATGATTCCAGGTAGAAGCTGAAACTGCCGTCGAGCGCGGATTGACTTCACTCCGTTTTTGGATACCCTCAGTCACGTGATCGGCGCCCTCGTTGCGAGTCTCAGGCCCAAGCAGTGGCCGAAGAATCTTCTGGTGTTCGCCGGTCTGGTCTTCTCGCTCAACCTTTTCAATCTGGTCGACCTGCTGCGCACGCTCGGCGGTTTCGTCGCGTTCTGTCTCCTGGCCGGAGGGGTCTACCTGGTAAACGACCTCGCCGACGTGGAAAGGGACCGGCTCCATCCGCTGAAGCGGCTCCGGCCGATAGCGTCGGGCAGGCTTGGGATCGGGGCAGCCACCGTTGCGGCTGTCTTGGTGGCGGTGGCGGGACTGGCCGGGAGCTTCGCCCTGGACTGGCGGTTCGGGCTCGTTGGTGCTGCCTACTATGTGCTGGAGCTTGCGTACTCGTTCCGCCTGAAGCATCTGGTGGTGCTGGACGTGATGACCGTCGCGGCCGGGTTCGCGCTGCGCGCGGTCGCGGGCACCGTGCTGGTACACGTCACGCTCTCGTCGTGGCTGTTCGTCTGCACGATCCTCTTCGCCCTGTTCATCTCACTCGCCAAGCGCCGGCATGAGCTGATCACGCTGGCGAACGGGGGAGTCGGACACCGGGCAGTGCTGGAGAACTACTCGGAGCCGCTGCTCGACCAGATGATGGCAGTCGCGACTTCGTCATCGGTCATCGCCTATTGTCTGTACACGATTGCACCCGAGACCATCGCGAAGTTCGGCACCCACAACTTGATGCTGACCGTTCCGTTCGTGCTCTACGCAGTCTACCGTTACCTGTACCTCGTGTACCGGAAGGACATGGGTGGAGCGCCGGAGCAAGCGCTGCTGGGCGACCCACCATTGCTCGTCGACGTCCTGCTCTGGATGGCAAGCGTCGTCGCGGTAATCTACCTGAGAATCTAGGCGGGCAGAGGCGCGCACTCGGCGAGCTTGGCCTTGCCGCAGGCGGCCTTGTCGCCGAACGGGCCTTTGCGGATGGCGCAGAGCTCGGCCTTTGAATCGGTGATGACCTGGCTGGCTTCCAGGCTGGGGCCGAGGACCTGAGCCGCGGCATGCGCCCCCGCGACCCGGCCTTCGAGCATCGCGGTCGAGGCTTCCTCGATGCCCGACACGTCGCCGGCGAGGTAGATGTTGCAGAGACTGGTCTGCATGTTTTCGTTGTGCCAGGCGACGTGGCCGCCGAGCTCGGGCACGTAGACCATCTTGCACCCAGTCTGCCAGAGTAGCTCCGACAGCGGGGTGAGGCCGACCGCCAGGCAGATGGTGTCGACCTTGAGCCGGCGGGCGGTTCTCCGAATCGGCTTGAAGTTCTTATCCACAGAGCAGATAACCGCGCCTTCCACCTCTTCCTTGCCGATAGCGCGAATCAAGGTATGCGACGTGAGAATCGGCACGCCCAGGCGGGCGAGTTTGGCCGCGTGGACGTGGTAGCCGCCGATTCTCGGCAGTGCCTCGACCACGGCCGCAACCTCGATGCCGGCCTGAATGAGCTGGTAAGAAACAATCAGGCCGATGTTGCCGGACCCGACCATCAGAACCCGGGTGCCGGGTCTGACACCATATACGTTCATCAGGGTCTGGACCGCGCCCGCGCCGTACACACCGGGCAGGTCGTTGTTCTCGAACAGCAGGTTATTCTCAGCCGCGCCGGTCGCGACGATGAGGCACTTGAATTCGAGCTTGGTGAATCGTTCGCGACTCGCGAGAGCGAGGACCCTGCCTCCATACAACCCCACGACCGAGGTGCCGGGAAGGACCGCGCAGGGCAGAGCACGCAGTTCCTGTTCGAGAATCACCGCTATGTCCATGCCGCGCGTACCGCAGTAGTGGGCCTTCGAGCCGAAAAACTTGTGGGTCTGCTTCACCAGCTGGCCACCGAGGCGTTCGTTATCGTCGATCATGGCCACCCTCGCACCGAGTCGGGACGCAGCGATAGCTGCGGAAAGCCCGGCCGGACCACCGCCGACAATAGCTATGTCCACGGTCTTCACAAGAGCCTCCCTCGCCCGCGCTGACGTTCGACCTTCGCGCCTTCGCGTAGCGGTTCCATGCAGACCATGGTGTTGGGCCTGCCGTCGACGACCATCAGGCACGAGGCACACTTGCCGACCGCGCAGAAGAAGCCGCGCGGGCGGCCGGTCTTTTCCGCGTGACGGAAGAGGCGGACGCCGTTGGCCGCGAGCGCCGCCGCAATCGTCTCGCCCTGGCGTCCGGTCATGGGCCGGCCTTCGAACGAGAAGCTCACCGGGTCCTTGTCCGCGAATGTCAGGATCGGGTGCCGCTCGATCCGTCGACCGAGGACTTTGTCCTTAGTCCCTGGTCCCTTGTCCTTGGGGCTAGAGGTTCTTTCTCGCATATTCCACGGCATTACGAAATATAGCGATACCATGCGGTTCGTCAACCCGTTCCCGGTGCCAGCGCGGATGCTGCTCCCGGCGCACGAACCGTTCCGGGTGCGGCATCAGGCCGAAGACTCGCCCGGTGGGGTTACAGATGCCGGCGATGTTTTCTTCCGAGCCATTGGGGTTGTCCGGGAACACCGGCGGCTCGCCGGTCAGAGTCGTGTAGCGCAGGCAGACCTGACGCGCTACGCCCAGCCGGGCGAGGACGACGGGTGACCTGGCAATGAACTTGCCCTCGGCATGGGCCACCGGCAGATACATCGGCGACTCGATGTTCCGCGTGAAGACGGCGGGCGAGTCCTCGACGTGGAGGTGGACCCAGCGGTCCTCGTATCGGCCGGAATCGTTGGTGTCGAGTGTCACCGTCTGGGGCTCGAACGGTCGCTCAAACGCGGGCAGCAGACCGCACTTTACCAGGACCTGGAATCCGTTGCAGATGCCGAGCACGAGTTTGCCGTCGGCGACAAACCGCTCGAACTGGTCGCGCAGGAAGTGCTTTAGTTCGTTAGCCAGGATCCGGCCGGAGGCGATGTAGTCGCCGTAGGAGAAGCCACCGGGTATCAAGAGAATCTGGTAGTCGGCGAGTCTTTCCTGCCCGGAACGTAACCGGTTGACGTGAACCACGTGAGCTGCGGCGCCGACCAGGCTGAAGGCGTAGGCCGATTCCTGGTCGCAGTTAGTTCCGGCAGCGAATAGAACACACGCTCTGACCACGGTTGGTGAGGATAGCGGTTGAGGTTCGTCTGTCAAGCAACGGAAGCGGCAAATCCACGTCGGCTGTCGTCGAAGCGCTGTGCCTTGACTGTGGTACCGGCGGCGGTAAAACTACTCATGCGTTCAGTCCTGAGGTTATGGTCGGCCGGGCCGCTTGCCCTGCTTGTATTGGCAGCGTGCGGCACGGTGACAAGGTCCGCGCATCGGGAGGCGAATGCGGATCTGGCGGTGACGGACTTCTGCTCACGTTTCGGCCGCCAGAGCGCCTCGGCGGTTGCAGACCTGTTTGTAGACTCAGCCCGGTTTGACATCGACGGCATTGGTGTCAGCTTCGTCGGCAGGAAGGAAATCGCTCGGCTGGCTGACTACGGGAGCGCGGTCCATTCCCGGTTGTCGGCGACCGGCCTTCAAGTGAGCCGTGAGACCGTGAGTTGCCGACTTGAAGAGAAGAACCACTGGCTCGGTCTGCTGGCTGTTGAACACGCATCATACAATGGCTGGTTTGTGGTGTCGGGGCCGAGGATTGCGAGTGCCCGGCTGAGGCTGGCACCGGAGAGCAACGAAGAACTGGGGATCAAGCTGGCAGGTTTCCTTGCCTGGCTTTCAGCCGAGGACCCGGAGACGCTGCAGAGGCTGCTTCCAGGCGGCCGGCCGGTCTACGACAGCCGTGCAGTTCCCGAATTGCTGTCGCGGCTGCGTCAGTGGCGGTTGCGCGTCCGGTAGCTCTTCGGCGATGTCGTCCCTGGGGCGCCGTGTTGACTTTGCGCCTCGGCAGCCTAGAATTCCGTAATGAAAGTCGGTGTTCCAAGGGCCCTGCTGTATTATCGGTACGGTCCGTTCTGGGAGAAGTTCCTGGCCGGGCTCGGGGCCGACGTCGTGGTAAGTCGTCGAACCGACAAGGTTCTGCTGCAGCACGGGTTGGGTCGCGTATCCAGCGAGGTATGCCTGCCGATCAAGATAATGGCCGGTCACATCGAGGAACTTGCCGGAAAGATAGATGTGCTTTTCCTGCCCCGCCTGCTCTGGCTTGAGGACAAGCTCTACGCCTGCCCGAAGATGATCGGCATCGTGGACATCGCCCGGATGATGACCGACGGCCGCGTGCGGATCGTGGCTCCGAGGATTCAGGGGAACCTGTGGCTGCCGCATTTTCGTGCCGGCATGGACCTCTGCCACGACCCGGTGCGCGTGGTCCGGGCGCTGGCGCAGGCACGGGCGTGCCTCCCCGTTCACGACGATCTTCCGGACTTTCCGCGGGGTGAGAAGCGGGTCGCCCTGATCGGCCATTTCTACAACCTCGGTGACGATTTCATCTCGCGGCCGATGGTCGACACGTTCACCGGCCATGGGTATCGGATCTGCACCAAAGACGAACTGCCGGAAAAGGTGCTGCGGAGCCGAGACGGGTTTGCCCGGAAAATCCGCTGGGTGTATGAACGCGAGCTCTTCAACGCTTTCCGGTTTCTCGTGGACCAGGTCGACGGCGTGTGCATGATTGTCTCGATGGGGTGCGGCCCGGACTCGCTCGTGGCCGAGTTCATGCGCGAGGAAGCGCAGCAACAGGATGTCCCGTTTCTCCAGTTGATCATCGATGAGCACACCGGCACCGCCGGTATCGTGACGCGAATTGAAGCGTTCCTGGAGTTGGCTGAACGCCGGCGGACCGTGGCACTCAAGTCGCCGAATACTCAGGCAAAGGCCGGTGGTCGGGTAAAAGCGGCCTGACCTCGCCGCCCGCAGATGAAAGCATCGTTTCCCAACGTCGGTTACGACACCTACGCATTGAAGACGTTCGTCGAGGACCTCGGCGGCGACGTTGTCCTCGCTCCGCCGAACTCCCGGCGAACCATCGAGCTGGGGGCGCTGCACTCGCCCGAGCTCATCTGCATGCCCTACAAGATAACCCTCGGCAACATGCTCGAGGCGCTGGAACTCGGGGCGGACACGCTGTTCATGGCCGCGGGCGCGCGGAAGTGTCGCTTCGGATACTACCACTACCTGCACGAGCGTGCCCTGCGCGACCTGGGCAAAGAATGCCGGTTCATCGCCGTGACCCAGTACTCGCCGTTCGATTTTGTGTTCAAGGTGATGCCGGGCGTGTTCGGCGTATCGCCGCTCAGGGTCATGCGGGCCGTCGCGAAGCTGCTGGCGAAGAGCCGCCTGACCCAGGAATTCAGGCAGCAGCTCAATCGCACGCGGGCGCTCGACTTTGACAGGGCCGAGCTGGCGAAGCCAAAGGCGCTCGCGGCAATCGAACGCGCGCACACCCTCCGGGAGATTCAGTCGGCGCGGGGCGAGGTGACGAGTATCTTCGGCCTCAACGGAGCCGAGCCGCAGGTGCGGCTGGGGTTGGTCGGCGAGATTTACCTCATGATTGAGCAGTTTGCCAGCCAGGAGATAGAGAAAGAGCTGGGCCGGATGGGCGCCGAGGTTGTGTTTGAGCGGAGCCTGTACCGGCACGTCCGCCATCTCCTGGCATCGGACCCGGCGTTCGTGCGTTCCGGTCGACTGGCGCGTCGCTACCTCCAGGAGTCACCGGGGGGCGAGGCAATCCGCACGGTGGGCGAGTCGGTCTATTTCCAGCAGCAGGGCCTCGACGGGGTGGTGCACATCTTCCCGTTTACGTGCATGCCCGAGAACATCGCGCTCGAAGCTCTGCAGAAGCTCTCCGAAGAGACGGGCGTGCCGGTGCTCTCGCTGTCGTTCGACGAGCACACGTCACGGACCGGCCTGCTCACGCGGCTCGAGGCATTTGTGGACCTGGTGAAGAGGAGAAAGTTTGGCCGAAGGTTACATCGGAATTGACGTCGGCTCCATCTCGACGAAGGGCGTGGTTGTCGACCGCGAGTTCAACGTTCTTGCCAGCCGTTACCTGAGGACACAGGGCAATCCCATCGATTCGATCCGCCGGCTGCTCGCGGAGCTGGGTTCGCAGGTCGACTCCGGAGTGAGAATACTCGGGGCGGGGACCACCGGGTCGGCGCGCAGGCTTGCCGGGGTGATGATTCAGGCTGATATCGTGAAGAACGAGATAATCACCCACGCGGTCGCGGCCAGCCATTTCCATCCCGAGGTGCGGACCGTCATCGAGATCGGCGGCCAGGACTCGAAGATTATCATCCTGCGCGACGCCATACCAGTGGACTTCGCGATGAACACCGTCTGCGCGGCCGGCACCGGAAGCTTCCTCGACCACCAGGCAACCCGGCTGGGCCGGCCGATTGAGGAGTTCGGCGGCCTGGCGCTGAGGGCGAAGAACCGCGTAAACATCGCCGGTCGCTGTACGGTTTTCGCCGAGAGCGACATGATCCACAAGGCCCAGCTCGGAATGTCGACCGAGGACATCGTGGCCGGGCTGTGCGACGCCATCGTCCGCAACTACATGAACACCGTAGCCAAGGGCAAGGAGATACATCCGCTGATACTCTTCCAGGGCGGCGTCGCCGCGAACGTCGGGGTCAAGAAGGCATTCGAACTCATGCTCGGACACGAGGTGCTCGTACCCGAACACTTCCTTGTGATGGGCGCAGTGGGCGCCGCCATCGTTGCTTCCGAGGAGACTGACGGCAAGGCGACCCGGTTTGCCGGTTTCGACGTCGCGGACACTGTCTTTGAGACCCGGGCGTTCGAGTGCGAGGGCTGCCCGAACCGGTGCGAGGTGATTGAGACGCTGCGTGAGCAAAAGGTCATCGACCGGTACGGTGACCGGTGCGGAAAGTGGTCCAAGCTTTAGGGAATGTCGAGTGTCGAATGGCGAGTGACGAAATGCGGACGGGAAAGTAGCGTGATTGCGACAGGAGCGTTGGTGCTTGCGTGGCTGGTCTGCGCGCAGCCGAAGGAGGTTACTGTGACAAGACAACCGGCCGTCGCCGGGCAGTTCTACCCGGGCGACGCGAAGACTCTGACCGCGATGGTTGACTCGATGCTTGCCGATGCCGAGGTGCCGGCCATTTCCGGTACGCTCGTCGGAATCCAGGTGCCGCACGCGGGCTATCCCTTTTCCGGGCCGACCGCGGCGCGTGCCTTCAAATTGCTCGAGGGCATGGATTCGGTTACGGTCGTGATGCTTGGTACGAGCCACCACGTCATGCTCAGGAACGCAGCCGTGTACGCCAGGGGCGCGTGGAAAACGCCGCTCGGCGACGTGGCGATTGATGAGGGATTGGCGAAAGCGATCCTGGCACAGGACCAGTTCTTCGTCGATATGCCCGAGGCGCACGCGAAGGAGCATTCGATCGAGGTCGAAGTTCCGTTCCTGCAGCGCGTCCTCTCCAACTTCAAGATCGTCCCGATAATGCTCCTGCAGCCTACCTATGAGCAGTGCGAGCGGACCGGCAAGGCAATCGCGAAATCAGTGAAGGGCAGGAAGGTCATCCTCATCGCGTCGTCCGACCTGTACCACGGCGAATCATACGATGAAGCCAACAAGGTCGACAGCGTCACGGTCGGGCTCATGGCGAGGTTCGACCCGCGGGCGTTCCACGACGCGTACGAGCGCAACGAGGCCCAGGCGTGCGGCGGTAACGCCATCACCGCCCTGATGGTCGCCGCCCGCGCGATGGGCGCGGATACAGCGGTTGTCCTGGCCCAGACCAACTCCAACGACGTGACCGGCGAACGGGGCGGCTACGTCGTCGGCTACAGCGCGGTTGCTTTTCTGGAGGGCAAAGGTGAAGGTAAAGGTAAAGGTGAAGGTGAAGACTCAGTCGCCTCTGCCACTACCTCCAGCTCCTCTGACTTGACCGAGCGGGAGCAGAAGAGCCTGCTTGCCATAGCCCGGAACACGCTCGATACCTACATCCGAACGGGAAAGGTCCCAGATGCGAAGCCGCTGACGCCGAGGTTGAGCGAGAAGCGCGGCGCGTTCGTTACCTTGCATGAGCGCGGCGACCTGCGCGGGTGCATCGGTTACGTCGAAGCGGTGAAGCCGCTATATCAGGCCGTGAGCGACATGGCGGTGGCGGCCTCGACCGAAGACCCTCGCTTCCCGCCGGTCGAGGCGAGGGAGCTAGACAGCATCGACATCGAGATCACCGTCTTGAGCCCGCTGCGGCCGCTTCCGAGCCCGGAATCGGTCGTCGTCGGCAAACATGGTCTGGTCATTCGCGAGGGTTTCCGCTCCGGATTGCTCCTGCCCCAGGTGCCGGTTGAGCAAGGCTGGAATCGTGAGCAGTTCCTGTGTAACACCTGCCTGAAGGCCGGTCTGCCCCCGAACGCCTACAAAGACAAGGATGCGCAGCTCTTCTGCTTCACCGGCCAGGTCTTCGGCGAGAAGGAACTGGGCCGACAGCAATAGTCGCGGGCCAGCGTCTAGCTGACGAGAAGTAGACGCTAGTCGCCTGCCACGAAACTCTTGGTCCAGACCGGTGCGGCGGGCGCCTTGCCGTCCCGCACCATCTGCTGCCACTTCTCGTCGGTGAGCCGGTCGCTCGCTGGCCACGTAAACTCGCGGTAGGAGAAGACCGCGCCCCGCGTCAGGGTCCACTTGCCCTCAATCGGCACCAGCACGTATATCGTGTTGCCCGCGCCAACGCCGACCTCAAGGCACTGGTCCAGCGAGCTCGCCACGTCAGCGACACACGCCATGAATCGATCCGTCTCCGGTACTTGGAACCAGTGTGCGACATCGTCACCTTCTGCAAGAGTGCAGGATATGCCTTCCACGTCTCGGCAGATTGCCCACACGTGGCACTGCTCCTCATCGGTCATCTCGACACCGGCCAACTCCTTCCCGGAGATAGTCTGGAGTGACTGAAGTGTCTGCCGGAACCACTGCAGGCTGCTGGCCACCCGCGGCGTCTTGGCGGAATAGCGGTCAAGACCCTGCTCAAGGACTCCGATTGTACCCACCAGCCGACGATAGAATTCCGGCTCGGGCTCACAATAACTCTTAGCCCCGGCGGCGTCCGGCCCACCGTTCTCGGCGTATGTCTGAGTAGCATAGAGGATGGCGTCGTGTCTCAACTCGCTCCAGCTACCGAGCGACGAGTTCAGGCTTTTGTCCTGCCAGGCGGTGCTTTGCATAAATCGAGGAGCGCTCTTCGGCACGGGCTCATTCAGCGCACGCAGCGCATACAGCCAGGCGTAGTATACGTTCTGATACCAGAAGGTATCATCCCGGCCAGCAAACGCCGACTCCGCCTTTGCCAGACTGGCCGGGTAGTCGGCCCAGCCCTCCTGCTCGTGATAGATGTCGCTCAGAATCTGACTGGCTCGACTGGACCCGAGCGCGGCAAAGACGTCCAGTCCTTTGGGAAACGGTCTCGCCGGCCAGTTCACCAACTGCTGCATGATGTCGGTGTCCGGCAGATAGCGCTGCCCGAACAACCGGAACTGCGCGCCGGTCGTCATTCCGGCGGCGACCGGATGCAGTTTCGGTTGGCGCAGCCTTTTGACCTCGGTGGCGAAGTCCGACAGGAAAGTGGAATCGGGTAGCATCCAATACTCTCGGGCCCAGTTGCGGCCTGGCCGTGTCCAGGCAAGAGCCGTTAGATACTCTCTGGGCGTGTAGGCCTCGCTGGGGCCGCTGAAGAACTGAGTGATGTCGTATATCTCCTGCCAGAGTTGAACAAGGCTGTCCGACTCCGCGAGCGCCAGCGATACCTTGATGGCATTCTGGGTGGACGTCTCGGCGACCCGTTCATCTACGTCAGGTCCAGGAAGAGGAAATGGGACCAGCCCGTACCACATCATCGCTTTGAAGTACCGCTGGAGCCAGTCGCTCCGCGTATAGTGCCCACGAGGCTCGAACTGTGAGTAGTCGAGCCCGACAGGGAACACGACCGATTGTGCTCGGCTGGCGTGCTGGTCAATCCGGTCGAGCTCGACGCGGCACAACGATTCGACCTCGGCCGGCATCGTCGTGTCGTAGTCGAGCCAACGGGGCGGAATCCTGAGATAGGCAGCCACACGGCGCAGCGATTCGGCCTGGGCCGGTCCGGTAACGTCACAACCAAGTAGACGCCAGGGAACACCGAAGTAAGCGGCCAGCGATGGGTCCGACTCGTTCCTGAACTTGTTCTCCATCTTCATCGAGAACTCACGCAACCTGACGTAGAGCTGGTCCTCTTCGGTCCGTCTGAGAGTAGTGCTCACGAACAAGTGGAAGAGTTGGAGCATTAGGTCCGGTGTGACAAAGCTTGGCACCCCCTCCCACCAGTCAGTCTCATAGGGCTCAAAGAGCTGTTCGTGTGCGTCCGGAACGACAACGAAGCCGTTCCGGCTCAGCATTTCACGCGCACCAGCACTCAGTTTGAACTGGTTGATGTTGATAGCAGAGTCCAGCGGAAACGACGCAGCAGTAGCGAAGCCGGCCATCATCACAAACACCATCAGATTCCTCGTCATGTTCACACCTCCTCCGGAACGTCCAGACCCGAATAGCCTATGGAATTTGTGGGCGATTCACCTGCTTCCACAGGTGTCACGAGAGATGCGACGCGCATCGACTTCGGGCTTACTTCACGGGCAACCGGACTCAACGTCTCTGACATGGGCGGATAGTGACGCAGCGGAACAGGAGAGGGATGCGTCTCATATGCGCAGCCTTGGCGTAGGGAATCCGGCATCCACGGTGCGTCAGTGTAACTCGGCGTGATCCCGAGTCAAGCCAAGGACCATGGTTGGAGTCTCTGTCAGTTGTGTCTGAAGGCTCGACTGCCGCGTGAAGCATGGAAGAGCCCGGACGCGAAGCTTTTTGTCTTTACCGGTCAGGTTTTCGGCGAGAAGGAACTGGGCCGCCAGCAGTAGTCAGCGGCCGGCGGTTGGCCGGATGCCGTCAGCCGTGAGCCGTTAGCCGTCGGCCGGACGGGCGCCGTCGGGGTCGCGGCGAGTCGCTGAACCGCTGCGATCAACGAACGATGTCACTGCTGCGCCAGCGGTACAGCACAACGTACCGGTCAATCGAAGCCCCCGAGTCTTTCATCGGGCGCGACGTTTCCTCGTCGAACCCGGTGATGCCGTACTCGGTGACGCGCGGCCACGTGCCCGAACGGTCGGTGTGGCCCAGTATCACGATGGTGCCGGGCTTTCCCTGCGGCGCGGACAGGATTCCGTATGGACAGCCGCTGTCATGCGGCAACCTGAGCCGGTCAGCGCCCGCCGCCAGGCTATCCGGGAAGTAGAACAGGTCCACGCCAAAACGGTAGGCGGAGTTGGTGAAGGGATTCACCGGCAGACTGCCGGCTATAGTGTCGCCGCCTCAGCCGATGCGGTCGCGGGCCAGGAACTTCATGAACCGGCTCGAGTCCGAATCGAAATCGGCCGCGTACGGATACGCTCCGCCGTTCTCCTTCGCCCAGCATTCGAACGAACTCTGAACCGCGTACATGCCCCGCAGTGTCGGGTGCATGGCGAGCGGGGTACGCGAGACTCTGCCCGTCCTTACTATGGCGGCGGACAACATCACCAGTACGATTGTCAGGAAAGCACCGATCCCGCCCAGCACGGCACCTTTTCCCGGCAGGCCGCGAGCCCCCGGCTCCTCGCGCAAAACGTCGGCAGGCGAGGATGGGCGCGGCGCCGCTCTCATGAACAACCTCACAATCACCCAGATGTACAGCACCAACTCCACCAGATGCGCTGCGAGTCCCGCAATGAATCCGGCAAAACCGTGGGGAGCTGGTACCGCGGGGCGCATCATGAGTGCACGAACCACGAGTAATGGAATTCCTTCCCAAGTGTCCTTTGCCAGTGCCTGCACAAATGCCAGAATCTGAAGCAGGTTCATGCCGGCAAACAAAATCGCCAGCGTTCTGGCGCTGTTCCAAAGGTAGACGGTGGCAGTTACCACGAACACCAGCATGGCCGTTCTCGAAAAGAGGACAAGGGCAAAGGGCATTGCGGGATTGCCAGGCGCCTTCTCGGACGATGACAGCAGGGAAAGCACGAAGATGACGATGCCGGCGACGGCCAGAAGCTTAGTGTGCCTGGCGAGACGCTTCATTGCCCCTCATTCCTTACGTCATGCATTCTGTCGCCTCGTTGTTCGCCGTCGGCCGCAAGCTGTCAGCCGTCATCTCGGCTGTGGCGATGATCATTTCGGTGCGACGGGCAACGCCTGCTTCATTTGTTTCGCTCTCCAGCTTGTCAGTGGAGATACTCCTGTCCAACCAATTCCGATCCCGTACAATCCCGCATATCGTCCGGCTGATGGATTCTTGTTCGGGGATGTTTTGGCCCTGGGCAGGCGCATCTTTTTCCAGTCAGGGGACAGGAGGACCTTGCGGTCGCTGGAGAAGCGTTCGACGAGGTCAGCAACGAGTGCTGGAGGAGAGGCACCCACAACGCGTCAGAATAACCAAGACCTGGCATCGGTCAAGCTGAGAGGCGAAGCTGTTCAGCGTGGCTCGGCTGCCATCATGACGGCTGCCGCGGACAGAGGAACGGGGGCCGGCGCGGGCGGTGTCGCCTGGGCAGTTGCGGACGCGGGAACGGGGCCTGCTGCGGAGGCAGGAACCAGGGCCGCTGCGGGAGCAGGAACGGGGGCTGGTGCGAGAGGAGGAGCGGAGACTGCTCAGGGAGGAAGAGCGGGGACAGATGCGGGTGCTGTTGCAGTCGGAGGAGCCGAGGCTTGAGCAGAGGTTGTTCAGGAGTCAGGAATGCGGCCGGGAGCGGACGCCGAGCCTCAGACTGCAGCGGAGGTTGTTACGGATGGATGAGCAAGGGCCGCTCCGGGGGGAAGCATACCCCGGTGGACCCCCACCCTCGAACTATCCGCCCCAAGCCAGGTCATAAACTGCCGATAATACGGGTCTTATGACTCATATATGAGATTTGTTCATCTGTCGTTTCGTGCATCGGAATTTGGAGGGCGAAATCGATTTGAGCCCGTACTCCTGACGGGCGGGGAATGGCACAGGCGCTTTGTGGATTTCCTGCTATAAGCGCATCGTCGCTGATTTCCTCGTGTGCAGCCGCGGGCCGGCGTGCCTGCGAGTTGCTGACTTCGGCAGCGGGCTCGGGAGCTAGCGCACGAACAGCCGCGCACCCCAGCCGGTTTCTACCGCATAGAGCATGCAGCGCTTGAAGACCTCGTAGTCGAATCCAGGACACGCGATGCCGCTGCGCGCAAGGATTGGTAGCGATTTGGCCCGGGAGAAGGCGCGCGTGTCTCTCATGTACGGGGCGTACGCTCCGACATAGTGCTCGTACAGCGTCTCCAGCGAGTTGCGGGGCGCCGCTTCGAACTCTCCGACAGTGCAGGCGCGGATCCCGGTCAGACGAAAGAGGCGGGATGTGTATTCGACAAAATCCTCGATGCGGGTCTGCCTGTCGCCGGCAATGTGGAAGATACCGCCGTCGGGCGCGCCTTCCATCAGCGCGATAAAGGCATTCGTCAGGTGGTCGATCGGGACAATATTAATCCCACCCTGCTTGTCCACCTCGACCCGCATCGGAAGATGGGCGCTCCCGTCGGATTCGAAAGACACGCCCAGCGCCATCGCCTGTTGACCGGTGCCTTCGCGGATGTCCTTCTCGCACAGGTCTTTGATGAACAAAGCCATCCTTATCGGATGATAGACGGCGTTGAAACGCAGACTTCGACCGGTGCGCGAATCGCCGTAGACGATAGTCGGGCGATAGATGGTCAGGCGGATGCCGGCTTCGCGGCAGGCGGACGTGACCATGAACTCGCCCTTATTCTTCGTTTCTTCGTAGACATTGTGAAATTCGTGTCCGGCAACCGGCTCTTCCGAACAAAGGCCTGAGACCTTGCCGGCGACATAGGCGGTGCTCACGTGGTGAAAGCTGTATGCCCGAGACGCTGCCGCGAATTCCAGGACCCGCGACAATCCGCCGATGTTCACGGACTCAACCTGCGGCCGTTTCCTCGCCGAGAAGGAGGTATTGGAGGCACAGTGGATGATCTCGTCCGTGGTATTGAGCGCGTCGCCAAGCACGGGCGATTGCATCCCGAGCATGGGCTTCAGGATGTCCCCTTCGGTGACGCGCAGTCGCCGGCGAGTTTCGTCCGGCAGCCCAAACCAGTCCAGCAACTGCTGGAGACGTTCGGCTGCCGGTTTCTCGTTGGAGCGCGCGAGCAAAGAAACCGGGTAACCTCGCTTGAGCAGCTCGGCCGCGACGTGGCTGCCGAGAAAGCCGGTGCCGCCGGTGATGAGAATGCGGGACGTGCGGTCCCGCCGTCTTGCCTCCAGCCCCGGCGTGCTGATGCGCAGCCTCACTGAAGCCTCAGGTGCGATAGAGGAAACTCTCTTTCCGCGAGCAGCCCTGGGAGAAGATGTTCATCATGTTGGCAATTCCGGGGTTCTCGGTTGAGAACCGGGCCAGCCAGGGCATGATTTCGGCGAGAGCCTGCCGGACCCGCTCTTTCTCCTCGGCGCTCGTCTGTTCGAAGTAGTAGTCGTATTCAAACACGGCCCGTTTGCCAAGGTCGAGCGGTGTGAGAAATCCGTATTCGTGTTCGAGCTTATGGGCCTCGCCAATCCGGTCGAGCTCGTTCTTGATGCGGTTTGAGACTTCGACCTTATCGAGCGGGACGTAGAGGATGATGGCGACGCCATGCCGGTCGCGTCCCATGCGTGCGGAAACGATGCGGAACGTGTTGAGCCAGACGAAGTCGGTCATTTCCGGCCGCGAGTAAAGCTCGCGGTAGAAGTCCCGCAGGTCCTCATCCACGGCGCCGGCAATTGTATCAGGCGACGGCTGAAGCAACACCTGCATTTCCGGCCTGGACAAGATTTCCCACGGCGCTGAGTCGCCTTCGTAGTCGCGGGCCATTTGCTCGAATTCGCGCTCCACCAGCTTTGGCAGGGAGAGCATCATAGTTCTGATCATCCGGCCGTCAATTACGCTCGGCGCCAGCTTCCTGACGGCGTCGCGGCCGAAGGTGTCGGCGATGGCGAACACCGCGTAGGGCATGCCGAGTACGTCAGGCAGGAATCGCTTCAGCCGGTCGGCCAGTTCGGCCGAAGGCGAGATGAAGTTGGCCATGTAGTGGCGGCCGAGCACGGCCAGCGCCAGTGCGAGGCGCCGCTGGCTGATTTCCCGCGCGAACTTCGTCGCTGCCTCGAAGTCGGCGAAGGGCACCAGCAAGGCCTCCTCGTCGGCCGTCACCGGATGGAGCTTGACCACGGCCTCGGTGCACACGCCCGGAGAAGGAGTCATCCGGTTCTCGAACGCAAAGGCGTTCGGCGCGTCCTTCGAGCTCAGGCGAAAGGGCTTTCCCTTGCGGTCCACGAATTCCATGTCGATGAACCCGTCCGCGGCGGTACCGTAGACGTTTGACCATGTCGAGAATATGCCGGTACAGACGATGTTGCCGCAAACCGTGGCTTCCGGCTCAGCGGTCAGGACCCGGAAGCCGTGGCGTATGGCTTCCTGCTGCAGCTCGAAAGCAGTGACGCCGGGTCCAACCCGAGCGCACCAGTTGTCGGCATCGATTTCAAGTTTGCGCATCCGGTTCATGTCCAGCACGATGCCGTCGCTGAATACGAACCCGAGCACGCTGCCGCCGTTCCCGCGAACCGCGAACGGGATATTCAGCTTGTCGGCGAGCGCGACCACCGCGCTGACCTCATCCCTGCTGCCGGGCAGCACGACATAGCGCGGCATGCGGGGCACGGTAAGCGGCGATGGGTCGTCGGAGTAGGTCATCAGCACCGCGGGGTCGTTGCTCGCCCATTGCGCGCCGGTGATTTCCCGCAGGCTTTCGAGGACGCCGTCGGCAGGCGGCTTCAGAACCGGACGCCCGGCCGCGAGATGTTCATGAACGTAGTCCTTCAAGGCCGCCATAACCTTGAGCGGTCGCATGCCGGTGGCGAAGTGGCACTGTTTGTCGCAGGACCCGCACAACGTGCAGGTATCGGCGCTCTCGACCAGGGCCTCGGTCGTCGGTATCAGGCCCTCGGCAAGGCCACGGTAGAGGTCCATTCTGCCTTGCGGGTAAAAAGTCACGAAGTGCCTCTCCGCGCCGGACGCACACAGACCGGTACCAAGGTAGTCGATTTTGCACATTCCGAAGTGCCGGCATCGGGCGGCAGTCTTGTGGGCATTCTCATCAATCAATTGCGTCCCCTTTCTGGCAGGCTGATTCTACATGCCACAATACTTAAGACACAGTTCGGTCGAACCGCGATTCCAGTGAGCCTACCGTTCTTGAATGGCGGGCGATTCGGGGTAGGCTTGGCACGTGATTTCCCTGTCAAATATCACGATGGAGTTCGGCACGCAGGAGCTCTATCGCGACGTGAACCTGTTCGTCGGGCCGGAGGACCG
>CAZAKP010000017.1:0-28371 GCA_964485845.1 uncultured bacterium | reverse complement strand
GCGCGACGGTCATCTATCCCCTCGTATCCACCTTCACCGTGATGCTCGTGTCGCAACCGAAAACGTCCACCACCTTCACGCAGGCGGTGTGGACGCCCGGCTTCGGATACCGGTCGTAATGCGCGTCGCTCACGGTCTTCAGGCTGCGGTCCTTCCGTGTCCGATAGTCCTGCCAATGATGCTCAAACGGCTTCCCGTCCTGGAAGTCGAAATCTACAGCCCAGAAGTCAATGAAGTCGAACCCGCTCTTCACTGCCCGTTCCTTCAAAGCCGCCAGTTCCTTACTCGGCACCTCAGCCAGCGAAGGCATGAACTTGGTCAGCTTGATGTCCACCGCCCTCGCTCCTCTCCCTTTGGGGAAAGGATCAGCCTTCCTTCCCTTCGCCCCTTGGGGGAGATGGTCAGCCTTCCATTCCCTCGCCCCTTGGGGGAGAGGGTCAGGGTGAGGGGTTCTATACACCGGCTCCGCCTCCAGCACGGCCACCTCCAGAAACGGCGGCGGCTCCTTCCGGTTCTTCTCCATTATCTCCCGTGGAATCGGAATCAGCCGAATCTGAACGCCCTCGGATGCCTCCAGCTCGTGGCAGATGAGCCGCAAGTCCATCTCGAACTCCCATGCAAGGCAGTGCACCTCCTTGGCCCCCGCCTGCCGCGCCGCCTTCGCCACGTTCCGAACCTCATCCCGCGTCAGCATCCCGTCAATCGCATCCACGTGCACGAACGCCCGACCCTTCCGGCCGTGCAGCGGCCCAATCGGCTCCGGCAACACCTCGGCCTTGTAGAACTCCAGCACGACCCGCCGGTGCTCGCCATCCGCGCCCTTCAGTTGCGCCTTCTGCCACCACTGCCGCTCATACCGCCCCAGATTGTACACATCAAACGCCCGATACGGCTTCCCCTCCTCATGCAGCTTCCGCTGCACTTCAATCATCCGCTTCCGGCTCGTGTGTATCGCAAACCGCCCCAGGTCGCACATAATCCACCGCCGCCCCAGCTTCTCCGCAACCGCGCCAGTTGTCCCGCTCCCGCAGAACAGGTCAGCCACCAAGTCACCCTCGTTCGACGATGCTTTGATGACTCGCTCAAGCAGGGCCTCAGGCTTCTGGGTGTCGTAGTCAAGCCGCTCGTTGGCCTGAGAGGCCACCGGCGCGATGTCGGTCCAGATGTCCTGCAGCTCTACGCCTTCCATTTCGTCTTCGTACTGCCTGAAGGCCGGTCCACCCCCCACTTTCTTCGGCCAGGCTATTCGGCCAAGCTTGTCCAGCTCGTCTAGCGCCTTCTGCGTGTTGGCGACGGATGGATCACTGAGCTTGGGCCTTATGAAGCTGGGGATGGCCCAGTGCCGCCCTGCCCCGGTCGGGTTGTGGCCTCGCCACGGCAGCCCCGAGGTGCCGCGCCTCCTTCCCGGTGCGGTGAGGATGGTCAGCCGGAACCGGCGGCCAGCACTATCTTTGTACCGGAAGAAATCCTCAAGATACTTGTCTGAATACTGCGTGTGTTGAGTGTTCCACACGTAGTCGTCCGACTTGGTACTGAAGAGAATGGTATCGCTGATGGTGTTATACTGAGCTGACCCGCTTCTCGCGCCAGTTCGCTTCCATGTGACTTGGTTACGCAGACGGTCGGCCGTAAACACCTCGTCCATGATGAGCCTCAGGTGGCTGTTCACGCGCCCGTCACAGTGAACATAGACGCTGCCGGTGCTTGAGAGCAACTCCCTTATCAGCGTGAGCCGCTCATACATCATATGCAGGTAGGAGTCTGTACCCTTGCCCCACATGTCGCGGTAGGCGACCATTTCGAGGGTTGACTGGTCCTTGAGAGTGGTTTCCTTCTCGTCTCCCACCGGCACGTCCATCGTGAAGTCGGCTCCGACGTCGAAGGGCGGGTCGATGTAGATGAGGTCAATCTTGCCCTTGAAGTCCTTGAGCAGGCTGGCCATGACCAGCTTGTTGTCGCCCCAGATGAGCATGTTCCGGAAGTCATCGGCGTGGGCTTTGGCCGGGTTGAACAGGTCCCCGGTCGCCTGGCAGCGCGACTGCGGCTCATCTATGGTCTCAGTCTTCTGCAGCGGCATCGAGCACCCGGCAACGTCAACCGTCCGCCGGTTCCCGTACTCGTCGTACTTGCCCTCCCAAACCAACTCCGTTTTCAACTGCGACAACGGATGCGGATTGTCCCGACCGTACCTAACCTTGTCTACCATTCCCTACCTCTCATCAAGATACGCGCTGGGCCAGCCGAGACGGTTACCGGCTGGATGCGGACGACCCCTATATCCGTCGTCGCGCTTGCCGGTGAGCTCGTAGACGAGTTCCCGCTTCTCGTTGGCCCGCTTGTGCTCCAGGCACGAGGCGTCGAAGTAGAACTTGCGGTCGTCGACCTCGACCTCAAGGCTGTTGAACAGCCGGTCGGTTTTGACGTAGTAGAGCATGTGGGGGATTCGTTCTTCGTTCATCGTTCTTCGTTTGTCGTTCATCGGAACTTGCTGCCTTGCGGCTGCGGTGCCGGCACAACACAGCACAATAAACTGCTTGACAGCCGTTTTCTCAAGCCTATACTGAAGGCGAATCTGAACCCGGGCTCGTCTCGGTAGTAGGATTCCCCCGGGGCCGCAAGGCCCCTTTTCTTTCTCATAGCCTGACAATTCCGTCCGGGTCCCGGTTGGACGCAGCAAGGCAGAGCACCTGCCTGAGCCGACCGAAGTAGTTCTGCCCCGACTTCTTCTTCATGTAGCTGCTCGGGGCGGTGCGCTGGTAGAGGAGAAACGCGGCCAGGTCTGCGGCCTGTAGGAAGAAGGAGTGAACCGAGTCCCGGTAACTGGGGTCTTCTATCACGTACTGGAGAGGCAGATTCCGGTAGCCCGCTCCGTAGGCCGCCTGGTGCGGCACAGGATTGTATTGATGCAGTTGCCGAAGCAGGAGCATCAGCTTTTTGTCATCAGTGTGGTCGCACAGAATGAAGCCTCTCTCATCGGGATTCGCCGGACCGGGGAAGTGGTGCCACGATATCGTGTTCTCGAAGCGCTGCACCAGCGCCCTCCAGGCCATGTCAAACACGTCATAGCCCGGCTGCTTGTTCGCCTTGTCGACCAAGATGTTGATAATGGATATGTCGCCAAGCGAGGCCAATTTGTCAGCGAACGCGCGTATCATAGCCAGCCTGTCATAACGCTTGATTCTGACTAGTTCTCCGGGACAGGTGATGAACGCGGCGGCGTGCAACTCCTCCCGGAGTCTGAGCCCGTATGCCTGCTTCAACTCGCGCCGGAACGCTATCAACTCGTCCAGTACATGTCGCCATCGCAGTTCGTGCAGCACCAATCCGCTGAGCACGAAGTAGCGCGTAGGCGAACCCTGCAACCCGGTGTCACCGCTCTCGTCAACGTACATCAGGTGCATCTATGCCTCTTCCCAGCTCCTCGTCATCCCGGCAATCTCCGTCTCGACCTTCGCGATGTCGGCCTCAAACTCCTCAAGCATCTTGAACATCCATCCCCAAACGAAGAACGATGTACGCACTGTCGGACAGGGGCCCCTGAGGCCAATCAACGATGAACGATGCCTGGCCCTCAACCGCCGCGCCGACGAACTGGTCCCTCAGGGCGTTCTCGAAACGCTCCTGGCTCCTGTCTGCCTTAGTGGCTGCGTTCACAGCCACGTCACGCCACCAGTATGCTGCTTCAGCACGTGGCAGTTATACCGGCAAAACTCCCAAGTGTCAAGGACGCGGGTGCGGTGGGCTAGCTTACGGCTAACAGCTAGCGGCTGACAGCCCCGGGTTTCCGGGAACAGACAAACCAGAATTCAGAGACCAGAGACCAGAATGCAGAGATGCTCAGGAGAAGCGACAGCCCAGACCACGCGGTTCATTTAAATGAATCCTCGAGCCGCAGCGCGAGGCCATCCGGAACGAAGAGGCGGCACTTGCATAGGGCAGGGCTGTCGGCGATAATAGCGTTGACGGGTTAAACCACTTTTGGCAGGTACAGACATGCTGTCAGAGAGTTTCACTGCTGAGGCGCCGGGCAGGCTCATCAAGGCCGGCGAGGGCTCATCAGCCTATTGGGCTTTCGTCCCGAACCCGTTGCCGCCGCAGCTTGTCCTTGATGACGCCGAGTTGTGGCGAGCCCTGTCCGACGCCGACCGCGCTCTGGGCGAGCTCGCCGGGCTGGGACGGTCGCTTGCGAATCCCGAGCTCTTCATCCGGCCGTTCATTCGCCGCGAGGCGGTTCTTTCTTCGCGCATTGAGGGAACGCACACGAGTCTTCTCGACCTCTATCGGTACGAGGCAGCGGTCGAACCCGGGGCCAGAATTGCTGGGCCAGAGGACAAGGACGATGCTCGCGAGGTGCTGAACTATGTCCGGGCGCTGGAGCACGGTCTGGCGATGCCGAAGGAGGAAGCGGCCGGGCAGTCGCTGATACTCGCGGTGCACAAGGTGCTGGTATCGGGTGTGCGCGGGGACCGGGCATCGCCCGGCCAGTTCCGGCGCGAGCAGAACTGGGTCGGGCCGCGTTCGAGCACGCTCTTTGAAGCCACGTACGTGCCGCCGCCGCCGAATGAGATGATCGAGGCGCTGGCGCGACTGGACGAGTACATCGCCGGCGCGAATTCTCTGCCGCCCCTTATCCGGCAGGCGCTCGTTCACTACCAGTTCGAAGCGATTCATCCCTTCCGCGACGGCAACGGCCGCGTGGGAAGGTTGCTCGTTTCTCTCCTGTTGGTGCGCTGGGGTCTGTTGCCGGCGCCGGTGCTGTACCTGAGCGCCTTTCTGGAAGCGCGGCGCGACGATTACTATGCTCGGCTGCTGGGCGTCTCGCAACGCGGTGAGTGGCGGGCCTGGCTCCTGTTCTTTCTCCAGGGCGTGGCGTCTCAGTCGACAGACGCGGTGGCAAGAGCCGGACGTCTGCACGACCTGCAGGCCGAGTATCATCGCCGGATCGTTAAGGCTCGCGGCTCTGCTTTGCAGGTAAGGCTGGCCGACGTTCTGTTTGAGGCACCAATCATTAGTGGACCGCGCGCGGCCAAGTTGTTGGATGTGCCCTACCCAACCGCCCAGCGCAACGTTGATCGATTGGTCAGCCTGGGCATTCTTGAGCAGCTTGGCGAGGCGAAGTATGGTAAGTCCTACTGCGCCAGGGAATTGCTGAATCTAACGGAACCGGCAGTTTAGCCGCACCAAATTATCGTCTGCTGGCCTTGATGATAATTTGACAGCCTAAGTTCTCTCCCCAAGCTCAAAACTTCGGCCCCACCGACAGACTCTCGCCGAGCAGACCGGACGGCCCGAATCGGCTAACTCCATGGTAAACGGATGTTTACTTACCCCTGACGGAACAGGTTGAGGTCAAGATTAAGGTCGAGAGCGTATCTAACAGTATAGCAATAACTTAGCGAGTTTGCGGCCGTGTGTTTTTGGTATTGCATCTACGCGGTTTCTCATTAGTATAGGCAATGGAACCATAGTACTCTGAATAGAGCCAGGTAGACGAACCCGCGAGGGTTCGACAAAAAAGCACACCGCCGCGCTCATGGAGCGGCGGAAAGGAAAGCGATGACTGCGGACAAGGGGAACGGCCCCACGCTCATGGCTGCCATCGGGCAGGTCCTGAGCGGCGACGTGAATGGTTACAATGTAGTATACAAAACAATCGATGCCTCGCTCCGGCTGCATATCGCCCGGCGATATGGCCACTCAGTAGATGACGATTTCGTCGATGAGGTCGCCATCCGAACCCACGAGTACATCTCCACTCATCTCAAACTCTACAACTCAGACAGAGGCGCCACGTTTCAGCGTTGGGCGAACATCCAGTCGCTGAACGTCGCCAGTGAAGTCATCATCGAACGACGCGGCCTGCATCGCCTGGGGCCACGCGGGCACCGGAAGTACGTCGACCTCGGCGAGAACTTCGACGAGGAGATGCACTCGCGCCGGGCGAGTCCGCGACCGGGACCGGCCGAGGAGCACGAAGCGAATGAACGCAGCCGCCGGCTGTGGCAAGCCTACGAAGCGCTCGCCGAGGACGGCAGGCTTACCGTTGCGCTTCGCGACGTCGAAGGCCTGCGCCTGGACGAGACCGCCGCGGCGCTCCGGAAGCCGCTGATCACCGTCCGTCGGCAGCTTGAACATTGCCATGAGTGGTTGCGCGAGCGGCTGGAGCGCGAGGGCGTGAGTCCGGTCGAAGTCGAGCCTGCGAGTGGTCGCGTCGGGTTCGAGACGAATGACACCGGCTACGATGATGACTGGACAGCAACCGTAATGGCTGAGCTGCCGGATGACCCGGACACACTGGTCGGAGCGGCGGCGGAAGAGAACCCCGAGGAGGGATAGAGAGGATAGGATAGTTCAGAATTCAGAAACCAGAATTCAGAAGTCAGAATGAGGTCCTAGAAGCTGTAGAGCAAAGACTAAAGCGCCGGCGCAGGCCGGCGTCTTTCTTTCAGGACGATGGACGAGGTGACAAAGGACGAATCGACGAGGAATGAGCAAATCCGGCTGCGGTGTCCACATAGATATGTGAGGGCAGAAGCGGAAAACGGGGACTGTACCGCGCCGAATTCGATGCAGGCGCTCCGTGGGACTGTCCCCAGTTTTCCGCAGCCCGAAGTCCGAAAAGGTTCGAAACCGTGCGGGGAACCGCACAGAAAGGCAGGGTCCAATGATCGACCCTACGAAGCGAATCGCGAAGTGGAACGTCAAGTTCAACACTGAGCGAATCAAGGCGACGCTCGACGAGATGCGTCCGAGCATGCTCGCGAACGTCACGGCGGTGTATCCGATGATAACCGCGATGGAGCTGCAGGTGAAACAGGTCTGCGATGGAGCCGGAGTCTCGGTCATCCAGATCCCGTTCTACCTGAACTTCGGCCGGGAACTCTGGGCGCTTTCGCGCAAGGAGGTCTCGGGTGAAACGCTGGCCATCGAAGCGGCCACACTCATCGCCAAGTGGAAGGCCCGCGGCCTGACCGAGGCCGTGCTCCAGGCCATCCGTACCGACGTCTTCAACGTCGGCGCGCCGATAGCGCCGTGAAGCGGAAAATGGGGACCGTACCGTCGGGAAATAGGGACGCTACCGCGCTGAGTCCGACGCAAGCGCCCTGAGGAAGTGTCCCTCATTTCCCGACCTCCGAGGGACTGTCCCCACTCTTAGCGCGACCGAAAGCGGCCGGGGAAAGCTGTCTTCCCCGGCCGCGCGGCTGTCACCCCTCGGGACGACCTGAGGCTTGACCCCGTTGCCGGCGAGGCTCACGGTCTATTGACGTGTTTTTACTTGACATCCTTGGCCGCAATTGCTATACTCCGGCGTGGATTAGGCCTTGACCCGAAGGCGGGAGTAAGGGAGGAGCCCCGCCCACCTCCGAGCCGAAAAGGCAGAACAGTACCGACAATTCGCAGGTTCGCCAGGCGCAGACGGACGCACGCGTCCGTAAGGAAGCGACATGAAGGAAACGCTGGTTGGTGCCGAGCTTGAGGGACCGCGGGACCCGAGGTTTTTAGCCTCGGCCGCTTGCGGTCGCGCCGGCGTCGGCCTTCGATCCGCCTCCGCTTTCCCCGCCATGCCATTCGAGAAATACAGATCAACGTCCGGCCGCGGCGCATCAAGACGCGCGTGGGGTGTGGGCTCTGGAGGAACCGGAAGCTCGTTCTGCCGAGGAGGCGAACGACGAAGGAACAACGGGGAGCCAACCCTCCCAGGTGGAATCCCAGGCGCAGGGGTTGGCGTGCGCCTAGTCAACCGGAACGACCGAGGAGGTCACAATGACTGAAGAGCAGTTGACGCAGCTCTTTGTGCTCCCGCACAGGCCGATTCCCTGGGACCCCATCCCCTGGATGAAGCTGACAAGGGACCAGGCGGCCAAAATCGGTAAGCTGCAGGAGAGTCTGCGAGTAAGCCAGGAGGCGTTCGCGCGAGAGGGCATGCGCCGGACGGAAGAGTTCAACCGGCAGAGAACGCGCGCGATAACTTCAACAATCAAGAGCCTGGGCTAACAGGACGGACGGGCCGGCCGGTCTCATTGGCCGGCCCGTCTCCCCTTCCCGGCGTGAGGCTTCGGGAGCAGGCAGGCGCAGCATGACGGGCATTGACGTAGCCCTGGTCGGCGACGAGCGACAGGAGAATCTCGGCCTGCGCTCGATTATGGCCTACCTGCAGGAACAAGGAAAGAGCGTTGCGCTCGTGCCGTTCCTGCCCGAGGACAAAGGAGCCGTGCTGTCCGCCGTCCGCGAGCTCACCCCGAGGCTGGTCGGTTTCTCCATCATCTTCCAGTACGCGTTGGACCAGTTCGGCGACTTGATGGGCTATCTGCGGTCGCGCGGCGTGAAGTCTCACTTTACCTGCGGCGGTCACTTCCCGAGCCTCCGCCCGACCGAGACGCTGGAGCTGCTTCCTTGCCTGGACAGCGTGGTCCGCTTCGAAGGCGAATTGACGCTGACAGACCTTCTGAACCACGTCGAGCGGCCGGAGGATTGGCGGCGGATACCAAACCTCGCGTTTCGTGACGGCGCGAGGGTGGTGACGACGGAGGTCGGGCCGTCGGTGCCGGACCTGGACGCGCTGCCGCCCGTGCACCGCGACGAACCCCGCTACGCGGCCGACGGTATCAAAGTGGCCCCGATGCTGGCCAGCCGCGGCTGCCTGTTCAACTGCTCGTTCTGCAGCATCAGGCAGTTCTATGGCCAGTCGCGCGGCGAACTCAGGCGCGTGCGCTCTCCCCGGGCAGTGACGAACGAAATGCTCTTCCTGTACGAGCGAAAGGGCGTGAGGTTCTTCAATTTCCAGGACGATGACTTCGCGGTCCGGACTTCGTCGCAACTGGAGTGGCTGGATGACTTCCTTCGCGAGCTGGACAGAACGGGCCTGGCAGCGAACACCCGCTGGAAGGTCTCCTGCCGCGTCGACGAGCTGCGGCTGGAGGTCCTGGAGCGGATGCGTGACCACGGCCTGATGGGGGTGTTCTTGGGGGTCGAGTCCGCAAATGAGGCTGGCCTCCGCACGCTGAACAAACACGTGACTGCGGCCCAGAATCTGGCCGCGGTTGAGCTGCTGAAGCGCGCCGGCCTGGCCATGTCCATGGGCTTCATGATGTTCGACCCGTCTTCAACCTTCGAGACGATCCGTGAGAATCTGGGATTCCTGAGGGCGGTCGGCGAAGACGGCTATTTCCCGATCAACTTCTGCAAGATGCTGCCCTATGCCGGCACACCGATCGAAGCCGAGCTCAGCGCCGCCGGACGGCTGACCGGAACGGTGACGCAGCCGAACTACGGTTTTGTCGATCCGGCAGTCGACTGGTACGAAGCACTGGTACAGCAGACCTTCGCGCGGCGGAATTTCGGCGCCGACGGCAACGTCGCGCTCTTGCAGCAGGCTGATTTCCAGTGCCGGCTGGCGCAAGCCCTCGGTCTGATGAACTATCCGGCGCACTTCCAGGATCGGCTTCGGAGACTCATCAGCCGCACGAACAAGCTGGCGCTGGATACGATGGAGTTGCTGATCAAGGAGCTGACGGCCCGCGGACTGGACCCGCTGTTGGACGAAGAAAGAACGCTTGTCGAGATTGCCGAGCGGGAGTGGCGGGGCGAGATGGAAACCGAGGTAGAACTGGCCGCGCTGTTGGCCGGTGCGCGTCCTGTCAACAACAGCCCCCAGCGCGGGCCGCAACCGGCCGAATCCGCTAATCCAATGCGGCCGGGCCGGGAGTCAGTGGCCGCAAGGAGCGGATGACCTTCTCGGCAGGTGTTCGGCAATGTCGTATCGCGCGACGGGGCAGTCCGCGATGACGCCGCTTTCTTTGGACAACGGGGAGGAGCACGCCCTTCGCGCGGATGAGCCATTGGATTGCGGGCGAGAACAAGTAGGTAACCAAGTGCGGACGCAGGATTGGGATACGTTTGAGAGTACGAAGATCCGAACGGAAAGGAGTAGCGATGGCTATCAGTAAGTATCTGGTGGCAGCAGGCGAGTTCTGCCTGCGCTATAAGTGCGCGACACGGATGGTGGGATCGCAGCCCGACGGCGACTCGGTCCGGTTCCGACCGGATGTGCCGACCCGCTTCGACCCCCTGCCGAGGGTCGGCAGGAAACCCGAGTTCAACACCGCCGGCACCGTGCAACTGAGGTTGGAGGCGATTGACGCGCTCGAGACCCACTTCGACTTCGCGGTGCACGCACACCAGCGTTGGGACCTGGGCCTCGGTGCGAGAGACTTTACGTTGAAGGCGCTCGGGTTCGGACCGGTGACGTATTGTGGCTCCAACGACCTGACGGTCGGCGAAACGGCACCCGACCCGGTTCCGGGCTACGTGATAGCGGGCGGGATCGACTCGAATGGCAGGCCGGTGGCGTTTGCCTTCAGTGGCAAGCCGCCGCAGAAGAGCGGGACATGGCTCGATCCTGATGTGAGCTGGCTGAAGTCGTCGGTCAACTGCAAGCTTGCGGCCGCCGGACTGGCCTACCCGGCCTACTATTCGACGGTACCGTACAAGCTGCGCGTCCACTTCGACGGGCTGTTTAAGAAAGCGCAGCAGAGCGCGAAGCCCGCCGGCCTCTGGCAGAGCGGAGTGGACAAGACCGCGAGCGGCGTGCCGGCCGCGAATGCGACGGCGCTGCAGGACCTGGCGGTCTGGCCCAAGCTTTTCCGCCGCCTCATCACGTACAGCAAGAGCGGAGGAACCCCGGACGGGTTCAAGAAGTGGCTCGAGACCACCGACAAGGGCAAGCCGGTCGATGACGAGGCCTGGGTTATCGGGACCGATGAGAAGGTGTGGCTGCGCGACATCTTTGAAGTTAGGAACGGCAAAGTCGCGATGACCGTGGAGCCGCGCCGCCTCATCATCGAGCCCAAGTAGCCGGCGGAAGGACGTCTTTCGCCGACCTTCACGCTCAACCGGCCGAGTGGCCGGCGGAAGGCGGCGCTTGAGCGGAATGAGCGGGAGGCGGGCGCCTGGCCCGCCGTAAGGAAGGAGTCGCGATGAGTGACGAACCGCAGGACGGGAAGAAGCCCGCGGCCGAGGGCGACGACCAGCCGCCGTCCAAGGCCAAGGCCGCGAAGAACACGAGTGAGAACGGCGGGGAAACGCACAAGACCAAGAGCAGGCCGGGCGGGTCGCCGGCGCTGAATCTGATCGGCGACCTGCTGGACAAGCTGACCGATGTTCTGAACTTCGGCCGCATCCTCTCGATCGGCATCCCCGGTTTCGTCGCGGCGTACGGTCTATTGATGTTGCTGTCTCTCTTTTCCGCGCCGCTGCCGACCCGCTGGGTAATCACAAACGGGGTGACGAGCGACACCGTGGACATCATGGCGGCAGGTGAGGCGGACGGGCATGAGGCAGATTCGCTGCCGGCGGGAGGCCCGCGCCGCAGAACCGGGGGCTGCGACAGCAGCATGGTCGCGTCCGTGCTGGCCCTGCGGTCGCAGATTGACTCGCTCCGGTCTGAGCTGAGGTCGTCGGCGGACTCGACCGACGCGGGAGTGAAGGCGACGATGAAGTCGCTGGTCGACACGCTCAAGGCAAGGCTCAGCCTGCTGGCAGACAGCTCCGGGAAGACAAGGACTACGGTGCTGGCTTACTACGAGCAGAGTCACGGCGTCCGCGTGCTGAGTTTCATCGACCGGAGCCGCTTCCGGTTCGACTCCCAGCGCCTGGTGACCCAGTGGTACTTCTGGCTCATCGGCGCGATTCTCGTCGGCAGTCTGATCAGTCAGTGGGGTTACCGGGAACTGACGAGCCTCGACGCCCGGTTCCGATTCTGGCAGCGGATCATCGACAGCACCAATGACGCTGGCAAGAAGCACGCCGTCGCAGTCATCCGGCCGTGGAACTGGGGCACGGTGCGGAAAGCCCTGAAGGAACTTGCCCCCGCTGATAAATCGTCTGCCGCCTCCACGGCTGGGCAGGACCAATCTGCTGCAGAAAGAGACAAGGCGTCCGCGGACACCAGGCTTTGGACCGACTTCGAGCGTGAGCGATACGGCTGCAGCAATGAGCCGAGCTGGTCAACCATGCATCTGCCGCTGCTGCGCCAGAACATGGTCGCGTCGCAGGGCATCACGTACTGGGACCATCTGACCAAGGAGTACTGGCGGCACGCGGAGTTTGCGGTCAATTGCCCGGCCGCGGTCATTCTCTCCTGTCTGAGCCTGGGAACATATTTCCTGTCGCTATCGCTCATGTATCACACCTCGGCCTGGCAGCTCGGGCTCATCCTGGTCGCGCTCGGGCTCGGCGTCGGCGCCGCCGCAGTCCTGTGGTGGAATCCGACCATCGCGTTCGCGTCGTTCAACCACTACCGGCTCTCCCGCGCCGGCCTCATCGCCGGCCTGTCGCTCTTCCCGATGAAGAAGCCGGACGTCGACAATCCGCTGGAAGGGATGTACACGGGCTGCACGGAGTTCCGCGACTGGTACTGTAAGAGGTATCAGGAGAAGCTCGCCATGGAGGAAACGGGCCCGCGCGCGGATGATGCCCGGCCCTGCCGCGCGGCGCCGAACTCTCCGGCACCCGAGAACCCGGCCGCGACGGCGCCGTCCACCGGGGAGGACGACAGGGTCCGTCGCGAGTTGGCGGCCGACCTGATCGAGCTGGTGAAGAGGCTGCTGGGGCAGCAGAAGTAAGAGCCGGGGTGCGGGGTTCGGATGGTCCGGGCTCCGGCCGGCCCCTGCCTTCAACTCAGTACTGTCCCGGGCGCGAAGGGGCGTAGTCTGGATTGGCGGCAGCGGGAACACGCACCTGATTGACGACCGCATAATGATGTCGGGCCACGGCCGCTGACAACGGCCGAATCCCGTCAACGCAGCAGGGAGCCGTTCGGCGCCCGGCTGAGCTCAGAATTGTGCTTGCGGCTGGGATTCTCGCCGGGAGGCGCTAGGGCGCGGAGCTTGCGGCTTGTCGCTGTCTCAGGTTCACCGACCGGCCGCACACCGGGCAGACGCCTCTCGGATACACCGGCCGGTCGTTTGGCCAGACGCCGCAGTCGATCGGGCCGAGCGCCTGGGAAACGTCGCATGGGCAGAGGCCGTACATGCGGTGGAATCCCGCGAAGGTCTGGCACCCGTCCGAGGTCCGGCCGCAGTTCGGGCAGGTGAACCGCGGCGAGATTGAAGCACCGATGCGGTTGAAGTAGCCGTCGAAGTGAACCCGGGCGCCACACTCGATGCAGACCGCACCGTTGAGTCGCGAGTAGTTGACGCGCTCGACCAGCGCCGGCTCGCCTTCGTGCCCTTCGTACTCGAACCGGATTGCGCGGGTGTTGAGCACCGGGAAGTCGAGGTTGAAGGCATCGGCAACATAGTAGAGCACCGACGCGGCGTCGATGAACGGCTGGGCCAGGGTCGAACGCGGAACTGCCTCGCGTCCCCGCCCGGCGCGGCCGATGACCGGCAGGAATGCCGAGACGGTGACAAAGCCGATGGCGATACCGATGAGGCCGGCCCCGAGCCGGCCGACAAACGTCCGCCCCCAGGCCGGATCCGCCTTGAGCAGTTTGAGCACTATCGGCACCACCATCACCGCGGTCAGCGCGGCGACCCCCAGGGCAATGAGCCCGGCGGCGTAGGAGTGAAACAGCCGATGGAACGCGGAGTAGGCGGCAAACCCGAGAACGATTGCCGCCGCCAGCCGGAGAACGTCGAACAGCGCGAAGAAGAGCCCGCGCCGCATCTCGGCGTATACGCCCAGGCCGATGATGAGGACGATCAGCCCGTCAATGAGGAGAGGCACGAGAGATTATAGCACAGATTCGGGGCCTGCGTATCGGGCAAATAACGGACGCGTGAAAAAGAACCAGCCCAGGCTCGCCTGAGATTCTTCCGCATTCACGTTCACCCGTTTTAGATTCCGCCACGATTGCACAGATTCGGCGCGGCCGATTCCAGGACTTGCTGAATCACCGGGCAGGATTTGAGGAGTCGAGCCGGTCTAGCCGATATCGACCTTGTGTCGGGCGACAGTCCCGCCGGAGATGATGACCACGAGGTAGGTGCCGCGCTTCAGCCGCGCGCCGTCCTCGCCGGTTCCGTCCCAGACGACGGCATGGTAACCGGATGACTGCTGCTCGCTCAAGAGCAGCCTTACCGGCCGGCCGAGCATGTCGAAGACTTCGGCCCGCACCGGCCCGGCGCGGTTCAGCAGGTATTCAACCCGCAGTTCACCGCGGCGAATCGCCGGCTGGGCCCGCACGATCGTTACCGCGGGGTTGTCAAGGGCACCGGTCGTTTGCGCCCGCGCCGCTTCGCCGCAGGCAAAGACGAGAGCCGGCACATGGCCCTCGGGCAGGTCCAGCGCCGCGGCAATCGCCCCGCGCTCCATCCGGCTGAGCGGCACGACGAGGCGCCCGGCGAGCCCGAGCGAGCGGGCCTGCGCGAGCAGCTCGAAACCGACGAATCCCGCTTCCATCATCGCCGGCTCAAGCGCGGTGTCCGGCACGCAGACGACGAAGTAGACCGGCGCACTATTCGGAATCCGGTCCGCCGCCGCCCGCAGTTGCGGCCGGCGGTCGTCGGCCTTGACTCGCTCCAGCCGGTGGTCGTGCGTCGCGGCGTCGGCTTCGCCCGCCAGCCGGTTGTGATACCGGCTGACGCCTTCCCGCCCGACCACGTAGATGCGGTCGGTGAGGTAGTAGCTCGCCATCGCACTCGGGACGGTCAGGCCCTGGCGGTGGTTGAAGGTCAGATGCGGAGTGGCGCCGTAGGCGGCCCAGAGCAATTGCGACAGGTTCTCGTCCGACAATCCCGCCGGGCCGAAGAGCGAATCCTCGGCGAGGTCGGCCATCACCGCCTCGAACGTATCGGGCCCGACCACGTGGGGCAGCGGCAGGCTCGAATCCGAGGACCGGGCGGCGGCAAGAGTCTCACCCGGCGAGCAGGCGGCCCGGCCGTACACGTTCACCATCCGGACCGGATGTTCCGGCTTCCAGTCGGTGGCGGCGTGGTCGGCGGCCCACTGCATCGGGCAGCTCACGACGCCGCGGACGTCGGTCGCCGGCCACCGCCCCGGTGGGTTGAACGCGGCGCCGGCGAGGAGCCCGGCCTGAATCGCCAGGCCGGCCGCCTCGGGCCGATCAGCCGCAACGCCCACCTCGAACGCCGAGCCGGAATTGTAGCGGTGGTCCCCGGCGCGCTGCACGGTGAGTCGGAAGCGCTCCGGGTCGTAGCGGTAGACGTTGGCGGGCGTAGCCACGTAGAACTCGCGGTAGCCGCCGCCGGCGACGGGCGTCCGGCTCATCGCCCAGAGTACGTTGGCCAGCACCTGCCGGGGCAGGGAGTCATCGAAACCGGCGTGGACCGAATTACGGCTGTTGGCCAGTTGCTCGAACGACCAGGCGTGATCGGCCGGTCCGGGCAGGCTTTCGGACGAGCCCGGGTCCGGCAGCGACGCGACCCGTACCGAAATGCCGATTACCAGCAGCCATAGCATAGACATTAAAGAGTAGCCGCCCTGCCACCACAGTCAAGCCGCAGCGCCGGCGGCAATCAACCCGGGCTCCGCCCGGAGGCGTTGGAATCGGCTCGGTTGTCGCGGGAAGTCAGGGCCGGGGCTGGGCCGGCTTCCGGTCCAGGTCCCGCAGGTACTGCTTGAGCGGCGCCGCCTTGCGCGAGTTGACGCTGAGCCAGGCGGCGATGTCCTCGTCCTGGAGGATGAACCCGCGCGCGTCCGGGTCCTCCGCCGTCGCATCAGCGAAGTCCTTGATGGCGTGAGCCACGTCGCCCTGCCACAGGCGGGCGATACCCGAAAGGAGCCGGGACGCGCCCTTTGCCCGTTCCGTATCGACCTTCCCGATCTCATCGGCGTCGGCGAGCACGGTGCCAAACTCCCGCTGGCGCAGGTTGGCGAGTGCCCGGCTGTGCAGCGCGTGGAACCACAGCCCCGGTTCGGCGGTCGGGCTGCTTTCGAGCGATTCAAGGCACAGCGTGTAGGCCTGAACGGCGGCCGGATACTGCTGCCGGGCCAGCTTCTCGTCCCCGGCCCGCAGCGCGTCAACCGCCGCCGTACGCCGGGCCACGGCTTCGGCGCGGACCGCGGCGGCCGTGGCGGTTGCCCGGGCCTCCACCGCTGTCCGGACCAGTTCCTCCACCCTGGCCCGTTCCTCGCCCGCGGTCTTGACCAGGTCTTCAATCATCGCCCGCTCCTGCTTGGTGACAACCGTGTGGTCGGCGACCGCTTCAAGACTCGCCTCGGCCCGTTCGAGCCGTTCGCGCACCGCCGCCTGCTCGAACTGCACCATCGCCACCTGCGCGGTGGCGGCGTCGAGCTCCGCCGGCCGCACCGAGGCCATGTCGGTTTCGAGCTTGCCGGTCTTCGCCTCGGCGTCGGCCACTTTCCGCTTCAGCCGGAGTACCTCGTCGGCGGTTCCGGCGAACCGGGTTTCCCACGCCGCCCGCAGGTCCGAAAGCCGCGCGACCTGGCGGCTCAGCGCCCAGATCCGCCACACGGCGAGCGTGGCCGCGACCAGCACGGCGATGATGACAATTGTCAGCCAGCGATTGAGATTCCGGCCGGCGCCATCCAGTGCCTGCTGCGCCGCGAGCACGACCTCGGCACGGGAAACCGTGTCCGGGTCGGCCGCGCGCGGCTGGACCGCGGCCAGCGCGCAGACCGCGAGAATGAGTACGACCGCCGCGCGCTTCATCCGGTCCCCGGACTCGCGGACGGGCGGAACCGCCTGACGTACACCCGGCCGCGCACGCGTTCGAGGTAGGCGTTGAGCCGCTCTCCCAGCTTCTGCTGGAAGAGGTAGTTGCGGATATTGTCCTGCAGTTCGAGGTAGGAAAGCACCCGCTCCGGCTGCCTGGAAAGCACCTTGATGATGTGATACCCGTGCTCGGTGAAAACCGGCTCGCTGAGCTCGCCCGAATCCAGGCCGGCGACGACCTTGTCGAACGGCGGGGCCAGACCCGCCACCAGGAACTCGCCCAGCCGGCCGCCGGAGTCGGCGGTGGCCGGGTCACGCGAGTATTCCCGGGCCAGCGAATCGAACGGCACGCCTTCAAGCGCCATGCGCCGGACTGCGGCGGCCTGATTGCGCGCGCGGACGGTATCGGCCCGGGTCAACGGCACGCGGATGAGAATCTGGCGAAACCGGACGCGGTCCGGCGTCTTCTCTTCGAGCTTGACCGTCAGGTAACCCTCGCGGGACGGAAATGGCGGCGAGGTCTGTCCGGCTTTGAGCTGGGAGAAAACAATCGCCAACTCCGGCGGCAGGTCCGCCGCCGCGACCCAGCCGCGTTCGCCGCCCTGGGCCGCCGTCGCCTTGTCGTCGGAGAACGAAGCCGCGACGGTGGCAAAGTCGCCGCCCCGCGTAAGAACGTCCATGACTTCGGTCATCCGGCGCTGTCCGACCGAATCCGCGGCCGGGCCCGGCGTGAACGGAATCAGGATATGGGCAAGGGCCACGCGTCCCGGCACCCGGGCAATCGAGTCCCGATTCTCGTTGTAGAACCGCTCGGCCTCGCCCGGCGAGATGTAGATCTGAGTAAGCCCCTCTTTGTCCATCAGCCGGCGGGCGAGCAGCTTGCGCCGCGCGTCCTCTTCGTACCGCTGGCGCAGCACCCGCTCGGTGTAGCCTTCGGCCGCGAGTGCCGACTCGAAACTCGCCTCGTCGCCGAATCGGTCTTTGACCGCGGCGATGTTCGCGTCGACCTCGGCCGCCACTTCCGACGGCTTGACTTCCACCGACTCGCGCCGCGCCTGCTCCTCCAGCACCAGATCGTCAATCAGCCGGCTCAACGCCGCATCTTCGAGCGCCGAGTCCGCGAGCGTCGTATCCGGCGCTGACAGCCTGAGGAAGGTCACGGCCTGAGCGAGTTCGCTTGAGAGGATTAACTGGTCGCCGACCGCGGCGACGATGCTGTCGGCCGGCCCGGCCGCGAAGGCCGCGGCCGTGGCCAGTACGGCAAGAGCCCCCAGCGCGCGGCGGCCGGTGACAAAAAACAAGGGGCTCGGCCCTTCCGCTACTTCGTCGCCGACTGGAAGTAGGCGTCCGGCTTCAGCTCGATCTTCGCCTTCTCGCGCAGGGAGGTGAGCACGCTGTCAACCACGGCCTGGCTCCGGCGATAGGAAAGAATCGCCTCGATCTCGTCCCGCGCCTGGGCGAAGCTCACGTCGGCTTTGACCTTCTTCTTGTCGACGAGCTTGATGATCTGGTAGCCTTCCTGGCTCGGGATCACATCCGATAGCTGGCCGGGCTCGAGGGCGAAGATTGCCTCGGCGATCGCCGGGTCGCCGCCCATCCGCGGGTCGCCGATGCTGCGGGCGAAGTAGCGCGACTCCGCTCCGGGTTCAAGCGCCGCGTCCTGCGAGCGCTCCTTGGCCAGCTTGGTGAAGTCGGCGCCGCCCTTGAGTTCGGCCAGGGTCTGAGCCGCCATCAGGCTGTCGGCCATCACGATCCGGGCAATTTTCACCTCGTAGCTGAACTCGTCCTTGTGCTGATTGAAATACTGCATCGCGGCGTCCTGGCCGACCTTCACCTTGGTCGTCAACTGGTCGAGCAGTTCGTTCACCACGTAGTCGCGCTCGAGCCGCTTCAGGTGAGCCTGCACCTGCGGCTCTTTGTCGATCCCGCGGCGCACCGCCTCCTGGTACATCAGGGTGTTCGAGACCCACTTATCGAGGATCTTGGGCAGGTTGTCGCGGGTGACCTCGAACCCCTCGGGCGAAAGGGAATCGAGCTCCGAAACGGTCAGCTTGTCGCCATCCACGTTCGCCAGCACCGGTCCGGACATTGCCGGCGCGCTCTTTTGCTGCTGGCTGCTGCAGCCGGCAAGGAATGCCGCCGCCAGGATAATCACCGGGACAATCAGGTATCGATTTCTCATCGCCGCTCCTTATTGCTTGGGTTTGGCCCCGCTATCGCTTCCTTCTTCACGGCGGCGAGTGCCGCCTGGTTGATGGTAATCTTCGCCTTTGCTTTCAAACCGGCCAGGTACTCCTGTAGCCGCTCATCGCGGCGGTCGTTCAGCAGCCGGTTGCGGATCATGCTCGCGACCTGGCTTGAATCCGGAGACGTGAAGTCATTGCGATGCTCGCGGAAATAGTCCATCACGTCCGCGTCGCTGACGGCCACCGCGTCGGAAATCTCCTTCTTGAAGAGTGCGTTATAAAGCACGGCCTCGCGCCGGGCCGCGAGCTGGCGCACGATGTCCGGGGACTTGTCCAGGCCCATGCGCAGCGCGTCTTCATACATCAGGTCCTCTTCAATCGCGCGGCGCACCGCGTACTTCTTCATCGCCGTATCGAGGTCCGCCGGGAAGCGGGCCGCGACCGGGAGCAGCCGCGCCACCTTCACGTACTTCGTCTTGTCCTTGTAGGCGACGGCCACATCCTTGTCGGCCTCGGTAATTGAGTCAACCGGCTTTGAGAGGATGTCGAGCCCTTCCGGGTTATAGGTAATGCGGTCGCGCAGACTGGCCAGGTATTGATTCGCGAGCTCCCGCCGCTGCAACTGCCTCAGCCGCCGCTCCAGCTCCGGCCGGTACTGCTCGAGCGGCGGCGGGCCCGGGCTGGCCGGCCGCGTCTCGACGAGTTCGGCAATCTGCCAGGCGCCGGCCACCGGCATCGGCTCGGTATGCTGCCCCGGTTTGAGGGACATCGCGGCCGACCGCAGCGGCTCCTCGATGTAGAGCAGCGGGATGAAACCGGCGTCGCCGCCCTTGATTGCGCTGGGATGCTTCGAATACTTGACGGCGAGCGAATCGAAAACCGCCCCGTTGTCGAGCTCGGCCGCCAGCCGTTGCGCCAGGCTCTCCGTCGGCACCGATATCACCTTCAGGTGCGCCTCGGTCGCAAGCAGCTTGTAGGCCGCCTCGACGTCGGCATCGGTCAGCCGGTTGCCGGGGGCTGTAATCGTGTCGTAGAGCCGCTGGTTCACGAGCGACTTCTGCTCGAGCTCGACCTGGTACTCGGCATCCTTCTCCATCCCCTCGCGCTTCGCCTCCTGGGCGAACAGCTTCCGGGTGATGATGTTGTCGAGCACCTGTTTCTTCACCGTATCGGCCCGCAGCGAGTCGAGGTTCTGCGGGAGCATCGCGGCGACGTCGGCGGCGGTAATCTTCTCGCCGTTGACCGTGGCAACGACCTGCCGGCTCGAACTGCCGGCGCAGGCGCCGAGCGCCAGAACGGCCAGAAGGAGGGCGTAAGAATGTCTCATGGCTGGACAGAAGATAGCTGCTTGCTCAGGAAAGTCAAGGTAACGGAGCCGCCCGTCTCCGCAGACGCCCGCCCGGTCCCGGTCGGCCCGACCTACTTTTCCGGCGGCGCCGCCGGCTTCGGCGGCGGTTGCGGTTTCGCGGCCAGCCTGACTTTCAGCGTGCTGAAGTTCGTATGCTTGGCGCTGAGTGAGACGCTCTTGTTGTTCTGGGCCAGGATGACGTCGTAGCTCCCCTGTGGTTCGAGTCCCGGTATCGCCAGTGCCTCGCCTTTGCCCGCCGGAAACCGCAGCGGGTAGATGAACTCCATCGTCGTGACGCCGGTCTCCTCGTCGAAGTCGATTTCGGCCTCGCGGATGGCGCTGTCCGACTGCTGGGCGCGAGCGTGCCCGTGCCCGGCCCCGAGCTGGTTCATCACCTCGGTCGAATCCTCGGTGTAGTAGCCGATGATCATATTCGACTCATTCATTGTCGGCGAGCCGAACCCGATTGCCAGCCAGCCGCGGCCCTTGGTTTCAAGCCCGACGTACAACAGGCTGTCGTCGAAACCCCAATTGACGGTCAGCCCTGATGCCTTGTCGGCGTAAGTCGCCGGGTACTCCGGCCCGTCTTCGTTATCGATCACGCCGTCAGCGGCGACGCGGCTCTCCATCAATGAATCGTACGGAATCACGAGTCCCGCCGGCGTCGGCTGCCCGACCGCGGCGGCCGCGGCCAAAAGCAGCGCGGCGACGAGCAGCGGTGCGAATTGCCTGGACATCCTCTGGTCTCCTTTTTGCTATGTACCTGCCGAGAGATTATAGTCGATGCCTTGCCTGCGGGTCAAGGCAAATGGCCGCCGACGACATCGTCCTGAATCGATATTGAACCACCGAGTTCACCGAGATCCTGAAGGTACCGACCGGAGATTCTGGCTTCACCTGTTCTGTGCTCTCTGTGGGCTCTGTGTTGGCCCAATGTCGGCGCTGGGAACACCGGCGCTGTCTTGACTTCCGGCTGCCGGTGGGTGATGATTGATTGTGTCCGTCCTCGTCCGCTATCTCAAGGAGTTACCAATGAAGCGACTACTGAGGAACGTTACCCGGTTCTTCACCCATAGTTTCCTCTGGCTCGGCCTCGGCTCGGTTCTCTGGTTGCTGCTGCGATCGGGAACGAAGCCCAGCCGCCTGCGCTACCCGTGCCAGCAGGCCGCGGCCGGCACCAGCTCACTCTGGCTGAGCGCCTTTGTCTTTCCGGGCATCCTGCGCGGGCTCCGCGCCCTCGGGCTGCCCCTGCCGGCAGTGCGGCTGAGCCGGAAAGCCCGGAATCTTCTCCTGGCCGCTGGTATCTCTGCCCTGGCCGTTCTCCTTCCTTTGAGCCTTATCCACAAGCACCCGACTGTGCCGCCACCGGTCGAGGCGGCCCTGCCGGTCTGGACTTCGGCCCGGCCGACTCAGTCTCACATCTTCGTTGTGGACAGCGTCCCAATCCCTGACAGCATAGGGACGTACCACGAAGGCCTGGACACGCTGCTCTCGCTGCTTGCCCAGAACGGCACGTACCTCTATCGGTCGAGCAAGAGCCTGCCCTGGTGCGATACCACGGGTATTGTCGGTAAGAACGACGTTGTGCTCCTCAAGGTGAACGCCGAATGGCCCGAGCGGGGAATGCCCAGCACCGACCTCATCAAGGGTCTCATCGCCCGCATCGTTGCCCACCCCGATACCTTCACCGGCGAGATCGAACTGGTTGAGAACGGCCAGTGGCGCCAGTCCTGGGCGTATTCGCTGAACAACGCCGAGCGTCACTCCCAGACCATGCAGGAGGTGGTTGACACGTTTGCCGCACGCGGCTACCACGTGGGCGACTACAACTGGACCGCCATCGGCTACAGCAGCGGCAACCATTGGGTGAACGAGTTCGACCAGGGCGACACCGTTTCCGGCTACGTCCGCGAGGATTCGACCGGCATGACCTATGCCAAGTTCGTGACGTCGTACGGCACCAGCATCTCGACCCGGCTCGGGGTCTGGAACGGCTCTTCCTATGAACCTGAGCGGCTCAAGTTCATCAACATGCCGGTGCTGAAGTCACATAGCTACGCGGGCGTATCGGCGTCGGTAAAGCACTACATCGGGTTCCTTTCCTACGCGGCAATCGGCGCTGGCGTCATGCACACGCGCGCGTTCACGGAGGGACTGCTTGGCGTGGACTTCGGCAAAGCCCGGTTTCCGGACCTGAACATTATCGACGCCACCTGGGTGAGCGCGGAAATCACAACCGGCCCGAACGCACCGTATAACATGTGTACGCGGCTGAATACGCTCGTCGCGTCGAAGGACCCGATCGCGGCCGACTACTACGCGGGCGGGTATGTGCTGAGGCCCGCGAGTTGGTGGAACGCCCATCCCTCGCTCCACAACTACGGCCGGATGGACCCGGACAATCTGAACGACGAGAACCCGGGTAACGGCCACTCCTATTCCGACTCGACGCCCTGCAACGGCTATCCCTATAACGTCTTCCACCAGATGCTTGTCTCCAGCCGCGACCAGATGCTGCGCTACGGCCATCAGGTCACCATGGACACGACCGAAATGACGGTTCACCACTTTCAGTTTCCCGGCGCGGCCGTCAGCGAAGCGCGCGTTGTCCGCGCGGCCGGCGCCCTGAAGGTGACGCCGAACCCGGCCGGCGGCAAAGTCACCGTCAGTTGCGAACTTGGGGCAGCCGCGCCGGTCAGGCTGATTGTCTTCTCCGAGGATGGCCGAAAAGTAGCGGACCTGCCCCAGGGCGTCCTTTCGGCGGGCAGGCACGCGCTCAGCCTTGACCGTGCGCTCGCGCCCGGAACCTACCTGCTCACACTCGAAGCCGGAAACTCCCACGAGTCACTGAAGCTCGTCGTACCCACCCGCTGACAGGACCGAGGTCGGGGGGACAGCAACCGGGGCCGGAACTCCCAACCCTGCTCCCGGCCCCTGCTCGCAGCTCGTGTTCCGTAACCCGGAAGGTTACGCAAAACCGCTGACCCTGTCCTTCGTCTGAGGCGGACCGACCCCGGCATGCGACTTGCATTGTGCTTCTTAGGTAAATGACCGGCGGAACACCGGCGCGCAGCTTGCGACCGAGGCGGAAATCCGGCAACCGGACGCCAATCGCGCTGGCTCGCTTGCGTGGAATCCGGCCGGCGAAAGGAGACACATGATGCGTAAAGCGAGACTGCTGCTGGTAGTCGCGACCCTCGCGCTGCCTCTCTTCTGGGTGGCCTCGGTCTGGGCCGCAGAGGCGAGCGCGGAGGACACGCCCAACGACGCCGAAGTCGAGTTGAACGACAACATGAGCTACTGGGACGAGGGCATGGCACCTGCTCCCGATACGGGCAGCAACCTCGAGAGCTCCGTGATAACCGGAACGGTCGTTAGCACAAACTGCTGGCTGGCCCGCGGCTTTGTGGGCGCCCAGTACCGCGACAGCGCCCTCCAGTGCGCGCGCAACGGCACACCCCTGGCCATCCTGACCGACGACGGCGCGCTCGTGCTTCCCATCCTGCTCAGCGCCGACGGCAGCGCCCGGCCTGACAACCAGAAAATGATGCCCTACGCCGAGCAGCATGTCAGAGTGTACGGAATGACCGTCCGACGCGGACACGAGCGTGGCGTTATCGTCGACAGCATCGCCAAGGTGCCGCCGCCCAAGGACCCGCGCAAGTTCGCGGCCAAAGAGATCAACAACGTACAGCTGACCGGAGAGGTCGTCGACCTGGCGAACTGGCTTGAAGGCGGCCGTTCGGCTACCTCTGACCCGAAGCGCGTAAGCGAATACGCTGCGGCGGGGGACCCGCTGGTCCTTGTTACGAAGAACGGCCGCGTCTACTACCCGGCCACGATGACCATGCCCGCAAGCCCGGTCGGAACCGCAAAGCTCTCCGCCTACGGCGCGCAGCGCGTACGGGCCTATGGTACTGCCGTCGCCCGCGGCCAGGGCCGGGGCATCATCATCGACCGGGTCGTTCCGTACCCGTCGAAGTAGCGCGGTCGATTCGAGCCGGTTCTGACTCAGGAAGGAAGGTCGGTACACGTTTCATGATGTCTCGTGATATACGGGAACTGTACGCTGCCCGACGCGAAGATGGCCGAGACGATGGAAAAGTACAACGACTCGCTGCGCCAGGCCGGCGCGCTCCTAAGTGTCGACAGCCTGCAGCCGCCGGCGAACGGCGCCCGCATCAAGTTCGGGAATGGCAAGGGGACGGTCACGCACGGCCCGTTCCCCTGCACGAATGAGACTCTTGGCGGCTTCTGGATGTTCCGCGCGAAGTCGCTGGGTGAGGCCATCGAGTGGGCCTCGCGGGCGCCGATGACCGACGGCGACGTCATCGAAGTCCGCCAGGTACAGAAGACCGAGGATTTCCCGGCCGAAGTCCAAAGAGTGCTCGCCGCGTCAGGCCGGCGCCGCCCCCGGCCGCGGCCCGGGCCTAGCGTCCGCGGCAGGAACAACAGGAAGGAGTTACAGTGGACAAAATAGCTCACATCGAGATACCTTCAACCAACCTCGCCAAGTCCGGCACCTTCTACTCGAAGCTCTTCGGGTGGAAGATCGAGCCGATGGACGAAGGCGATGAATACATAACCTTCAGCGCCGGCACCGGGATGGGCGGCGGGATATCGAAGGTGAAGAAAGCGCCGGGCGAGGGCGTCGTGGCCTATGTCATGGTCAAGGATATCGACGCCGCGCTCAAGAAAGCCGTCACGCTCGGGGCAAAAGTCATGACGCCGGTAACGGAAATCGGCGGCGGCTGGGGCCACTGGGCCCAGTTCAAAGACCCGGGCGGCTGCTCCGGAGTCGCTCTCTGGTCTAGGAAGTAGCGGCGCGGTCCGGGACCGCGGCCGGGCCCGGTTCCGCCTGAGCCGGAAGCTCCAGCGCGCTCACGTGCCGCTGCACGCGCGCAACCACCGCCGAATTTCGCTCCGGCGCGAGCTCGATGAACTGCTTGTAGGCCGCGATTGCCTGCGGCAGGTCGCCCAGGCGCTCCTCGATCAGCCCCTTTGCCTGCCAGGCGGTGGCGTAGGTCGGGTCGAGCGCCAGCGCCTTGTCGCAGCACGCGACCGCCTCCTCCGGCCGGCCCAGCACGGCAAGACAGACGCCTTTGTTGTTCCAGGCGCTCGCGTCGCGCGCGTCGAGAATCAGCGCCTCATTGTAGCAGCCGAGCGCCCGCTCGAGCTGGCCCATCGTGCTGAGGACGTTGCCCTTGTCGTGCCAGAACGCCGGGTCGCGCGGGTCGAACCGCAGCGCCTCGTCAAAACATCGAATCGCGTCCTGGTACTGGCCGATGGCGCTGCTGGCAAGTCCCTTTCCGGCCCAGGCGCTGGCGAGCCGCGGGTAAATCTTGAGCGCCCGGTCGAAGCGTGCAATCGCCTCCTCGTAGCGACGCTGAACGTACAGCTCACCGCCCTTCCTGAACCAGGCCTGCGCCTCCGGCAGGCTGTGCACGACCGGCATGTCCTCCCGCACCGGTTCCGCGGCCGGCCGGTTTTCGGGTACCGCGATACGCGGCTCGTCCCCGGGCGCGGGCTCGGGCGCAGGAATGACAAAATCGCCCTCGAAGTCGGCCGCAGACATCTCGCGCCGCTCTTCCGGCTTCGTATCGTTTGCATAGACCAGCGCGAGAACGGCAAAGAAGATTACCCACGCCCAAAGTACAATGTCGGCCTCGGGCGCGGCCAGCCGGACCGGCTGCGACTCGACTCGGGCGCCGGCGATGAGCGCCCGCACCCGCGCCGGGGTATCCGATTCCAGGGCGAGCAGCAGGATCGGCCCGAGCGCGGCAAACACGGCGAACGCCGCTGCCTTGCCCCAGTGCCGGGCCGTGCCGGTTGTCGAACGGATGTCAATATTCAATGCTGTAGCTCCCGGGCCGCCGCCCGCGGGGACTTTGCCAGTGGCTGATACCTGAGACTGCGCTCATCATCCCTACCTAAGGATGGCGTGGATTGACCTCGGGTCAAGTCGGGAGGAAGCAGCCGGTCGCGCGGCAGACGCCGGTTCGGCCGGCTCGGGGCCGTCGCGCTAGCTCGCCGCCTGCGCTGCCGGCCGCGGGCCGGTCTCCAGCTCCCGCACGTGCCGCTGAATCTCTTCAATCGAGGCAACATCCCGGGCCGGCGACGCTACCAGCAGTTGCTCGTAGGCATGCACCGCCTCCGGAATACGGCCCAGATGCTCGCAGGCCACGGCCTTCGCCTGCCATGCCAGGGTGTACGTCGGGTCAATGCCCAGTGCCTTGTTGTAACAGCGGACGGCGGCTTCGCCGCGGCCGAGACCGGCGAGACAGACGCCCTTGTTGTTCCAGGCCCGTGCGTCTCCGGGGTCGATTACCAGCGCCTCATTGAAGCAGCCGAGCGCCTCATCGAACCGGCCGAGCGCACACAGGCAGTTGCCCTTGTTGTACCACACCTCGGGACTGCGCGCGTCGATCTTCAGCGCCTGGTCATAACAGAAGATTGCCTGCTCGCGGTTGCCGAGCGCTTTCCGGGCGAGGGCCTGATTTACCCAGGCGCTGGCGAGGCAGGGACTGAGCCCGAGGGCGCGGTCCAGGTCGTGAATGGCCTCCTCGTGGCGTCCCAGCCGCACGAGCAGGTCTCCCCTCATGCCCCAGACCTCGGCATCCCGCGGGACGATTGCCAGGGCCTCGGCATAAGCCTCCAGTGCTTCCTCCTGTCGCCCCAGCACGTCAAGACACAGCGCGGTCCCCACCCAGGCTTGCACCTCGTGGGGATTAAGCTCCGGCGCCCGTTCAAACAGCCGGATTGCCTCCTCGGGTCGTCCCTCCTTCTGGACAGCGCTCGCCTTCTTGCACCAGTCGGCGGCGGCGCGCAACGCCTTCTCCGCCGCCAACTTGCTGACGTGTATGGCCTTGGACGCCGCGCGGGACGACGTGCCGGGTTTCGCGGGCGTGCGCGGCCCGCGGCCGAACGTGCTGCTCATCGAAATCTCCTCATCACTCTCGAAAAACTCTCCGCCGTGTCGCGGCGGTCTGCGGCCATGCCGGACGGGCCTGACCGCAGTGTGGCGGCCGCCTCGGCAAAAGGCGGCTGGCTCACAGAGAAATCTTAGTTGGGCGTCCCCACGTGTCAATCCCCCTTGGCCGGCACATTCCACCCGAGTCCCCTCTCCGCTTGCAGATCCGAGCAGGGCGCCGCGTGAGCCCTGCTCGCCACACTCGGCTCATCTCAGCTCGTAGCGCACTTCATTCTCAACTGCGTCGGCAACAGAATCCTACACTCAACCTCCACTGTTTCCATAGGGGCGAAGCCAACCTTAATCTCAGCCTCGATCATTCATAGCGCGCGGCGTTGGGTCTCGCGAAGCACCCCGCGTTGTTCCTCACGAAGTAACGGTGGTCGTATCGTTCGCTGGGCATTCGCCGGCGTCGAGAGTCGTGCCTTTCGCTCTATCTCGACCTCAACCTTAACCTCAACCTTAACCTCAACCCTTAGCTGGACCATGCGCTCTTCGCGAAGTCGTACCCGTCGTTGTTCCAGCACTTGTTCGCGGCGTTGTTCGGATCGTTGTTCCCGGCGTTGGCTTTTGACTTTTAGCTTTTGATCTTTGACTTCTTGGGTCCGCCGCCGCTACCCCCCAGGCAGTCTGTGGGCCGTCCACTCCACGGCGGAATTGTGGTCAGAAACGGCCTGACCACTACATATAGATGATGGCCAGAACTTTGGATTGCGGCAGCAAGGCTGCCGTTTCTCCGGGAATAGCCAACAGAATAGCGGACTGAGGAATCCGGAGAGTTGTTCGGACGGCGGTTCTCCGAACAGCCGTGAGAACCACAGCGGAAGCTGCCCGGAAAGCTGTTCAGCCGGCGACTCAGATGGCAACCTGAGGAGCAGCCGACTCGGCAATGCGGCAGACATTCAACCGAACAACCGCGGGGAGGACGGGTCAGGCTGCACGGAGAACAACGGACAGGACAACGGACGAAGCAACCGGTAGAACGGCTCCCAAGGCAGTGGTCAGAGCAATCTGGACGACGACTCGCGGGGGAGTCCGGGGGACGAGGGAGGGGACTTTCGATATCAGGGAATAGTGAGCTGACAATGCAGCCGTTACGCCAAATTGGCTCATCAGCAGCGTGTATCCAGAGACTAAACTTCCTTCCCGCCCTTGCTTCGACCCCTATTGCGGAGGGGCGGGCTCTCGCCCGCCCCTGCCCTGCGTGCCATCTATTCGCCAGTCGCTA